>CASTMW010000162.1 GCA_949450265.1 uncultured Eggerthellaceae bacterium | reverse complement strand
CGTCGACCATGGGATATCCCGCAAGAAAACCCTCGGCCATGGCCTCTTGTACGCCCTTGTCCACCGCTGGGATCAGGCCGTTCGGGATGACGCCGCCCTTGATCTCGTCAACGAACTCATAGCCGCCATCAGGGAAAGGCTCGATGCGCAGCCAGCAATCCCCGAACTGCCCCGCCCCGCCGGTCTGCTTCTTGTGGCGCCCCTGCGCCTCGGCCATCTTGCGGATGGTCTCGCGATACGGGATGCGCACCGCCACCAGCTTCGCCTCCACCCCAGCCTGCTCCTGCATGCGTGAAAGGAGCATATCGACCTGCGTATCACCCATGGCATATAGGATGGTCTGGTGGGTCTGGTCGTCGCGGCGGATGCGGATGGTCGGGTCGGCCTCAGCCGCGCGCGCTAGGAACGTGCCCAGCTTGTCCTCTTCGTTCTTGTTGACCGCCTCGATGGCCACCGGATACAGTGGTTCGGGGAGCACGGGCGGTTCGATGGCGATGTCACCTTCCACCGACAGCGTATCCCCATTGCGCGTTTCCGCCAGCTTGGGCACCACCACGATGTCGCCCGCCTTCGCGCTCTTCACATCCATCGGCTCCTTGCCGGTCATCACCTGGATCTTCCCGAGACGCTCCTTCTTGCCCGTGCGCGCGTTGACCAGCTCGATCCCTGGCTCAAGATAGCCCGAGAGCACCTTCAAGAAGCTCAGACGTCCTACGAAGGGATCGTTGATAGTCTTGAAGACGAACGCGCTCGGACGCTTGGTCTCATCGATGGGAATGGTCACACCGTCGGACATCTGGCGGAACCGACCATGGCTGCGCGGATGAGGGAAGTACGTGCAGATATCGTCCATCAGGCTCTCGACACCCTGCATCACGATGGTCGAGCCAACATACACAGGGATGAAGAGCTCTTGGGCGATGGCCTTGTCCAGCAGCGCCTCCAGTTCTTCCTGGGTGAGCTGCTCTTCCCCATCCAGGTACTTCATCATCAGGTCATCATCGGCCTCCGCCACCAGATCGCACAGCTTCTCGCGCGCGGCATGCGCGGCCTCCATGTACTCAGCTGGGATGTCCTCTACCGTCTCAGCGGCACCGCCATCCTTGTGGTAGCGTGCCTTCATGCGGATGACGTCGATGATGCCCTCAAAATCGCGATCGACGCCCATGGGGATCGTGACGGCACCCAACCGCCCTCCGAAGCGCGCATGCAACAGCGCCATGGCCGCATCGAAGTTCGCATTCTCGCGGTCAATATGGTTGATGTAGACCGCGCGCGACAGACGCATGTCCTCCGCTTCGCGCCACAGGCGCGTCGTCATCACCTGCGGGCCTGCGACGGCATCCACCACGAACAGCGCCATCTCCGCTGCCTGCATGGTGGCAAGCGTATCGCCGATGAAGTCCGGGTGACCCGACGTGTCCAGCACGTTGATCTTGTAATCCTTGAACGGGATGGGCGCGATGGAGGTGCTGATGGTGAACTTGCGCTTGATCTCTTCCGGATCGTAATCCAGATAGGACTTGCCGTCATGCGTG
>CASTMW010000161.1 GCA_949450265.1 uncultured Eggerthellaceae bacterium | reverse complement strand
GCGGATGGGCGCCAGATAGGCGTTCACGCTCTCGGTCACGTACGCCTTGAGCGCGCCGCATCCCGCATCGCCGATCTCGGCAGCGATATCCTGCTCGGTGCGCCCGGTGGTGACCGCCGCTGTGGTCAGAAGCCCGCTCACGCCGGGGCGGCCTTCCGGGTCGAACGTGATGGTGCGCTCGCTGTCGGTCTGCGCCTTCTTGATCAGCTTGGCCGTTTCCTCTTCGGTGGCACACAGGCTGATGGCGTTGCCGTAGCTCTTCGACATCTTGCGACCGTCGAGTCCCGGCAGAAGCACGCTCTCAGTGAGCAAACCCACCGGTTCCGGGAACACCTTCGCGTACCGTTCGTTGAAGCGACGCGCGATCTGACGCGTCTGCTCGATATGGGGCAGCTGGTCGCGCCCGACCGGCACGATGTTGCCCTTACAGAAGAGGATGTCGCACGCCTGATGCACCGGATAGGTCAGAAGCAAGCCCGTGAGCGCATGGCCCGAGGCTTCCTGTTCGGCTTTCACTGTGGGATTACGCAGAAGCTCCGCTTCACTGACGAGCGACAGGAACGGCAGCATCAGCTGGTTCAGCGCAGGCACGCTGGAATGCGTGAATATCATGGTGCGCTCGGGGTCGATCCCGCACGCAAGGTAATCGATCACCATGTTCAACACGTTGTCGTGGATGTGCTCGGTGGTGTCGCGGTCGGTGATGACCTGGTAGTCGGCGATGACGATGTTGGTCTTCACGCCTTCGTCCTGCAAGCGCACGCGTTCGATGATGGTGCCGAAGAAATGCCCAAGGTGCAACCGCCCGGTCGGCCGGTCGCCCGTGAGCATGGTGTATGCGCCCGGGTGAGCCGCCAGGTCGGCCTTCACTGCATCGCTCATCTCCTGCTGCTTGCGGAAGGTATCGGAATCGCTCGCCATGAGACACCTCTTCCCTATCAAAGCCACGGCCTGCATCGCGCGAGGCAAATCGTATCGTTCACGGCGTTCGCGCTGTGCCCGCGATCGCCTATCGGGATTCTACCGGATTGCGGGCTACCAGAGCCACATCATCCACAGGTCGTTGCCCCAGCCGCTCACGAACGTGGTCCAAAGAAACGCCGCCGCTGAGATGGCCACATAGATGACGATGATAGTGATGACCAATTTCTTGGTCAGCCAAGGGAACCGACGCGGCTTGTCGGCCGAAGCGGTGCGCTTAGCGTGCCCTTTGCTGGCATCAAGGTCCTGACGCTCTGCCCGCACGTTGCGCTCGCCCTGCTCTTCGGCCATCGTGGTGTTCCCTTCACTCGATCATCTTCGCGAACACATTCGAGGCACTGCCCCACCCTGAGACGCTCGCGAAAAAGACCTCTTGAATCATCGTTTCGATATCACTATAATAGATTACCGTTTCGGTCGCTTGGCTCAGCGGGAGAGCATCGCCTTCACACGGCGGGGGTCACAGGTTCAAATCCTGTAGCGACCACCATAAACTAGCAGGTCAGAGCATTGCAGTTGCTCTGACCTTTTTAATATGAGTAGAACATTGTCAAGAGCAAAAGTCGGGTTATGTTTCAAAAAGTGTGCTCTCTTGGATTATTCACCGCCTGTATTCAGTG
>CASTMW010000160.1 GCA_949450265.1 uncultured Eggerthellaceae bacterium | reverse complement strand
ATGTCCTTCAGGAACTTGTCGGCCATGGTCATGGACAGGTCGGCACGCGTCACGATGCGCTGGCAGGTGACGTCCTGCATGTTCGCAGGCAGCGGATAGGCCGGAACCTGCCAACCGTGCATGCGCAGACGGTCGTCCAGATCGTACAGCGTCCACTTCTTGCCAGCCTTCGGATCCAAGCTCCAGCACAGGATGGGGATCTCGGTGGCTTCCTCGTACATGATGAAGATGCCCAGCTTCTTCAGGCCGTCCACCAGATGATGCGCCACGTCCATGGTGCGCTGCTGGATCTCCTTGTAGCCTTCGAAGCCATTACGCATGAACACGTAGTACTGGCCCACGATCTGCGAAGCAGAGCGGCTGAAATTGATCTGCATGGTGGCTTCCTGGCCGCCCAGATAGCTGACCCAGAAGATCAGATCCTCGGGCAGAGCGTCCTTGCGGCCCCAGATGATCCAGCCGATGCCAGGATAGACCAGGCCGTACTTATGGCCGGAGGCGCTGATGGACCACACGTTGCTCAAACGGAAGGCCCGCTCAAGGTCGGGCTCGATGAACGGAGCAACGAAGCCGCCGGAAGCTGCGTCAACATGGATGCGGACCGGCATATTCGTGGTCTTGTTGTATTCGGTCAGCGCAGCGTCGATACCCTTGATGTCGTCGTAGCGCCCCGTATAGGTGATGCCCAGCAGGCATACGACGCAGATGGTGTGGTCGTCAACATACTTCATGCACTCTTCTGGAGTCATGTACAGATGGTCGGCGTCCATGGGCACCAGGCGCATCTCGATGTCCCAGTAGCGGCAGAACTTCTCCCAGCATACCTGGTAACCAGAGGTGATGACCAGGTTCGGGCGATGCGACGAATAGATGTCGATGCCCGCTGCCTTCGCCAATGCCTTCCAGCGGAACAGCGCTGACAGGCCGCCCAGCATGCACGCTTCGGACGAACCGACGGTGGAGGTGCCCATGGGCTCCATGTTCTGGTCGGCGTTCCACAGGTTCTCGATGATCTTCACGCAGCGGTTCTCAAGGTCTGCGGTCATCGGGTACTCGTCCTTGTCGATGGCGTTCTTGTCCAGCGTTTCCTTCATCAGCTCGGTGGCCTCAGGCTCCATGTAGGTCTGCACGAAGGTGCAGAGGTTCTGGTGCGCGTTGCCCTCGGTGCCCAGATACTCGCGGATGACCTCGCTCGCGATGCGCGGCTCGATGGGGTCATGATTCAGCTTGTCCTCCGGCATTTCCACATCGGAGGCATAAGAACCGAAGATCGGGCTAAGATACTGCGTCTGCGCATTCATCTCAGCCAGTTGTTCGGTCGATACCAGCTTAACGTCTTTGTCAGTCATTTCGGGCTTCCTTTCTCCCTGCAACCTTTGAATAAGGCTGCGAACGGTTGTGCGGTCCTTGTGATGTTGTATATCGACGGGATAGCGAAGCTCGGAAATGAGGGTCGCTATCCCGCAGATTCCGCAGCCTTATGCTGCGTGGTGCGCGGCGGTGCCGCTGTGATGATGCGTCGTGGTATTCGAGTGCTTGTCAACCTTCTTCACCGAGCCATCCCAGTGATGGCGCAGCCCGTAGATGACGAACGGGATGGCC
>CASTMW010000159.1 GCA_949450265.1 uncultured Eggerthellaceae bacterium | reverse complement strand
AAGCGCGGCTGCGCCAATATTCGCCTGGTGAATCTGGTGGCTGCGCCGCAAGTTGTGGAAGCGGTGCGCGCGGCCCATCCGGACGTGGACATCTATGTGGCGGCGGTTGACGAAGGGCTCAATGAGAACGCCTACATCGTGCCGGGCCTGGGCGATGCGGGCGATCGCATCTTCGGTACGCGATAGCTGCGTCGCATTCCCCATCCAAAAATCCGTAGATATGCTGCATGCGCTGGGAAAACAGTGCATGCTTTGATACAATCCGTCCAAAACGGGAGCACCTTTCATAGGGAAACATACTCTATAGGGATACTGAATGGGGGTCGGTGTCTTTATGAAGCTAGCAGCTCTTTTCAAGAGGGTCACATCCGTTATGCTTGCCGCCGTGCTGACGGCATCGTTATTCCCGGCGCCGTTGGTGGCGCTGGCGCAGGTACGAGCGCAGGAGCCGGAGCAGACGTCGAGCAGCGCCGCCGCGCCGCGGTACAACCTTGACGTATCGGTCGGCGCGGATGTTGCTCAGGTGACCGTGGACCTTTCTGAGGATGGTGTCCCCATCATCTACGAGGAAGATGTGGAGGGTTCGGTCGTCGAGCTCCCTGACGAGAACTATGTGCCCGACATGGATCTTCAGGCTGCCGAGAACTTTGTTCGTCCGATGGTGGCTTCGGAAGCGGCAGAGAAGGGGCTGAGCGTATTTTCGAGTGAGATGGCCATTGCGCTCCCAAGCGTTTCGTCCACGAGCGGCAAGGTGTACAAGGATATATCGTCGGTAGAGCTCTACACCATCCTCGACGGTACCCCACAACTTGCTGAAGAGCTGCCGACCGGTGCCCTTGACAACTATGTGGCCTACGTGACGAGCGCGCATGCCCCCAGCTTCTTCGCGTCGCTTGTCAGCACCACTGCGAGCAGCGTGACCGTGCGCGAGCCCTTCGGCGGCCAACTGACGCTGCCGTTCCCGCTGGCAACCTCCGACAACGGCGAGAGCACCCCCGATTTCCTGGCGTCGCTTGCCAGCCTGTCCGGGTATCAGGAGGGCCGCGCCACCGCCTACGGTAACATCGTGAAGCTGTCGCCATTCTTGGATGGATCAGCTGTCATCCAGGCAGGGAATGCTCTACAGGGAGACCTTGCCACGAAGGTCGTTCGCGCAGTGCTGGCCTTCGATGCCAGCGGCGCCATGGTGTCGAACAGGGACATGGCCGCCGCCAGCGTGAAGATCGTTTTCGACGACCGATCCGTTCTGGGCGGCACGGTGTCGGGCGAGAGCCTTTCGGTGGGCGGCGTTTCGGTCCCGTACGAATACTACGGATACAGTTTGGGTGACGCCAATGCGGCGGTCGCGCGCGTGAGCGATCATATTCAGGCGAGCGCATACTTAGACTATTTCAGTGCCTTCGCTGACGCAAATCTGGACAATCGTGTGCAGCGTGAATACTGGGTGAGCGCAGTGCAGGCGAATGCATCGCATGTGGCCCGCGACATTCTTTCGAATTCGGGTGCGCTCATAGCAACGGCGCCTGATAATAAGGTGTATGCGGCGCTGCTAGATAAAGCGCTGGGCACTGAAGGCACGCCAGCAGAGCTTAAGATGATGTCGCTGCTGTACACGTACAATTAC
>CASTMW010000158.1 GCA_949450265.1 uncultured Eggerthellaceae bacterium | reverse complement strand
TATGACGGGCTGGTTTCCCGCGACCATAACGACCGCCATGGTCTCGCCGATCGCACGCCCGACTCCCAGCACGACAGCCGCCATGATTCCCGAGAACGCAGCAGGCACGAGGATGCGGAACACGGCCCGCTCATGGGTTGCGCCCAGGGCAAGGGCCCCCTCGTAGTAGCTTCTCGGAACGGCATCGAGGGCGTTCTTCGCCACGGTGATGATGGTGGGAAGGATCATGATCCCCAGCAGCAGGGATGCTGCCAGAAGCGAAAGGCCCCTGCCAGGCATCGTCATCCTGATGAAGGGGACGAGCACCATCAACCCGAAGAAGCCATACACGACAGAGGGGATGCCGGCGAGCAGCTCGATGCCCGGCCGCAGAACGGATGCGACCCTGCTGCCCGCAAAGCGCGACAGGTATATCGCCGTCAGGATGCCCGCCGGGACACCAACGAGAATGGCACCGGCGGTCACGTAGATGCTCCCCACGATCATGGGAAAGATGCCGTACATGTCGCTTCCCGGCTTCCAGGTGGTGCCCAGCAGGAACTCGGGGATGCCGATCTGGAACATCGCCGGAAGCCCGTTGGCGAAGAGGAACACGCATATCAGGGCAACTGCCAAGATCGAAATCGCGGCAGCGAGGGTGAACAGCGCCCTCGCAAAGCCTTCTTTCCTTGCAGACTTCGACATATAGCTAGCCGATCACTTCTGCCCACGTGAGCGCTTCGCCGGAAAAGATCGCCTTCACTTGGTCGCTGGTGAGGCTGTCGACGATGGATGCGGGGGCGACGATCACAGCGATTCCGTCCTTGGCGATAGACGTGGCGCTGACCCCGGATGAAGCCTCCGAATCCTTCAGGTCACGCGATGCCATACCGATGTCGCACGTGCCCTCGATGGCCATGTTGACGCCGGTGGTGGAGTCGGATTGCTGAACCTCGACGGTTACGTCAGGATTCACGGCCTTATACGCTTCGGCGAGCTTCTCCATGATGGGGGTGACCGAGGAGGATCCCGCGATCACGACTTTGCCACTTGCGCCAGTAGCGGTAAAGGGAGCCGCATTCTCGTCAACGCCTATGTAGCCGTTATCCTCGATGATCGCCTGACCATCGGAGCTCATGATGAAGTCCACGAAGTCCTGTGCCGGTGCGCTGAGGTTCTCGGCGAACACGATGTTGAATGGCCTGGACACCTTGTAGTCGCCGCTCTTCACGTTCTGCGCCGTTGCCTCGATGCCGTCGATCTTGACGGCCTTGACAGTATCGTTGAGCGAGCCCAAGGAGATGTAGCCGATGGCGTCCGGGTCGCTGGCGACAGAGGCCATCATCACCGAAGTGGAATTGGTGATGGCAGCGGCGTCCGTGGTCATGTCGACTTTGTTGCCAGCCGCATCCTTCTCCTCAAGTCCGAAAAGCTCTATGAACGCACCGCGCGTGCCCGAACCATCTTCACGTGAATACACCGATATCTGATTGCTCGTCTGCGCCTCGGATGCGCTGGGACTCCCCGATTGGGTTTCGGGTGAAGAACAGCCGAAGGCGCTCATCATTCCGAGCGTGAGAATCGCCGCAGCAGCGATAGTGAGTACTTTTCTTGCCATGTTTTTGTTCATGTCGATTCCTTTCTTTGAAACGTGCCTCCTCTCGCGGGAGGGAGC
>CASTMW010000157.1 GCA_949450265.1 uncultured Eggerthellaceae bacterium | reverse complement strand
TGAAGTCATCCAGAAGCGTGAAGGCGAAGCCATCGACATGTGCCGTATCCCCCGGTGTGGCAGGGTCGGCAAAGTGCGTGAAGCCTGCTGCTTCCCATGGGCCTTTTGCGAATGCGCGATCAACCTCAGGAACATTCAGCGCAACTACAGCATTCCGAGGCACTTCCTCGCCAAATGCGGGCAGCGAGGCCCATCGATCGCCATCCTCGCTGAGTGGCATGGGCGCATTGATGCGCGCATTGTCCTCAGCTTCCACAGTTGGCAACGCAATGCTACCCGCTGCGATGACATCCACCGTGCCCTTCACCACGATGGTCTGCAGGGCCGTGTTACCCCAGAAGGCACCCTCGGCGATGCTCGTGCACGATGCGTCTATCATCGCGCTGGCGCCTATTCCCATCGGCGCCGCCAGCAACGTCAGGGTGCCATCGGGCGTCCCAGAGGGTGACAGATTCCGTTCATACAAGATACCGTTCCGGGTGGCGAAGGCTGCGTCAGCCGCGCCCCCTGTTGGGATGTCCAGGCCAAAGAGCTTTGTGCAACGGGTGATTACGCAAGCAGGGACAGCGGCCAAAGACGCAGGGAGCACGGCAACGCCCTCCATGGCCTCCGGAACGAGGTGGAGGTAAGAGAGCTGCTCGTCGAAGAGCATGCCGTTATAACTTGAATAGGTAGTGTTGTCGGCTGCCACCTGAATGGAGGCAAGGCCGGGGAACGCCGCAAAGCTGGCGGTGTTGATGGAGGTGACGCTGGCCGGGATGGTCAGGCGGGTGACATCGGGTGCCTGCATGGCAGCGGCCACGGCGTCGCTTTCGGCTAGCCAACGGGCGGCGTCGCTCATTTGCAGGTCCTCGAAGGCCAGCGATGCGGCGGCCAGGAAGTCGATGGTGGTCACGGGCAGGCCGTTGACCTGGGCGGGCACGTGCAGTTCGCCTTTGGGAGCCGCGCCGCCCCAGCCGATCATGGTGGCCGTGCCGTCGGCGGTTGCCACGAAGGTCAGGCCGTTCTGCTGGATCAGCGCGGACGCTTCGTTGCTGGTGGCAAGCGCCACCTGGCCCGAGATGATCTCGACCGGTGCGTCCGTGGCGTTCAGCGTGATGTTGGGATCAGCCGCTTCGGTTGCACCAGTTTGCTCGACGTTGGCGGAGTTGGTTGGCTGCGCGGTGTCTGCCGAAGTGGTGCCGTCAGCCTGATCGGCGGCAGCTTGCGATGCACTGCTGGCAGCCGACGAAACAACGGAAGCGGCGCTGGATACAGCCTGCGCGCTTGAGGAAGCGCTGGCTGACGTGGCAGCGTTGGCCGCCTGCGCAGGCGTAGACTGGTTCGGTTCTGCAGCGTATGAGGGTACGATCGGATTGAGCGTGCACGCCAACGCGAAGGCGAGCATGCACAAGAGAACCCGTTTGGGTACACATGTAGTACACATGATATTCCGTCCCTTTTCAGCACGCTTCGTGCGCCTTCGCGCTTTGTCCCGTTACGAAGCTTTGTGTGCCATAGTATTTTCCCGATACTATTGGCCGAAGCCGATTCAAAAATTACACGTGGGATTTTCCAGATTCAAGCCTTGCAGGCTACTCTTCACGATTTCAACAGATTCGCTGGCAGCGCGTAACTTCTCGTACTAACCGCGACCCCCAGGCCATTCCTTCCAGACTAACCGCG
>CASTMW010000156.1 GCA_949450265.1 uncultured Eggerthellaceae bacterium | reverse complement strand
GCCAAGGCAAAGAAACAGCGTGCTACCAGCAATTATCGGGATCGTCGCAGCTTCGCGAAGATCCAAGATGTCATGGATCTGCCGAACCTGATCGGCATCCAGGTCGACAGCTTCAAGCATTTCCAGACGGAAGGTATCACCCAAGCGTTCAACGACATCATGCCTATCGAGAACAGCACTAAGGACATGGCGCTGGAATTCGGTGAGCATGAGTTCGAGGAACCGAAGTACACGGTGGATGAATGCAAGGAGAAGGACGTCAGCTACCAGGCTGCCCTGCGCGCGAACGTCCGCTTCATCAACCGCGAGACGGGCGTCATCGAAGAGCAGAAGGTCTTCATGGGCGATTTCCCGCTGATGACCCCGCGTGGCACGGTCATCATCAACGGCACCGAACGCCAAGGTCATCCCCAGCCGCGGTGCGTGGCTCGAATTCGAGACCGATAAGCGCGATGTGCTCTCTGTGCGCATCGACCGCAAGCGCAAGCAGCCGGCCACGTTGCTCGTGCGCGCCCTTGGTCTGGCTGAGACCAACGAAGAGATCATCGACCTTCTGGGTGATTCCGAGATGCTGCGTCGCACGCTAGAGCGCGATCCGGCTACCACCAAGGAAGAGAGTTTGATCGAGCTGTACAAGCGCTTCCGTCCCGGCGAGCCGCCCACCATCGATTCGGCGCGCACGCTGCTGGATGGCCTGTTCTTCAACCCGCAGCGCTACGATCTGGCGAAGGTGGGTCGCTACAAGATAGACAAGAAGCTCGGGGAGGACCCCGAGGTTGAAGAGTCCTCCACGCTCACCAAAGAGGACATCGTGCGTACGATGCGCTACATCATCGCGCTGCACGATGGCGTGGAAGGCTACACCACCGACGACATTGACCACTTCGGCAACCGTCGCATTCGCACGGTAGGCGAGTTGATCCAGAACCAGTTCCGTATCGGCCTTTCGCGCATGGAGCGCGTGGTGCGCGAGCGCATGAGCATGCAAGAGCCCGACGAGATCACCCCGCAGAGTCTGGTGAACATCCGCCCGATCGTGGCGGCCATCAAGGAGTTCTTCGGTTCATCGCAGCTTTCGCAGTTCATGGACCAGACCAACCCTGCCGCAGGCATCACCCATAAGCGCCGCCTCTCGGCGCTCGGCCCGGGCGGCCTGTCCCGCGAACGCGCTGGCTTCGAGGTGCGCGACGTGCACACCTCCCACTATGGGCGCATGTGCCCCATCGAGACGCCTGAAGGTCCCAACATCGGCCTGATCGGTAGCTTGGCGGCCTATGCGCGCGTGAATCCCTTCGGCTTCATCGAGAGTCCGTACCGCCGCGTGGTGGATGGCAAGGTGACCGATGAGGTGGATTATCTGACGGCCGACGAGGAAGAGAACTACGTCATCGCGCAGGCCAACGACCCCTTCGATCCGGAAACGCGCGAGTTCGGCACGCGCGACAAGGACGGCGTGTTCCATCCCAGCGCTCGCATCCTCTGCCGTACGAAGAACGCCGCAGGTGAATTCGGTGAGCCTGACGAGGTACCGCCCGCGCAGGTGGACTACATGGACGTCTCGCCGCGCCAGATGACCTCGGTGGCAACCTCGCTCATCCCGTTCCTTGAGCACGACGACGCGAACCGCGCCCTCATGGGCTCGAACATGCAGCGTCAGGCCGTGCCGCTGCTGCGTCCC
>CASTMW010000155.1 GCA_949450265.1 uncultured Eggerthellaceae bacterium | reverse complement strand
GGCACTGGCTTCCCAAGCCAGGATTTCGCGGGTTCGAGTCCCGTCGCCCGCTCCATATGATGAAACCGAACGCCGTCTCGAAGACGGCGTTCTTGCATTCCTATGAGCATTTTGAACTGAAATGAAAACGCGTCGATTTTTCCCGTCTTTCATCCCGTGCGCTTGTTACAATGAAAGACGGTTTACAAATCTTACGAGGTCAGAAAGGCTTTTCAAGAGAAATTGCACCGGGTAGTGCAACAGCTTGGGAAGCCTGCCTGCAAGATAAGGTACATATGTTCGTATAATATGATACCATCGGAGTATGGGTACGAACGAGCGAACATACTGCTGCATCGACTTGAAGAGCTTCTATGCCAGCGTCGAATGCGCCGAACGCGGACTCGATCCGCTGAAAGCGCGCTTGGTGGTGGCCGATCCCGACCGCGGGGAGAAGACCATCTGCTTGGCGGTGTCGCCAGCGTTGAAGGCGCTCGGAGTGCCCGGGCGCTGCCGTGTCTTCCAGATACCGCAGGGTATCTCCTACATCAAGGCGCGGCCTCGTATGAAGCTGTACATGCAGACCTCCGCCCGCATCGTCGGCATCTACCTGCGCCATATCAGCGCCCAGGACCTGCACGTGTACTCCATCGATGAATGCTTCATGGACCTGACGCCTTACCTGGCGCTCTGCGGCATGACAGCCAAGGAACTGGTGGGCATGCTGCGCCACGAGGTGCTGCGCGAAACGGGCATCACGGCAACGGCGGGTATCGGACCCAATCTATTTTTGGCCAAAGTGGCCTTGGACGTGACGGCCAAGCATACCCAGGATGGCATCGGCGTGCTCGATGCGCGCAGCTTCCGCGAAAGGATCTGGCCGCATCGCCCCATCACTGATATCTGGCAGATAGGCAGCCACATTGCCGAGCGGCTGCGCAAGCATGGCATCGAAGACCTCTTCGGACTGGCGCATGCCAATGTTGACATGCTGTATCGGGAGTTCGGGGCGAATGCGGAATACCTGATCGATCACGCCTGGGGCGTGGAGCCGTGCACCATCGCTGAGATACACGCCTACGAACCGCAAGCCACCTCGGTGGGCAGCGGGCAGGTGCTCCCGTGCGACTACACTTTCGATGAAGCGCGCATGATCCTGCGCGAAATGGTGGACGATACGGTGCTCGACTTGGTGGAGAAGCAGGTCGTGGCCGGGCATGCCAGCTTGCATGTCGGCTACGGGAAGGAAGAAGGCGGCCCGAACCATGCGAATGCTAGCCGCATGCTTGCGGGCCACACCAACTCCTTCGACAAGCTGATGGCGTTCATGGACGAACTGTTCTGCGAGATCGTGGACCGCCAGCGTCCTGTCAGGCGCATGAACCTAGCGTTCGGCCATCTGCTGCCGGAAGCGTGCGCCACCCTTGACCTGTTCGCCGATGTGGAAGCCGAGCAGGATGAACGGGTGCGGCAGGAGGCGCTGTTAGCCATCAAGCGCAAGTTCGGCAAGGACGCAGTGATGCGGGGCACGTCGTTGAAAGAGAAGGCGCGCGGACGCGAACGCGCCCATCAGGTGGGAGGCCATCATGCGTGAGCTGTGCGAGCCGTCTGGACCATACGAGCGTGCGACGGAGCATGGATGCACGCCAAGCCACGAATGCGGATCGGACCGACCTTCCGACCCGTGCAGCCTGCCCGTGCTCGAATCGACGGTCCCCGAACGCACCATCCTGGGAAAGCCGCACCCCGACCGAGCCAAGCAGTTCAAACCGTTCGCG
>CASTMW010000154.1 GCA_949450265.1 uncultured Eggerthellaceae bacterium | reverse complement strand
TCGAACGAGCGACGTTGCGCCGATGCGTCGGGTGAAAACGAGCTCGGCCGCATGGCGATGTAAGGAGGCGGCATGTCGGTTCGCGATTTCGTGGCAGCGTACGAGGCAAGTCCTGATATCCACAGCACGAAGATGGATGCCATCGTGTCGTTCGCGGCGCGGCAGATGACGTGCAGTCATTGTGGGAAGTGCACGCGGCGCTGCCAAGTGCTGGAAGGGCCGGGCTTGGACATCGGCACCATCGCGGCGGCCTACGATGCGGTGATGGCGCTGCCTGAAGACCAGCAAGTGCCCGCAGTGATCGAACTGATGAACGAGCGGCCTGAGCTCTACCATGCGCTGCGTCAATGCTGCTTCTGTGGTCATTGTACGGCGGCCTGCGCGCATCATGTGTTGGCACCCGAGGATATGCGCGTGTGGCGCGAACTGTTCATGCGCGTGGGCTACATGCCCATCGATGATTCGAAGCTGGTCATGGTGGACAATGAATGGCACATCTTCAGCGCGTATCGCGCCATCCACGCGGTGGCCTATCCGGAATACGTATCGCTGGCGGCAGCGGCCGAGGCGGGCCCGGGTCTGGTGGACACGCTGTTCTTCCCGGGGTGCAGCTTGGTCAGCTATGCACCCGAGGTCACGCGTGCGGTGGGCGATTGGCTGAGCGAGAGCGGAGTGAAGTGGGCGCTGTCGGATGGTTGCTGCGGCAGCCCGCTGATGAGCGCGGGGATGTTCGATCGTGCGGCGGCGCTGCGGCAAGGGTTCATCCAGCAGATGCAGCAAGCGGGTATCACGCGCATGGTCACGGTGTGCCCGGGGTGCGCCGACGAATTTGCCGACGACATGCCCGCCGACATCCAGATCGTGCCGCTGCCCGAGCTGATGTTGGAGCTGGCGAAGGCGCGCGAGGCCGCGGGCCAGGCGGTGGGCTTCTCGCCGCTGCCGCGCGAATCGGTCACGTTCTTCGATTCGTGCCACGACCGGTTGACCGGCAGCAACGGTCGGCCTATTCGCGAACTGGTGCGGCGCTACGCGCCGGGCGCGCGCCAGGTGGAAATGGAGCACTGCAAGCGCGATACGCTGTGTTGCGGCGCGGGCGGCGCGGTAGCATCCTACGATCCGCAGATCACCGACGACCGGGTGTGGCAGGTGATGAAGGAAGCGCGCGCCACATCCACGCAAACGGTTATCACCATGTGCCCCACATGCACCTACACGCTGGCGCAGGCTAACCTGAACGCGCCCGAGCGCGGCATGGATTCCAAGCACTACCTTGAGCTGCTCTTCGGCGTGGAGATCGACTGGGCGGCGGTGTTCGCGAACCTGGGCGGCATGTGGACTGGCGAATACGGCCCGTGGCTTACCGAGACGTTCTATTGATGGGTGAGCCTGGGGCTTACGCCTGCACCATGGCATCTTCTTGATCGGCTAGCACCCTGGCATGATCCCTTGATCGGCCAGCGCTGCCGCACGCAGCTCTAATCGGCCACCACGATGCGATAGTTGGCGTTATCGCCGCAGCAGGTCTGCAGCACCACCGATTCGCCATAGCCGGTCACGCGGCTCTGGATCTCTTCCCAATAGGTGCTATCGGGCACCGTGAATACATCCACTACGTGATAGGTGCGGCTTGCGCCTGCGCTATCGGTCACGGTGATGGCATCGCCGGCGGTCAGGTCCATCACGTGCCAGAATGGTCCGGGATTATGTCCGATAAGGGTTATGTTTCAAAAAGTGTGCTCTCTTGGATTATTCACCGCCTGTATTCAGTG
>CASTMW010000153.1 GCA_949450265.1 uncultured Eggerthellaceae bacterium | reverse complement strand
GACCTTCGATCTCGTCATAGCGCGTGCTCCTTTCAGATAGAATCTGTTCCCTGAATGATACAACGCGCACGGCTGCGCTTGATAGCAGACGCGCCATGACCACACGATCAGGAGGTACCATGAGGAACAAGGCCTTGAAGGCGATGGCTGCTACGGCCTGCACGGCGCTGATGACCCTTGCGTTGGCAGGATGCTCTACCCCGGCCGAAGATGCGGGGGATGCCACCGAAGAAACCGTTGTGGTCCGCGTAGGGACCATGCCCACCGAGGACATCTTGCCGCTTTGGGTAGCGCAAGACGGAACCATGGCCGCTGCCGACGGCACCACTGTTGAGGTCGTTCCTTTCGATTCAGCCCAAGCGCTCTCCGCTGCCATCACCGCAGGAGAAGTGGACATGGCCATGACCGACATCATGCGTGCAGCAAAGCTGACCGAGAGCGGCACCGCGGTTGATCTGGAATGGGTAACGTTGGGCGAAACGGCCGATCAGGGCATCTTCGGCATACTAGCACCAGCCAATGCACCATACGACACATTGCAAGAGATGGCGGTCTACGCAGCTGATTCGGCCACAGCCGATGTACACGGCGTGGGCGTAGGCGCCAATACGGTGCCGGAATACGTCTTCAATATGCTGTGCGCCGAGGCGGGCGTGACGATACCCTCCGAAGAGGTGGCAAGCCTGCCCGAACGCTACAGCTTGGTGGCTTCAGGCCAGCTGATGGGCGCTGCACTGCCCGCGCCGCTGCTGGCGCTGGGCGAGGCGAACGGCATGAAGGTGATCGCCGACGACTCGCAGGGCAGCAACATCTCCCAATCCGTTATGGTGGCGCGTGCCGAATGGGCTGCTCAGAACGAGCAGGCCGTGCTGGATGTGGCCGAGATCTGGGATGGTGCGGTAAAGCTGCTGGCCGACGACCCGGATGCGTACCACGACATCCTGGTGACCAACGCCAATCTGAACGAGACCATTGCTGAGAGCTACCCCATCAGCAGCTACCCACGTGCGCTGTCGAACGGAACGCTGGCGCATCCGAGCGATTCTATGGTGCAGCCCGTGCTCGACTGGATGAAGACGCGTGGATACGGCGGGGATATCTCCTATGATGCAGCGACGGGAGCTATGAGCCTCTAGGCGCAGCACATCATGGGCAAGGCGGTCGGATACATCTGGGGAACGCTGCTGGTCATCGCCGCGTGGTGGGCGCTGGCGGCCATCGTGGCGTCCCCGGCGCTGCCCACCCCGGCCGCCACCGTGCCCGTGCTAATAGACCAATTCGGCGCCATCATGCCGGAGTTCTGGTTGAGCTTGGAGCGCATCCTGCTGGCCATGCTGATCGGCACGCTGATCGGGGCGCCCATCGGATTGGCGCTGGGGCGCTCGCGGCGTGCCGACCGCGTGTTAGGACCGGCGCTCTATATCCTGTATCCCCTTCCCAAGATCGTACTGCTGCCCATCCTGTTCGTGCTGCTGGGCATCGGGGGCGAAGCGAAGGTGACGCTCATCGCCATTGCCGTGTTCTTTCAGATGGTAGTGACCATGCGCGATGCTGCCCGCGCCATTCCGGAAACAGCCGTGGAATCCATGCGCAGCCTGGGCGCTGGCCGCATGAGCACCTTCGCACATCTGATCGTGCCTGCGTCGCTGCCGTCGCTGTTCACGGCGTTGCGCATCACCACGGGAACGGCGGTAGCCATCCTGTTCATCGCCGAATCCATGGCAGGCAGCACCGGCCTTGGATATTTCATCATGCACTCCTGGTCGCTTCTGGAATATGCGCGGATGTTCGCAGGCATCATCGCGTTCGCCGTGATGGGCGTG
>CASTMW010000152.1 GCA_949450265.1 uncultured Eggerthellaceae bacterium | reverse complement strand
CGAATCTGCAATCTGACATCATCACAAGCGTCATCGCCTGGAGTGCCGCTATTTCGCTCTGCTTAGCCGAAGCGACCTGACACATAGTCGGCTGTTCGGCTGTCTTTCGGATGCGTGAACAACGCATCCGTGTCACCTGCCTCAACCATCTCCCCTAGGAGAAAGAACGCGGTCTTGGTAGATACGCGAATGGCTTGCAGCATATTGTGCGTGACCATGATCACAGTGTATTTCGATGCGAGCTCGGTGACCAGATCCTCGATCTTCGCCGTGGATATCGGGTCGAGTGCGCTCGTGGACTCGTCAAGCAGCAACACTTCAGGCTGAACGGCAAGCGCACGTGCGATACACAGGCGCTGCTGCTGGCCACCCGAGAGCCCAAGGGCACTCTTCTTCAGGCGATCCTTGACCTCATCCCAGATGGCGGCATCACGGAGCGACTGTTCCACAATCACGTCGAGCTCTTCTTTGCCCTTGATCCCGTGAGTACGCGGGCCGAAGGCGATGTTGTCGTAGATACTCATGGGGAAGGGATTGGGCTGCTGGAATACCATGCCCACGCGGCGGCGGAGGTCATTGACCGGCAGGCCACCATAGATGTCATCGCCATCCAAGGAGACGCACCCGTCCACGCGGCAGCCGTCCACCAGGTCATTCATCCGGTTCAAGGTCTTGAGCAACGTCGACTTGCCGCAGCCCGAAGGCCCGATCAGGGCCGTCACCTCGTTCTTCGGAAAATCGAGCGTGACGTCTTTGAGAGCATGGAACTCTCCGTAGTAAAGGTCGAGTCCCTCAACGCCCATCTTCGCTTCAGCGGCGGCGGCTTCCGCTCGGCCGCTCTGCATGCCTTGCTCCTTCTCAGGTTCCATGATTCTCTTTTCGGGTGCTGTGACTGCGTCCATCATCTACATTCCTCTCTTAAGTCTCTTTGCCGCGAAGTTCGCTCCCATGTTCAGAATCACGATGAGGATCAGGAGCACGACGGCTGTTGCATAGGTCTCGTCCATGTGAAGGCCCTCGCTTGCGAGCACGTACATGTGGACGGCAAGCGTCCTGCACGAATCGAAGATTGCGAAGATGCCCTGTCCACCGAAATCGGGGATCTGCGCCACGGTGCCAGCGGTGAAGAGGAGCGCGGCCACCTCTCCAACGCAGCGGCCAAGGGCAAGCAGCACGCCGCCCACGATGCCAGGAAGCGCGCTTGGCAGCACACAGCGAAAGATCGTCCTGACATGGCCCGCCCCCAATGCGAAGCCGCCTTGCTTGTGGGATTCGGGGACAGCGAGAAGCGCCTCTTCGGTAGTGCGCATCACGACGGGGAGCACCATGATGGCGAGCGTGCATGCGCCGGAAATGAGGGAAAGCCCCCATCCGAGCATGGTCGTGAAGAAGAGCAAGCCGAACAGACCGTAGATGATTGAGGGGACGCCCTGGAGCGTCTCTGCTGTCATGCGGACCGCCCTCACGAAGCGGCTCGATGAGCGCGCGTACTCCACCAGATAGATTGCCGCGCCAACGCCCGTCGGCACAGATAGCGCCAAAGCAAGCAGGGCCATCAGGATGGTATCGATGAGAGCGGGCATGAGCGAGACGTTCTCGGAAGTGTAGGTCCACTCGAACAGGGAGGGCTTGAGATGAGGGATGCCGTTTATAAGGATGTATCCCACGATCCCCGCCAGGACCAGAGCCGTGAGGATGGCTCCCACGTACACGAGAGCGCGCAGAATCTTCGACGTCATCGCTCCTCACCCCGCTTCTTGATGGCGCTGAACAGGAGGCTGATGAGCATGGCTCTATGGGCCACCGTACTTGCTTTTGCAACTGTCGGTGAGATGGTATTCG
>CASTMW010000151.1 GCA_949450265.1 uncultured Eggerthellaceae bacterium | reverse complement strand
CAATTTTCATATCTTTACATTTCTTAAACTCGCGCGTCTTTCATACGCTCATGTATTCTCCTTATTCCTGCGTGTTCTCCTTACTTAATAACTAAGCGCTGCTCTTCGCGAGGGGCTCCGCACGCTATAATGGCGGTCAACTATCGAAAAAGGGAGCCTCATGAGATTCACGATAAACAAGACCGAACTGCAAACCGCGCTCAATGTTGTTTTAAAAGGCGTTTCCACCCGATCAACGTTGCCGGTGCTCTCGGGCATCTTACTGGATGCGCGCGGCGATGAAGTGGTGCTCCAAGCGACCGATCTTGAGTATTCCGTGCAATACACCGTAGCGGCGCTGGTCGATGAACCGGGTCGTACGGTGGTGCCCGGCAAGCTGTTCAACGACATTGTGAAGAGCCTTGCCGATGCCGCCGTCACCGTGCAGGCCGCCGAAGGGGAAGCGCATATCACCTGCGATACCTCGTCGTTCAGTGTACGCACACTGAACGCGGAGGATTTCCCTGGGTTCCCGCACGTTGAAACAGACCAAACAGTGGAGATCCCGTTCCCGGCCTTCGCCGACATGGTGAAGCGCGTTGCTCGCGTTGTCTCACGCGATGAGAGTCGCGCCATCCTGACCGGCATCCTTATCACGCTGGAAGAAGGCGTGCTGCGCATGGTGGCTACCGACTCATATCGCCTGGCTATCTGCGAAAAACCGATACCCGAAGTGGTGGCCGAGGATTTCGAAGCGGTCATCTTAGGTTCATTCATGAACGAGATAGCCAGCCTGCCGAAGACTGAGGACGCGGTGCGCTTGGCCATGGCGGAAAATCAGATCGTTGCCACCTGCGGCCCGGTCGTCTTCATCAATCGCCGCATCGAAGGCAACTACCCGAACTACAAGCAGTTGCTTCCCGAAAGCTATTCGAGCCGCGCAGAGATGGATGTTACCGCGCTGGCTGCCAGTGTGAAACGCGGCAGCTTGCTGTCCAGTTCCACCGCGCCCATGCGCTTCGACTTGAATGCTGCATCGCAAACGACGCAGATCACTGTGAACAGCCCTGATGTGGGTACGGCGCAAGAAACGCTGCCGTGCACGATCGAAGGCGAAGACGCGCAGATCGCCTTCAACAGTCTATATGTGCTGGACGGGCTGGCAGCTATCAGTGGCGAAACAGTCAGCCTTGAGGTGCAGTCCGAGATGAAGCCGGGCATCCTGCGCGCCGCAGAACCGGAGAACTACCTCTATCTGATCATGCCGGTGCGTTTGTGATCAACGCTTGCGCCATAGGGCGTCTTGAACTCCGCAGTTGCAGGCAGCACGGCGAAAGACAGCCATCATGAAAGCGTTCCGTGCGAACGAGGTGGCGTGCATGGTAGCCATCGCATCCGACCGCACTTCATATGATGGCGCATGCTGAGGATCGCTGGCATACATCTGAGGAATGTGCGTAATTACTCGCGCACCGACCTGAACATCACAGGGCGGTTGACCATATTCGTTGGGCCGAATGCGATCGGTAAGACCAACATCGTGGAAATGGTGCAGCTGCTCACGGCAGGCCAGAGTTTTCGCCATGCCCGATCGGCAGACATCATCCGCTCGGGAGCGGACGGCGGCCGCGGCCACATAGAAGTAACGGACGGGAATCGCCATCTTGAATTAGCGCTTGCCCTGAGCAAGAACAGTCGCACCTACTCGCTGAACGGGAAAGCGAAGCGCGTGATGGATATGCGCGGTATCGTGCCATCGGTCACATTCACCCCTGACGACCTTGACCTGATGAAAGGGTCGCCGACAACCCGCCGCAGTGCCCTCGATGCGCTGGGCGTGCAGCTTAACAAGAACTATTCCATGATCCTGAAGGATTT
>CASTMW010000150.1 GCA_949450265.1 uncultured Eggerthellaceae bacterium | reverse complement strand
AAGCAAGTGGGACTGGAAACTTTTGTTTCCAGTCCCACTATCGGGGTTCAGTTCAGCAGGGCTCCTTTTTTTCATGCGCTTCGCTACTTCATTCATATATTAGCGCGCTGCGCGCTTAGATGTTGGTGTTCAGATACGCTGGCGAGAACACACGGCCCCGCCCTTTTCCTTCCGCGCTGTAGTTATCCTTGCTCGGTCTTCCCGATCTGATCCAAGGCCTTGTCGCTGTTCTCGTGCGACAGGATCATGGCCACCAGCGCCACCACCGACACCACCACCATGTACCAGGCGGGCGCCAGCGTAGAGCCCGTCGCAGCGATCAGCGCGGTGCCGATCATGGCTGCCGTGCCACCGAAGATGGCGTTCGCCAGATTGAAGCTGAGCGCGAAGCCGGTGTAGCGCACGTCCGTGGGGAACGTCTCGGTCAGATAGCTGGACAGCGTGCCGTCGTTGATGGTCAGCACGAAGCACATGACCAGCTCCACGATCAGCACCAGACCGAACTGCGCCGTATTCAGCAGCATGAACGCCGGCACCGTCAGCACGATGAACAGCACGCAGGCGGTGATCAGCATCTTCTTGCGACCGAAACGGTCGGATATCTTGCCCGATATGAAGATGAACGCCACGTACACCACCAGCGATATGGTGGTGGCCAGCTGCGATTCGTCGGCAGGCATGCCCACGGCCGTTTCCAGGTAGGTGGGCAGATAGGTCAGCACGGCGTAGAAGCCCACGGCATTCAGCATGCACGCGCCGAACGACACCAGCAGCTCGCGCAGATGGTGCTTGCACAGGTCGCGCACCGGATGCTGCACCTCGCCCTGCTTGGAGGCCAGCTCGTCCTGCATCTCAAGATAGGTGGGCGAATCCTCCAGCTTCGTGCGGATGTAGTGCGCCACCAGCCCCAACGGGCCCGCCAGCAGGAATGGGATGCGCCAGCCCCACGCCAGCACGTCGGCTTCCGCCATGAAGATGGTCATCAGCGTGGCCAGCGTAGAACCCACCAGCAAGCCCACCGCCGTGGATGCGGGCACCAAGCTGCAATACAGGCCGCGCTTGTCGCGCGGGGCGAACTCGGAGAGGAACGTAGCCGCACCCGCATACTCGCCCGCCGCACTGAAGCCTTGGATCATGCGCAGCAACAACAGCAGGAGCGGCGCGCCCAGGCCGATCATGGCATAGCTGGGCAGACACCCGATCAGGAACGTGGCGCCCGACATCAGGAAGATACTGACCGAGAGCGCCCATTTGCGCCCGCGCTTGTCGCCCATGCTGCCCCAGAACAGCGCGCCGATCGGACGCATGACGAACGACACCGCGAACACAGCGAACGTACTGATCAGTGCTGCGGTCGGATCTTCGCTGGTGAAGAACACCGCTGCGATGATGGTGGCGAAATAGGAATAGGACGCGTAGTCGAACCATTCGATGAAGTTACCCATGAACGACGAGATGGCCACACGGCGCACCACCGCCCCATCGGCGACCGGTGCGGGCGTAGGCGTGGGCATTGGTGCTGCCGAAGCACCAGCATTGTCTGACATAGTCTCCCCTTTGACTCTATTCGGTTATAGCCGGGGCTTGTCAAACAACCAATCTACGGATCATTGGCGGATACTTTCCCTTATCCGCCGCAGCAGGCCAATGATCTGCTGACTGCCTGTTGACTTAAGCTCAAGCCCCGCGTCTTGCGCTTTCCATCATAGCTTGTTTGGGCACACGTTCGGCACACATCGGCTGATTTAACGTCGAAGAAACGAAACCAGCCGCGCGATGGAATCTCGTATCAAGTGCGACTTGCTACCCCCGAGGACGCAGATGGCTCACTGATCGACCGCTGGCCAAGGTAGAGGATGCATCCTTGCATCTTGCTCT
>CASTMW010000149.1 GCA_949450265.1 uncultured Eggerthellaceae bacterium | reverse complement strand
TTTGGAATGGATGCCCATTTTGCGGTAGATCGATTTCGAGAAACTCTGGACAGTGCTCGGCGCGATGTAGAGTTTTTAGGCTGTGCGCTTCACGCTATTGCCTTGGGCAAGGCAGATGGCCACCTCGGCCTCGCGGTGGGTAAGGTCAAAGCGTGCCGCTACGCTGGCAGGATCGAAGCGCCCGACGTCTGCATGAGTGCTATCTTCAACCCCATCTTGCGGCATTGTGGATGCAGGTTGCACGAATCGGTTCGTTGCCGACAGCCGCACGAACGCCCCCGCCACGATAGCGATGGCGGCAACGGAGATCGCCGAGGTGCCCGCAAGCCCAAGCGGCATCATAAGGCCGGATGCTGATTCGGTGTTGATTCCCAGAATGCCCGGGATGCAGTAGTTCATCAGTAGGCAGCAGGTCTGGTCGATGCAGAGGAAGAATCCGACTGACGAAGTCAGTTCGACTCGCGAGACCGATCGCAGCACCAAGAATGTCCACAAGCAGAACTGCACGCACGTGTATGCTGAGGTGACCAAGCGACCACCGATCTGTCCTTCGGTGATGGCGCACGCGATGACACCGGCTAGCACTGCGCACAGCAGCAAGGCAAGGCAACTGAGGAAGGCGGCGCGTATACTCTTCGCGCGCCGGAAGATGACCAGCATGATGACGGCTAGTGCGACCGAGCAAAGGTATGTCATCAATCCGCGGAGGCTGGGATTGTAGCCGACCGCATGGAAGAGCCAACTGCTACGGGTGAACACTCCAGCCAGCATGGTCACCACCATGAGCGCGATGCCGTACGGACCCAGCACGCGTGTCCAGCGATCTTGGAAACTGTTGGTTTCGTGCGTCGTGGCGGCATCGGTCGTCGCAGGGTTGGCGCTAGAGGCGCTATTGCTATAAGTGCTGTTGGTGCTGTTAGTGTCGGTACTGCTGTTGGTGGTGCCTTCGATGTGGAATCCGCGCTGAGCGAGCAGAAGGCACATAACGCAGAACAAGGGCAGCAGTGTTGATGCCCAACGAACGCCTTCAGGGGCCAATTCCACCGTGCCGATCAGGAAGCTGACAAGGAACGAGATCATCAACGCAGAGGGAGCGTCAGGGCCTAGGTGCTGGCAGACCGTTGCGCATTGCAGCCCAATGCCCGCAAAGCCCACAGCTAATAGCAGCGTGCTCAGCGCAAGCAGCCCTGCGACGCAATGGTCGCCCGCTGTTTGGATGTAAAGCGCGCTGACGAACATCAAGATACTGCAGATCGTTGGTGTGATCGTGCTGCGCTCGGACAATTTGGCGAACATTTCTGGTGCCATGGCCAGCATGAAGCCTACGACGATAGCAATGACCTGGAAGAAAAACAGTGCGCCGTACAGTTCGGGTGCAGCATGCGTGAAGATGCTCCCAAGGAAAGGACGACGGAACATCGGCCAATAGAGCGCCAGCCCTGCGATGGCTAGCACGCATGGTGCGCTTCGCAATCCCCGTAAGCGGCTCAAGGCCAGTTCCATATCCATCCCCCTCCCATTGTATTGTAGCGGGAAGGAGTGGCCGGTGTGTTTGTCGGGGAACCGTTCGGCGGTGTGGTTACATCTTGGTTCGGTGTGCGCTGCGGTGCAGCTTTGCCCGTGCACCAACGACAGGTTGCGGCAGGTGTCGAATTCATGCACACGCAAAAGAGTATCAGCGACATTGCGCAGTATACGGCGGCCAGGCCACGCTATCTCTGTCGCTTCGAAAGGAAGAGCTGTTTCTGGTCTGAGATGCGCGGATCGCAATACCGATCTGCTGATCTTGGATGAATGGGGGACAAGATGATCAAGACGAACTCTTTTGCGTCGCAGGATTGTCTGAGGGTTGTGCCACATCAGGGCCTTGAAAAGACGGCATTTCGCGCGCCGCCCATCGCTCCCTCAAATGGTAACTTCTCAAAGTAACTGCGACTCCAGAGAACCTTAGCCTCT
>CASTMW010000148.1 GCA_949450265.1 uncultured Eggerthellaceae bacterium | reverse complement strand
AGAACTTTATTTAACCGTCCCACTTTTGGGGTCTAGTTCATTGTGGCTTCCCTCTATTCAAAACCATGTGGTCGAGCAGTTGTGTCGGTCCGTCAGTGTTTTCATATCGAACTGCACGACGGCCTCACCGATCGGCACTGCCTTCACGTCGACCGACGCGAGCGGCTCTACAGCTCCAGCGCCGCCTTCACATCGGCATACACGACCTCGGGGTCGCGGTCGCCGTCGATGCTGACCAGCAGATCGCACCCGCGATAGTAGTCGATCAGCGGACTGGTGGACTTCTCGTAGACCTCCAGACGATTGCGCACCGTGGCCTCATTATCGTCGTCGCGCTGATACATCTCACCACCGCACTTCGCGCACACATCCCCGTCGGCCACCGTGCCGATGGCGCCGCAGTCGCGACACATGCGACGGCTGGTCAAACGACCCACGATCACCTCAGGATCAACATCGATCAAGAGCGCTGCATCCAGCGGACGCCCCAGATCGGACAGCATGGTGTCCAGCGCCACCGCCTGCGTGGTGGTGCGCGGGAACCCATCCAAGATGACGCCCTTGGCAGTATCGGGCTGCTGGATGCGCTCGCGCATCAGGTCGATGATCAGCTCGTCGGGCACCAGATCGCCTGCGTCCATGAACGCTTTCGCCTTCATGCCCAGCTCGGTCTGGTCCTTCACGGCCTGACGCAGGATGTCGCCTGTCGAGATATGGCAGAGCCCCTCCTGCTCGACCAGCTTCGCCGCCTGCGTGCCCTTGCCCGCACCTGGCGCCCCTAAAAGCACTATGTTCATTGCAAAATCCTTTCGTGCTACCGGTCGTTCGTAACGAAGCGAGAAGGCTGTACAGTGCCTCGGATTCGCTTGAAAAGCCCGCGTCGCACGCCTTTGTGCGGCGGCGTGGGCTTTGAATGCGAAGATGAGGTGCTCGACGGCCTTCGCAGCGTCAAGGGGTTCCGGGCGCCGCTAGGCGCACGGAACCTTGTTATTTGAAGAATCCTTCGTAGTTGTGCATCTTCAGCTGGCTCTCCACCTTGCTCATCGTATCGAGCGCCACGCCGATCATGATCAGGATGGACGTGCCACCGAACGACTGAATCAGCTGGTTGTTCGTGAAGAAGAAGATGATGGTGGGCACCACTGCGATCAGCGCGATGAAGATGCCACCCGGCAGCGTGATGCGCCGCAGCGTGTTCTTGATGTAGGTGACTGTGGCCGACCCCGGACGCACACCTGGGATGAAGCCGCCCTGCTTGCGCAAGTTATCAGCCGTTTCTTCCGGATTGAACACCATGGAGGTATAGAAGTACGAGAAGAACACGATAAGCACCAGCGTCAGAATCCAGTTCAGCCAGCCCGTCGAGCACCAGTCAGCGAACGTGGTCAGCCATCCCACGTTGAAAATGGCTGCCAGCTGCGCAGGCAGGTACAGGATACAGCTTGCAAAGATGATGGGAATAACGCCTGCCGCATTCACCTTCAACGGGATGTAGGTGCTCTGACCGCCCATCATCTTACGCCCGGACACGCGCTTGGCATAGTTCACGGGAATGCGACGCTGCGCACGCTCGATGAAGATGATGACCGGGATGCACGCCAGCACCACGATAAGGATCAAGATGGTCACGGCGATGCCCATACCAAGGTCAGCCGTCAGATTGATGGAGCTGAAAATAGCAGGCGGGACGCCGCTGACGATGCTGATGAAGATGATCAGCGACATGCCGTTGCCGATGCCGCGCTGGGTGATCAGCTCGCCCATCCACATGATGAACGCCGTGCCCGCCACCAGGGTGAACACGATGATGACGGCCGTCAGCGCATAGGGTACTTCCGAGCTGAACGTGACGCCGTACGCTGGCGACTGGAACAGCAGCAGGTAGCCCACCGCGTTGATGAGGCCCAGGCCCAGCGTCAGGTACCGCGTGACCTGCGTGATCTTCTTGCGACCCGCATCGCCCTCTTTGGCCCAACGCCCCACCGCCGGGATGACACCCTGC
>CASTMW010000147.1 GCA_949450265.1 uncultured Eggerthellaceae bacterium | reverse complement strand
TGATGGTCCAGTTTACCGTTGTTCTTGTAGGCCAACAGGTACAGCTGATACTCGGCCAGGTCGTCGATGGGCGCCCCAGTCGAGAACACGGTCTTCGGAATGGTTATGCAGCCGTGCCCTTGCTCGTTCGGTATGGCATCGAAGACAGCCGTTGCCGACTGAGCGTCGATGAACGGCTCCCACGGCGATGGCTTCGCGAAGACAAAGGGCACTGCGACGCCCGCATAGGCGGTATCGAAGAGGTAGTCGATCGTGATGACGTCGGCGTTTACTTCCTTGTGAGCGTCGATAGCAGTGGTATCGCCATCAGTATCGTCGGCTACCTCAGACGGCACGCTGTTGGCATCCGTCTCGCCATCGGCTTGCGCATCGGCGTTTGTGCCTTGCAAGGCATTCCCTGCACTGGCATCGTCGTTCGCGGTACCAGCCGTTTCGTTATGCGTCGTGTTGGTTTCTGTATCGGTCGTCACATCGGTCGCCTTGTCGGCCGGTGCGCCCGACACCGCAGCCACGGCGGCACTGGCGCTGGATGCGCTGTGCGCGGTAGATGATGAGGCTTCTGATAGAGCATAGGCTGGCGTGAGCGAAAATACGAGCGCGCACGCCACGATTATGGAGATGAGCGTAACGATCGCAGAAGGCATCGTTACCCGTTGCTTGCTACTCTTGGTATTCATTTGTTCGTCCCGTCTCATAGGGCAGGGTCTATCCCTATTCATCCCTGCCCGGGTCTGTAGAGGCGCAATTTCAGAGAACTCGCGTCCGACAAGCTCCCCTGCGCATGCTCGGCGCTACGAGCGCGCGAGCTTGTAGTAGGTGCTGCGTCCACCTCCTTCAGCGGTGATTAGCCCATTGGATATGAGCGCTGCCACAATAGATTTCGCTTTGGTCGATCCGATCCCGAGGATGTCCTCCACATCCGAGCGCTTGATACGGCGCTGGGTCCGGAACAATTCGAGCACCGAGCGGCAATCCTCATCAGGAGCGCGCGATATCGCAGCGTTCACCGCCGCATCGTCCTCTCCTAGCTGATCGCGCGGAGAGGCCGCATGATGCACGCCTTGCGCCGATGCGTACGATACCGCCGTCCCATGAGCGTGCATCGAAGCGAACAGGTCGTCATACGGCGCAGATGAGGCTATCTCGGACCGATCGGAGTGTACGGCGTGCACAGATCCGACCGGATATGCCACAGAATCAGTCTCGATCGCACAATGCGCTTCAAGCGTGGAAGGCGAGCTGTTGCCCTCTTCGCTTCGCGCATCGGATCGAGGATAGGTCGCATTGGGCGGTGGCGATGGACCATCGCGAAGAGGATGGCCACGATCCGCCACAGGCAGCGTGAGTATGGTCCGATCGGGATCGGCATGCTGCACGATGATCGGATCAGGAAATCCCGCCCGCCGCATTGCTTGGCGGATCAAGGGAAGTCCCGTACCGGCATTCTTGCAAACACCGATCAACGCGAACATCTTCATGAGCGTAGGATTGCGCGGATCCACGGTGCCTCCTTCGAAGACCGTGCCACTCCTGATGCGCAAGCGCCCTGGATTCGCATATTCGATGCGATCCGGCCGTTGGATGATGACCACATGGCGCCTGCCCCCGTAATCAGCGTGCGCAAGAGCGTTCGCCAGCCCTTCTCGGGTGGCATCTTGCATGGTGGGGCTCATCGAAGAAGCATCACGCACCGTGAGGGAGCCGCCGCGCGCTCGTGAGATGGCGTCGGCGGCATGCGCGACCAAAAGCTGCGACACGCGCGCCCAGAAGTCGAACACACAGCCGCTCCAGTGTCCATCGTTGGAAACGATGCGACATTCGGTCGCACCAGCGTCCGATTCCTTGCGATAATCCAGCACATATCCCGGGAAGACGGTCGCGATCTCATGCTCGTGACCGAACATGAGCAGACCAGCTTTCGTGGGAACGATCCGTAAGGTGTCGGGCAACCGGTATGCTGCATTCAGACGGACCAGGAACTCTTCGCATGGAAGATCGAGCCACGGATGATCGGGGTT
>CASTMW010000146.1 GCA_949450265.1 uncultured Eggerthellaceae bacterium | reverse complement strand
AACTTTTTTACAATTTTTTTTCGTGATTCGCCGCGAACGCAAAATACGCCTGTATACAGGCAAAACAGCATGCTATTCTTGAACGCGAACAACGCGGATCGACCGAGAGAGATCTAAGACGGAATGGATGAGTTTCTTGCAGATGTGAGTGGAGAGGCAGCGGATGCCTCTGTGATGGCCGCGGTGGCAGGGTCGCTGGATGCGCCTAGCATGACTTCGGTGGCAGGGGCGCCGGACGCGCCAGATGCGCTCGTTCCGAACGGAGCGAATGGGACGCCGAAGATACCCGCGAACGAGATGGTTCCGTCGTATGCTCTGGATGTGCTCGGCGTTCTTGAGGATGTGGGGGCAGAATCGTGGATCGTGGGCGGGTTCGTGCGCGATGCGGTGATGGGGCGCTCCGCCACCGACGTGGACATCGCCACGGCCGCGCGATGGCAGGACGTGCAGGCCATCTGCGAGGAAGCTGGCTTCGCGACCTATCGGACCGGCGTGAGGCATGGCACGCTGACCATCGTACCCGATGGCACCCATGCGGTAGAAGTGACCACCTTCCGCGCAGACGGGACATATACCGACGCGAGGCATCCTGACCAGGTCACGTTCTTGAACTCGATCGAAGAGGATCTGCGACGGCGTGACTTCACCATGAATGCCATGGCGTGGCATCCTGCGCGAGGGCTACTGGACCCGTTCGGCGGTCTGGACGACATCAAAGCGAAGATGATCCGTGTGGTAGGCGATCCAAGGCGGCGCTTCTCCGAGGACGCGCTGCGCATCCTGCGTGCGTGCCGTTTCGCATCGCAGCTGGGCTTCTCCATTGCTGATGCCACCTTCACCGCCATGATGGAGAACAAGTTCCGCCTGACGGAAGTCTCGACCGAGCGCGTGACCCATGAACTGGATGCGCTGCTACTGGGTGCGCATGTGCACGACGCACTGATGCAGTGCGTGGACGTGCTAGCATTCGCGCTGCCGGAGCTGGTCGCGATGAAGGACTGCGCGCAGGCAACGAAATGGCATGCGTTCGATGTGCTGGAGCATACGGCATACACCGTGCAATACGCCCCCGCCGATCGGCTGGTGCGCTGGGCAGCGCTGGCGCATGACATGGGCAAGCCCGCGGCGGCGTTCTTCGACGCGGATGGCGTGGAGCATTTCTATGGCCATGCCGCGATAGGAGCCCGCCTGGCGCGCGCCATGTGTGAGCGATTGCTGATGTCGCAGGCGTTCCGCGCCGATGTGGAACTGCTGGTGCGGCGCCATGATGATGTGATCGAGCCGACCGCGCGCTCGGTGCGGCGCACGTTGGCGCGTTTGGACGGACGGGTGGAGCTGATGCGGGCGCTGCTGGCCTTGAAGCGGGCGGACACCTTGGCGCATTCGACGGAGGGCGCGAAG
Organism: uncultured Eggerthellaceae bacterium; assembly: GCA_949450265.1. Taxonomy (GTDB): domain Bacteria; phylum Actinomycetota; class Coriobacteriia; order Coriobacteriales; family Eggerthellaceae; genus Adlercreutzia_A. The sequence continues at coordinate 631 of CASTMW010000146.1, read as the reverse complement.
CGCATCGATGTGATCAACCAGCTGGAAGAGGTGCTGGAGAACGTCTTGGCCGATAGTGCTGCTTTTAGCTTGCGCGACCTTCAGGTGAACGGGCGCGACGTGATGGCGCAGGGCGTACCTGCAGGACCCAAGGTGGGACGGCAGCTTCGCGCGACGCTGGAGGCCGTCATGGACGAGCGCGTGCCCAACGAGCGAGAAGCGCTGTTGGATTTCCTAAAATCCCTTGACGCGGAGCCGAGCAATCCCTAGTATATTGGGTCGCGCTTCAACCAAGCGGTTAAGCGGATGTGTCGTTGGGGTGTCGTCTAATGGCAGGACAGCGGTTTCTGGTGCCGTATGTGAGGGTTCGACTCCTTCCACCCCAGCCATTTTTCGCAGAACGCATTACGTGGCTCCGTCGTCTAGCGGTTTAGGACGCCGCCCTCTCAAGGCGGAGGTCGCCGGTTCGAATCCGGTCGGAGCTACCAGGAATTCACGGGCTGCCCTCGGGCAGCCTTGTTTGTATCGGGGGACGTTCGACCACTGAGCGCCTAGGAGCTTCAGCGTCTTCCATGATGCTCCCGCGCACGTCACCTGCGGCTTAGGTCTCAAAAAGTGTGTCCGGCACAATTATTCAAGAGGCCTTAGAACC
>CASTMW010000145.1 GCA_949450265.1 uncultured Eggerthellaceae bacterium | reverse complement strand
ATGTTATCCTTGGCAGGTCTGATACGGAGGCGTGGCCGAGCGGTTGAAGGCAGCAGTCTTGAAAACTGCCGTGCCGAAAGGTACCCGGGGTTCGAATCCCTGCGCCTCCGCCACCTTTTCCGATGATCCATACATCCATTCGTTGTGCCGTGGTCGGACCTCACGTAGAGCGCATCGGTCGAGCAGCTCAGAGATGCAGCCCGGTCAAGTGCGGTATCCTCTGCCGATGTCGTGTTGCGTGCGGCTTGGGCTGCATCTTCGTGTCTTAGCTGATGTCGTCGGGGTCGAAGGGAACACCGTCGCGGTCGCAGCGCATCTGATGGCGGCGCAGCATGCAGATGCTGGCGATGCCGCCAGCGGGGTTCAGGTGATTGCTCTTGTAGCCGCAGTTCCCATATCCGCTGCAGCTGCGACAGGTGATGTCGCCCAACTCGAATCCATCTAGGACATCAGCGGTTAAGGTACGCAGGCCACCCCGCGCGGCAGGTCTTTTCGGGGCATCAGTCATGATGGTTCCTCTCTTCGATGGGCACGTAGGGGCGTGGTGCGGCGCGCATGCTCTGGTAAGCAGGGCGTATGATGCGCTTGCCGCTGACGATCTCTTCGAAGCGATGCGCTGCCCAGCCTGCCATGCGCCCGCAGGCGAACAGTGGTGTGTAGAGGTCCTCTGGGATGCCCATCATGGAATAGACAAATCCTGAGTACATGTCCACATTGGCGCAGAGCGTCTTGCTGACCGCGCGCCCTTCGGCAACGATCTGGGGCGCCATGCGCTCGATGGTGCACAGCAGCTCGAACTCGGCTTCGAATTCGGTGCCCTTCGCCAGCCGTTCCGCGAACCCTTTCAGGATGGTCGCGCGCGGATCGGACAGCGTGTAGACCGCATGCCCCATGCCATAGACCAAGCCCGTGCGATCGTAGGCCTCTTTGGCCACGATGCGGCGCAGATAATCGGCCACTTGGCCCTCGTCGGACCAATCGGCCACCTGGCGCTTCAGCTCGTCCTGCATCGCGCGCACCTTATGATTCGCACCGCCGTGACGGTAGCCTTTCAGTGCACCGATGGCCGCCGCATAGGCGCTGTAGGGATCGGTGTCGGCGCTGGTGAGCACGCGCGTGGCGAAGGTGGAGTTGTTGCCGCCGCCGTGCTCGGCGTGGATGCACAGCATGATGTCGAGCATGCGCGCTTCATCGGGCGTGAAGGCGCGGTCAGGGCGCAGCATGCTCAGGATGGTCTCGGCGGTGGATTGCCCTTCGATGAAACGGTGCATGATCATGGATCCGTGATTGAAGCGAGCCTGCTTGCTGTAGTACGAGAGTACCATGATGCGAGGCAGGCGGCTCAAGAGCGAGAGCGCGGTATGGATCTCATGCTTGGCAGTGCGCTCTTCGGCATGGTCGTCGTAGGCGTACAGCTTCAAGATGCTCTGCGCCAGTACGTTCATGATGTTTCGCGACGCGGCTGTCATGAGGGTATTGGCGGTGAATCCGTCGGGCAGTTCGCGCTGTGCGCCGATGACGCCGATGAATTCTTCAAGCGCATGCCGGGTGGGCAGGTCTCCCATGAGCAAGAGATAGCAGACCTCTTCGAAGGCGAAGCGTCGTTCGGCTCCGGCGGTACCGAGCAGGTCGGCTAGCTCGTAGCCCCGCAGGCGTAGCGATCCTTCGACGGGCACTTTTGCGCCATTCACCACGTCGTAGCCGATGACCTGAGAGATGTTGGTGATACCCGCGACCACGCCGGTGCCATCGGCGTTGCGCAGGCCGCGCTTCACATCGGTGTCGGCATAGGCTTCGGGCGGGATGCGGTTGACGTCGTCGAACGTATGGTACAGCCCGACCCGACGCGATTCCTCGGGGCTGATCTGGATGGTGTCGGCCTCGCCGACCTGCACGCGGCCGTCGTCGTCGGCGACCAGTGTCTCGTCGATCTCGATGGGTGGCATGGTTCTCCTTCAAGCGTTTTATCCTATTCTACTATGCCAAGCATCGAGGTAACTTCTCAAAGTAACTGCGACTCCAGAGAACCTTAGCCTCTCTTTCAGGGT
>CASTMW010000144.1 GCA_949450265.1 uncultured Eggerthellaceae bacterium | reverse complement strand
AGTTCCCAATGATACTATTTCTGCAACAATAGTTGCATAGCTAATAATAACCTACCTATACAACTTGGCAAGCGAGGATAACGAGAAGAAGAGAGAGGATGAGGAACATGTCTTTGAAGCTCAGTCGCCGCGACTTCGTCAAGGCCAGCGCTGTGGCATCGGCATCGGCCCTGGTACTGGGCACCGCAGATGCGGCTTTTGCCGAACCGATCGCCGATGACGCCGCAGGCACTTCTGAGGATGTGCAGGTCATCCCCAGTGCGTGCCGCCAATGCTACGGTCGATGCGCTCTGTTCGGCACCGTGGAGGACGGTCGTCTTACGAAGATCGAAGGCAATCCCGATCTGTTCAGTGAAGGGACGCTGTGTGGTCGTGCTTTCGCCATCCCGCAGGAGCTCTACAATCCCACGCGCGTGCGCTACCCGCAAAAGCGCGTCGGCGAGAAGGGCTCGGGCCAGTGGAAGCGCATCACGTGGGATGAAGCCTACGAAGAGGCTGCCAAGCGCTTCACCGAGATAGGCGAGCAGTACGGGTGGCACACCATCGCGCATCAGTACGGCACCGGTCGCGATATGCTGCAGTTCCAGGCTATCAACAAGCTGTGGCTGGAGTTGGGTTCCACTGCCACCTTCGGCGTGGGCAACCTTTGCTGGGTAGGAAGCTACTTCACCAGCCAGCGTTTGTATGGCGATGAGACCCAATACACCGGATGGGATGGCAATAACACCGACTGCATCCTGATCTGGTGTCGCCAGGAGCGCAGCCGCGGGTACTACGACTGGCTGACCGTGAAGAGGGCGCAAGAGCGCGGCGCACAGGTCATCTGCGTGGATCCGCGCTTCACTTGCACGGCGTCGAAGGCCGATCAGTGGCTGCCGATCCGTCCTGGTTCCGACATGGCGCTCGTGCTGGCGTTCATAAACGAGATCGTGCATTCCGACAAATGTGCGACCGATTTCGCACGGTATTACACCAACGCACCATTCTTCATTGACGAGAAAGATGAAGTTGGCAACGGCACGGGCTATCAGTTGCGCCAGTCCATGATGCGCGAAGGCGGCAATGTTGAGCTGTATCCGGCATGGGACGAAGCGCACGATCAGCTGATCTATTGGTCGGGTGACTGGCAGAACAGCGCGGGCGTGGGCGGACCGAAGGCGTTCCAGTGGCTGGATGAGGCGGGCAATATCGTGCCCGATGCTGTTCCTGCGCTGACCACGCCGGATGGCAAGGGCCGCCAGATCGGCGATAAGACCTATCGTACGTCGTGGGATATCCTGATCGAGCATGTGACGCCGTGGACGGTCGAGCGCGCTGCCGAGTTCTGTGAGCTTGATCCCGAGCGCATCCAAAAGGCCATCGATACCTATATCGATGCCAGCCCGCACGCATGCTTCACGCGCGGCCAGAAGGTAGAGTTCTCCATCAACACGTCCGGCATCTCACAGGCGTTCACCATCATGATGGCGCTGGCGGGTAACTTCGACACGAAGGGTGGTCAGAATATCGGACGCGAACCTGCCACTGGTTACGACTCCTTCATGTTCGACGTGGTGCCGAACAAGGAAGGCCGTATGGGTGCACGCCGCAAGCAGACGGCCATGAACATCAAGAAACTCTCCGTGTGCCAGAACACCGGATATCAGCCCATCTTGCAAGCCGACGATGCCACGGGCGAACTGCGCGAGGTCACGCAGAACTCCGGTGGCCAGGTCATCTACGGTCAGCAAGGCGGTTTCGGCGCGGTAACCGCCAAGGCCATGGCACAAGGGGACCCCTTCCAGATCCATGGCTATTGGCAGCAGACGAGCGAACCTATCCTGTCCATCGAGGATGGCAAGGAGATCATCGAAGGCTTGAAGAATCTCGATTTCTTCGTGAATGTGGATATCTTCATGACCCCGTCGGGCGAGCTGGCCGACATCATACTGCCGGCTGCGCATCCCAACGAAGTGGACCGTGTGGAGTGGGCGCACTCGGGGCATGGGTATCCGACGAGCCACACCTATCTGATCCGCCAGCCGTTCCATGCACCGCTCGGCGAAGCAAAGGATGATATGGACATCTGCTTCG
>CASTMW010000143.1 GCA_949450265.1 uncultured Eggerthellaceae bacterium | reverse complement strand
CCGGTACCATGAAAACATAGTAGTGGCCCGATTTCCCTTCTGTGACCAGTGTCTTGAATACGCGATCAGCATCGAGCCCCAGCGCTTTTGCCACCTCAAGGCCGCTGGGTACGCCATCGCATTCGAACGAGCGGAATGTGAAGGTTGCACCCACCGCATCGAGCGCGCGCACAGCGTTCGTCTTGCTGCCTTTATCCTTCATATCGAACATCTTTCTTCCGGCAGTCCTTGCGCGGGCGCTTGCAAGCGTCGCAGTCGTGCAGGGGCGTTTCTGCCAGTTCGGCTTCCCAATCGAAGTCGGCGGGAGGAACCAGAGGCAACGAACCGTCTACTGCGGGGCGCACACCTTGCCCGTTCCATTGGCACTCGCTCATGCAGACGCGTCCTTCATCATCGAAGATGACACCTTCCTCTTCCAGCATCTCCTGCTGTGCGTTGGGGCCACCGAATGCGAACCCTGTTGCCATGCGCCCGTCTTTGAACACAACGCGGTGGCAGGGGATGGACGTGGGATCGGTGCCGGGTTCGGAATTCGCCCGAAGAGCATAGCCAACATAGCGAGCCGAACGCGGCGCGCCGATGATGCGGGCGATCTGGCCGTAGGTGGCCACCTTCCCTGGCGGTATCTGCTTGACGACCGCGAACACGCGGTCAGCGAAGGCTCCCATGAACGTTGTGTCCTTCCTTGCTCGGATACGCATCGGCACACCGCCAATGATAGCGCGCTAAAGCGATGACGCGGAGGTCAAGCCCGAACCTTGCCGTCCAGTCATCAGCAGATCGGCTGGTGGAAGCCGTGCGGCCCTGTATAAATCCGTCAAGAAATGGTAACTTATACGTTCACTCGAATAAGGAGATGGCATGTCGAATAACCCTCGGGCTAGAAGGCAGAACGCCTCCAAAGGGGCTTCCAGCTCAAGCAAGGAGCACAAGAAGTCAACTGCAGCCGATAACGCGAAGGTATCTTCGGCGCGTGGGCGTGCGGTGGCGGCAGGACATCGGGTCGCCCTGGATCAGGATGCGGGCAAATCTGCATCGGGTCCCACCAAGCGCGACGCGCGATCGCGAACGACCAAGCACACCCTACGGAAGAGCAGCGCTTCGCGGGCATCGAGCGCATATTCCGACCAGACAGCCGTCTCGCAGCAACCTCTCGAATGGGATGACGAGACCGTAGTGTTCGATCAGGAGTTCGTCCCGGTCATCTCGTCTACGCCCCCATCGTCGTCGCCTCGGCGAGGGTTCGAGAAGGGGCGCGTGCCCGTGATGCCGGAAAAGGGCAAGAGGAAGCGTGGATTCGGTCGTGCGAAGAAGATAGCCATCGTGGTGGTGGCTGTGATCGTGGTGCTGGGCATTGCGGGTGGTAGCGTGGCATATGCGGCCATGGGGCAGGCGAACGAGCTGAAGGCCAAGGCCGGTGTGGCCATGACGGACATCAACGAGGTCATGGCCGATATCAAGAACAAGGATTACGATGGCGCCGTCAACGCCGCATTGGACGCGAAGAATGCGTCTGCGGACATCCAGGAGATGCTGGACGATCCGCTCTGGGATTTCATCCAGGTCCTGCCGGTCGTCGGTGAGGACGTGAAGAATGTCAAAGTGGCGGTCGATGCGCTGCAGATCGCGACCGGCGATGCGTTGGTCCCTTTGACCTCCGCGCTGCAAACGACGCCCTTGAGCGACTTGATCCGCTCCGATAAGTCCATCGACCTTGAAGCCATGGGCCAGCTGATGGATGCCGTTGCGGCGGCGGCGCCTGCTATGCAGGAGTGCACCGACATGATCGAGTCGCTGCCTGATTTCAAGATATCCCAGATCCAGAATGCGTTCGGCGGGGCCAAGGACAAGATAGGGCCAGCCAACGAGCTGTTCCAGCAGGTGGCGGACATGGCGCCCATCTTCGCTACGTTGCTGGGTGCCAATGGTGATCGCACGTATCTGGTGGCTGCTCAGAATAGCGCCGAGTTGCGCGCTGCAGGAGGCTTCCCCGGCGCCATCGGCATGATGACCATTCGCAATGGATCTATCGATTTCGATGATTTCAAGAAAGTCTACGATGCATTTCCTGATGAGCCGGTCGCCGATCCACCTATCACGGATGTGGAGCGGAAGTTATTTGACGAT
>CASTMW010000142.1 GCA_949450265.1 uncultured Eggerthellaceae bacterium | reverse complement strand
GAAGTCGATGGCCGCACCTGGCGTCTTCTCCGAACATGCCGCGTTGTTGCTCTGCTGATCTTCGCTCACTTTCGACGTCCTTCCGACGCTTCGATCCAGCCCTCCTGTCTTGCTGTCGTTACAACGATGGTAGCGCGCCTGCACCCAAACGGTGCCTACATGCGCTTTCCGTAGCCGAAGTTTCACCTTGGTCGAGATGCTCGGATCTTCCTGCGCCGGAGATGACTCCCAGCTAATGAACAGGGGAATGAGCAGGAATAATGAATAGGGAATACTGGCGCGCCGAGATGCCTTCGCCGATTCTTGCCTTTACGGAATCTCAGTGCACGCTTGGGAGCCGTCCTCTTGTTCATCTAGGGGGATGGAGCAGGCAAAAGGGCGGCTCCCGAACGTATGGCAACATGCGACAATGCTCACCGCACTTTCTGCCAGCATGGGATTCCCGGAGAAGCGGGAAGGAGATGGGTTATGCCTGTGATGCGCTAGCCATGCTCCAGCCTATCAGCAGCATGGCCGTCACCCCAAATGGCACTTAAAGAAATCGACGACCATGTCCACGATTTGCGGCTGAACGAACTCCGCGCCCCCGTGCTTTGCCTCCTTGATGACGAACCTCTGCGAGTCGCAGCCATGCTCAAGGAGCTTCTTATGTAGGCTGTACGTGGAATAGGGAGAAACAAGCGGGTCGGCATCTCCATGGAGGAAAAGGAAGTCAGCTGCGTTTTCATCGACATACGAAAGGGGACTGAACTCTTCCCGCCGCTCAGAAGGCGCATCGAACACGCTCCCGCCCTCCACCAGGACGTCGTTCACATCGTCATAGAAGGGCATCCCATTGAGTATCAACGCCTCAGGGCACGCAGGCGACAGATGCGTCTCGAACATTTTCTGGGGATACCCAACCCCGATGAACGCCAGATCGCCTACGCCGTACAGGTCGACGACAGCGCTCACCCGCGACGACTGGTCAGTGTTCTCGCCCACATCGAATCTATCAGTGCTCCCTGTCAGCCCAAGCATTGCGGCAAAGTAGCCTCCGGCGGAATCCCCTATCGCACCCACGCGTTCAGGATCGATGCCGAATTGGGTTGCATTGGCCCTAAGGAATCTCACTGCGGCCTTCACATCGACGATTGGGTCTGGCATGACGACCTGCGGAAGGAAGCGATGCTGCACGGTTGCAACGGCAAAGCCTGCCTGTGCCAAGGCGACCCTGTGCAGCAACCCATACTGCGACCTGGATTCATAGAATCCACCCCCAGGCACATCGACCACCAACGGGTTGTCATGCCCGGTCTGCGGAAGCAGCAAGTCCAGATGCAAAGCATCGTTGAAGCACTCGCAGAATGCCTGCTTGTACACGATGCCGCGCACTTCCACCACATCAGGCCGCTCAAGCGGTACCTCGATAACGTTCTCCGTGCATGCTCGCTCGATTTCTCTGGCCTCTATCCCAAGATCAGAGCTTATGCCTTGGCTCGCATCTTTCACAGTCAGTCCCTCCTTTTGAGCTCGTAGAGAAAGTGGCGGACTCTCGGTTTGAAAGCGAGAGTCCGCTAATCTGGATCAAGCATCAAGCGTGCTCAGGCGCCTCCTTCTTGGACCGCGTGATCGCGAAGAACGCCGCCGTCGCAATTGCTGCAACAACCAAGATGACGCCGAATATCCACCAGCACGAGACCGCGTTGATGCCAAAGGTCTGCGTCAGCCAGGTAAGGAAATAGGCGCTTGAGGCGCAAGCGATGCTGTAGGCGAAGTTGGCAACGCTCGTTGCCTTCCCGGCATTGTTGGCCGAAACCAATTCGACGCAACGAGAGTAGAAGAAGCAGAAGAACAGCGACCAGCCGAACCCTATAAGGATCGCACCTGCGATAACCGACGGAACAGATGGGAAGAAGCCCATGATCAAAAACCCAGCAGCGATAACCACGATGGCAGGAGCGGCGATGCCTCTGCCCATCTTGGAATACAGCGGCCCGAATATCAACGAGGCGACCGTGCTGGCGACAACCATGATCGATGCTGCAATGCCCACGAATCCCGCATCGCCCACTCCTGCATCTGCAACATAGACAGAGACCATCACGAGCTGCTCAGTCTGGCACAGCGTTACGACGAGGATGATAAGCACTAGGGGGATGAGGGGAACCCACCACGATTTCTCATTGCCGCGAGATATCTGATCAGAACTATCTTGATCATCCC
>CASTMW010000141.1 GCA_949450265.1 uncultured Eggerthellaceae bacterium | reverse complement strand
TTATGTGGAACGATCCGGCCATCGGCATCGAATGGCCTGCGCTCGAAGGCGATGCAGCGTTCGACGTGACGAAGGTCATCCTGAGCGAGAAGGATAAGGTGCACCCGGCGCTTGCCGATATAGCTCGTTAGCTGAGAGGATCGCTGGAACGATGAACTGGCCGACGAGGTCTATGGCGACCTTGCGCTGGATGATCCGGCACGCTTCACGGAGGACTCTCCGTATCTGCCTAGCAGCCCGTACAGCTCAAGCAAAGCGGTGTCGGATATGATGGTGTGCGCATGGCCTACGCTCGAAGGCGATGCGGCGTTCGATGTGACGAAGGTCACCCTTCCAGCAGGTGCGCTAGGTAGGAACGGTATTCCTCCACGATGCGCGCCGGGCCCACTAGGGTCACCACGCCGTTGAGCCCAGCGACCCACCCGAAGAACTGCGGGCTGACATGCACGCTGACGTGCGCTTGGGCGGTGCCGTCATCGCGAAGGTCGAACGGCACATCTTCACCGAAGCGGTCGAGTACGATCTCTGCGCGGTCGGCGGGCATCTCAAGGGCCACATGCGCTACTTCGCCTCCGAATCGACCGAAGTAGGCCGGGGCGCTCTTATCGAACGCGAAGCCGCTGATCGCATCGTTCGCCGTAGCGCGCTGATCGGTAACGCACACGTTGTCCATGCGGTCGATGCGGAATTCGGTCATGCTGTCATGCTGGTCGTTCCAGGCGGTAAGGTAATAGAACCCCTCGTCGTAAGCTACGGCGACCGGAGTGACCACGTGGGGCCGCCCACCGTGCGTGAGGTGGCGTTGCCCATCAGCCCCTAGGCGGAAGTATCGGAAGCTCACCTTGCGGCGAAGACGCTTGGCCTCATGGATGGTGTCGATGGAGAGGAAAGCGCTCTTGTTCTTCGACCGGATGCGTCCGGTCACATGGATGCGCCGGTCGAGCTGCTCGCGTTCGTGGTCGCTCGCCAGCAGTTTCAAGTTGGTGATCAACATGTTCGTCTGATGCTTGGTCAAAAACTTGCTGGATTCCACGCAGTCGGCCAGTAGCTTCAACTCGGGCAGCGTGAAGCCCTGCCGCACCATGGCGTATTGCACGGGTCGCCGCGGAAGGGTGCGGATGTCCAGGCCGAATTCACGCAAGGTGTCCAGATCGCGATAGATGCTCTTGCGCTCCGCTTCCACTCCGTAATCCTCAAGCCGCGCGATCAGCTGGGGCATGGTCAGACCATGATCGGCGTCCGTCTCGTCCTCCAAAATCTGCCGCAAATAGAGCAGCTTGAGCTTCGATGTGCCATTGTTGGACATGAGGTCCCCTTTATTGGTGCGGATCGTAACCATAAAAGCATCTTGGGCGATGATACCTTAGAGACGAGTTTATACGTGATTTAAGAGCAAGTGGATATCTAATATGTAACGGCCCGGAAAGCCAGTGCTCCATTGCTCTTTGATCCTAAGGCGGCTAAGAAAATCCATCATGATGTATGATGATATTTAATGTTTAACGTTAGATGCAAAGAGAGTCGAAGTTGGTCGATCATATGCGATTCATACGAATGCTCGATGCATGCGATACGTGGTTTGACGTTGCCGTAGAAAGCTATCTCTACATCAAGCGAACAGCGTTCTCGATTGACCCACAGCTAACAGAAGAGTTGTTCATTGCTGAGTATATCGATGACCATCCCGGCGAATCTGACTCTAATCCAAATAGAGAGATGCTGCTTGAGTTCATGAGCGAGGCAGCTGATCGTATCGTTGACTTCGAGCATGATAAGGTTTTGTTTTCTGAATCGCTGCAATTGGTACAGCAACGTCTTGGAAATCTTGATCTTGTTCCGTTTGGATGTGACCCGCTGAATGAAGCGACCATTGCATGGTTTTTGATCCTTGCTATCGATACGGCTTATGAAGAGGTTGAGCCTAAACGAAGAAGATCTACGAGTGGACCCCTCAATACGCATTCTGACGATTGTGGCGTTGGCGTATATCTTCGCTGTCCTCATGCACGGCTTGAAGATATCCTTCAAGGTGCAGGATTGTCGCGGATTCCTGAGTACGCCTTTAACAATCAGCTTTCGATGCTCACCTTCTTGGAAAAGGGGGACATGCTCCGACTTCCCCACATCGTGAGGTTGCCATATGAGTTCACTGGGCATGAGTGTACGCAGGATATAGGTGCCCTAGAAGGCCAAAGCAAAGATAATGAAGACGTAGATTCGGCTGGATTGAGA
>CASTMW010000140.1 GCA_949450265.1 uncultured Eggerthellaceae bacterium | reverse complement strand
GACACGCGCCCGGGATCGATGCGGCATGCGCGCGATCACCCCACCGTAATGATGGTCCCAGTCTCGCCGCACAAGCCCTCCGCCGCCTTCTCCAGCGACGTAATGAGAGCAGTGCCCTTCGGGTACTCGGTCAGGTATTCGATGCATGCCTGGACCTTCGGAAGCATGGACCCAGGTGCGAACTGACCCTCTTCGATGAAAGCGCGAGCCTCAGAGACCGTCATATGGTCGATCTCTTGCTGGTCCGGCTTCCCGAAGTTGATGGCCACCTTTTCTACAGCGGTCAAGATGACCAGCATGTCGGCATCAAAGCCCGCTGCCAGCTTGGCGCTGGTGCGGTCCTTATCGATAACCGCTGGCACACCGTGGTAGGAGTCGTCGTATTCGAACACCGGAACACCGCCACCGCCCGCCGCGATGACCACATACCCGTCATCCATCAAATCCTTGATGGCATCCAGCTCTACGATGCGCTGCGGCTTGGGGCTTGCCACCATCATCCTCCAGCCACGTCCGGCGTCCTCAGCATACGTCGCGCCCGTCTCAGCCGCGCGCGCCTTCGCCTCTTCTTCAGTGAGAAACGGGCCGACCGGCTTGGTCGGATGCTGGAATGCAGGATCCTCGGGATACACGACGGTCTGCGTCACCACGCATGCCGTGGAGCGCAGGATGGACCTCCGCTTCAGCTCGCCGAGCAATGCCTGCGAGAGCTGATACCCGATGTAGCCTTGGCTCATCGCCCCGCATTCAGGGAACGGCATCTCGGGGATGGAGCTGTCGTGCGCGCATGCCTCCGAGAACGCGTTGGATATCATGCCGACCTGCGGTCCGTTACCATGGGACACCACAACATTGATGCCCTCAGCGATCATGTCCACGATATGCACCGCGGTCTCTTCGACCAGCTGGAGCTGCTCTTCTGGGGTGTTCCCCAAAGCGTTTCCACCCAGAGCGATCACGACGCTCTTGCCATCGCCTTTCTCATATGCCATCTGTCTCACCACCCTTCCTGTTCTTGTCGGATATGTCAAAAGAAAGGAGCCATGATCCCGCGGGACCACAGCTCCTTGTAAAGCCTTACCTCAAGGTCGCATACATGATGGCCTTGATGGAATGCATGCGGTTCTCCGCCTCGTCGAACACGCGGGATTGACGGGACTCGAACACGTCGTCTTCCACTTCCATCTCGGTGATGCCGAACTTCTCCGCGATGTCGGCGCCGATGGTGGTATTGGTGTCGTGGAACGACGGCAGGCAGTGCATGAAGATGGCATCCTTGTTGGCCAGAGCCATCAGTTCCTTGGTCACGCGGAACGGCTCCAGCTCCTTGATGCGCTCGGCCCACAGCTCTTCCGGCTCACCCATGGACACCCAGATGTCGGTGTAGAGGACATCAGCATCCTTGGCGGCAGCCTTCGGATCATCGGTGAAGGTGACCGAACCGCCACTGTCCTTGCAAATGTCCTTGCAGGTGTCCACCAGGCTCTGCTCGGGCATGAGCTCCTTCGGGCCGCAGCCCACGAAGTGCAGGCCCAGCTTCGAGCACGCCACCATGAGCGAATTGCCCATGTTGTTGCGGCAGTCGCCGAAGAACACGAACTTCAAGCCCTTGATGCCCGTGGGGAAGTTCTCCTTCACGGTCAGCATATCGGCGATCATCTGCGTGGGATGGAACTCGTCGGTCAGACCGTTCCACACCGGAACGCCGGACTTCTCGGCAAGCTCTTCCACATCAGACTGCTTGAAGCCGCGGAACTCGATGCCGTCATAGAAGCGGCCGAGCACGCGAGCGGTATCCTCGATGGATTCCTTCTTGCCCATCTGGGAGCTGCCCAGATCCATGCCCGCAACCTCGAAGGAGCAGCGAGTGCGCGTGGAGGTCTTCTGGAACAGCAGGACGATGTTCTTTCCCTCAAGATAGCGGTGAGGCGTTCCGGTGCGCTTCAGGTTCTTGAAGTCTTGGGATAGGTCGATGAGATAGTTGATCTCTTCGGGGGTGAAGTCGAGCAGCTTGGTGAAGCTGCGGCCACTCAGATTGACTGGCATGATGGTTCCTTTCCTTGGGGGCCTCTGGCCCGTTTGCTATCCGTACCGCCTTGGATGCTACTGCGTTCGCGTCTCTTTCCAAGGCGGTACAGCATTTGAATACCGAGCCGTTTCCGCTACGTGATACCGTTGCAATGACCGTATGGCTACCTGTCCTCGCGCCAGATGGGCATGCTCATGCAGCCCGGGCCGCCACGGCCGCG
>CASTMW010000139.1 GCA_949450265.1 uncultured Eggerthellaceae bacterium | reverse complement strand
CAGCAGATACGGGAAGCCTCGGCGGTGCGCGACTTCTCTGCATTGGAGGACCCATGCTAAGGGCGGCATTGTTCGTGCGGGAAGCTGCCTGCGCGTTTCGGGCGTAACGGATATCATGGTTCAGCACAGGACATCCGATCGAAAGAGGAAGGGCATGGCCTATCGCATCGTCTTCATCGTGGGCACCATCGTCTTTGGTGCCTTCGCGGGTGCGTTCGTGTGGGCGTTCTTCTTCCTGATGGATGCGGGCATTCACCTTCTTTGGGATGCGGCGCCAGCGGCGCTGGCGCAGGCAGGGCTGCCCGCGGTGGCCTATCCCATCGCGTTCTGCACCCTGGGCGGGGTGGTCATCGGGCTGTTCACGAAGCGCTTCGGTGATTATCCGCAAGATATGAACACGGTCATGGCGCAGGTGAAGGAGCGCGGGCGCTACGAGTACGACCATGTGGGCGCTTCGTTCTTCGGCGCTCTTCTGCCGCTGCTGTTCGGCGGCTCCATCGGCCCCGAGGCAGGCTTGACCGGGGTCATAGCGGGGCTGTGCACCTGGGTGGGGGATCGGCTGCGCTTCATGGGCGCCGAGATGCGCCAGTTGGCCGAAGCGGGCACCGCGGCGGTTGTGTCAGCCCTGTTCTCCACGCCCCTGTTCGGCATGGTGGTGCCGCTGGTGGGCACGGCGGACGATTCGGAGGGGCGCCCGGCAAACGATATCACGCCGCATGTGCCCCGTGCCCGCAAATGGGCGGTCTATGTGCTGGCAGTGGCGGGGGCGCTGGCAGCTATGGAAGTGCTCGGGCATGCGTTCGGTGCCGCGGGCGGCCTGCCGCATTTCTCCGATATCAACATCGGGCGCGCCGAGCTTGCATGGGGCATACCGCTCGCGCTCGCAGGCGCGGCTGCCGGGTGGCTGTACTTTCCCTTTGGGGCGCTCTTCCGCGCCATCGCGAAGCGGCTGGAGGGCAAGGTGGTGCTGAAGCCTACCATCGCGGGATTCGTGTTGGGTTGGGCAGGCGTGGCATTGCCGTTCGTCCTGTTCGCAGGCGAAGCGCAAACGGATCAGTTGGCGCAAAGTTGGACCACCTTCGCTGCACCTATCCTGATCGCCACGGGATGCGTGAAGGTGCTCGCAACGCAGCTCTGCCTGAACTTGGGATGGCGCGGCGGCCATTTCTTCCCGCTCATCTTCGCAGGCATCTCGCTTGGGTACGGGTTGGCGGTGCTCACGGGCATCGATGCGGTTTTCGCGCTGTGCGCAGTGGCAGGGGCTCTGATGGGCGTCGTCATGCGCCAGCCCATCCTGACGGCGTTGCTGCTGTTTCTGGTGTTCCCGGTGAAGGGTGGTCTCGTGCTGCTGGTGGCGGCGGTCATCGGATCGGCGTTGCCTGTGCCGAAAGGGTGGCTGGGAAGATGAGGGAAGCGGCATCCCCGGCAGTCCTGGTGGTGGAGGATGATGCGGCCATCAACGAAGTGGTGGCGCGTCGTCTTGAACGGGATGGCGTCATGGTCACCGCTGCGTTCTCGGGTACCGAAGCGCGCCTGCTGCTCGATCAGCGTGCCTTCGATCTGGTCATCTGCGATCTCATGCTGCCCGGCATGATGGGCGAGGACTTGTTGCGCTCGATCCGGTGCACGCATCCCGGCCTGCCGGTGATCGTCATATCGGCGAAGGCAACGCCCGCTGACAAGGTGGAGCTTCTGGGCATGGGGGCTGATGATTATTTGGGCAAGCCCTTCGATCTGGACGAGTTGGCGGCACGCGTGCAGGTGCAGCTGAGACACCAAGCCGCTGCAGTCGACGGGGCAGCGTCGCCCGATGTGGTACGTGCGGGGCGCTGGACGATCGATCGGGCGGCGCATGTGCTTACGGTCGAGGGGCACGAGGTGCCGCTCACGCGCACCGAGTTCAACATGGTCGAACTACTGGCATCCCACCCCGGTCGCGTATTCACCAAACAACAGCTCTTCGAGCATGCGCAAGGCGAGCCCTATCAGGCGCAGAGCAGTACCGTGAACGCCCATATCTCCAACCTACGCGCGAAGCTCAAGCCCACAGGCACCGCAGGGTGCATCCAGACCGTATGGGGCATCGGCTTCAAGTTCGACGCATCGGATACCTTGAAGGTTTCTTGAAAGTTCCCTGCATCTTTCTGCAATCTTAGCGGTCATACTCGAAGGCGCAAGAGCGGTGCCGATGCGATCGGCTGAAGAAGAGGGAGATGCAAGATGTACGTTTTGGAAACGCGCGACCTTGCCAAGGCGGATGG
>CASTMW010000138.1 GCA_949450265.1 uncultured Eggerthellaceae bacterium | reverse complement strand
GATGCTCGAATCGTGCGAATTGCCTCATCTTCTCGCATTCATTATCAACGCTGAGCACGATATCCAGCAGGCGCGAGACATCGGGATGCGCCCTGTTGGAGAGCGCTCGCCCGCGGCCCGTATGCGCATCCATCGCATAGCGAATGAAGCGATAGATGGCGTATCCGGCTTGCGGGTCGGAAGAAGTGGATGCTCGTACGATATGCCAGAACGTCTTCTGACCACAAGCCCGTATGATGCCCGCCCGCACGCGTTCGGTATGGGCTTCGTTCGTGGCAACGTAGTGCATGCGCTGCGATAGGCGCGGTTGCACCAAGCCATTGGGACCCATATCAGTAGGGTCTTCCTTGTTCGCATACGCCTCGAAGATGGCAGAGAGCAGCCCTTCGAGCGTGCCGTCGTGAAGATAGGCGACCTCGTCATAGAGCTCGGGTTTTACCCGGGAATGCGCGCCCATCAGGATGCCTCTGCGAGCGCCGGTGCCTTCAAGGAGGGAAGGGCAGATGCGGCACTGCTGGTGCTTAGCTCGAAAAGGCTCATCTGACCTGCCATGGCGCGATCGGCACGCCTGCCGTGCTTGCCTCCATCGATGGGCTTCCTGAGCTGGGCAAGGAGCCAATCGCGACTGAGATCAGCGCCCGTTCCACAGTACGCACCGTTGCAGGTGATGAAGTAGCGTGCTCGATTGAAGGCGATGCCGAACTTGCGTAGCTCCTGTTCGCCGAGCGTGCTCTGCCGCCGTGCGCCCATGATCAGTTTCGCGCCGCGCACGCCGATGCCGGGCACTCGCAACAACATCTCGTATGAACAGGTATTCACCTCAACGGGGAACTCGTCCAAGTGGTTCAGCGCCCAATTCGCTTTCGGGTCGATCCCTTCTTCTAGGAAGGGATGATCGGCATCTATGATCTCGTCCACCTCGAAGCCATAGAAACGCAGCAGCCAGTCTGCCTGGTAGAGCCGATGCTCGCGATCGAGCTGGATACGGTCGGTCTGTGGAAGGCGCGCATCTTCGACCACGGGCAGGTATGCGCTGAAGAACACGCGCTTCATCTGCATGCTCTTGTACAGTGACGCAGCGAGGTTCAGGATGTGATGGTCGGTCTCGGGCGTGGCGCCGATGATCATCTGCGTGGATTGGCCTGCAGGGGCGAAGGCGCGCGCGGCTCGCTTGGGGCGCGATGCCGAAAGGTAGGTGGTCTGGCGACGCTTCGCGATGGCGCGTGTTTCGGCATCTTCGGCGATGGAGTCGGCGATCTGTCGCATGGGCGTAAGGATGTTCATCTTGCTCTTCTGAGGACAGAGCAGTCGCAAGCTGCGCTCGGAAGGAAGCTCCATGTTAACGGAGAGGCGATCGGCCAGAAGGCCCAGTTCGGCTACGAGCTCAGGGGCAGCACCGGGCACGGTCTTTGCATGGATGTAGCCGCGAAAGCCATATTCGGTGCGGAGGATGCGCAACGTGCGCAGCATGAGCTCGACGGTGTCGTCCGGACTCTTTAGAACGCCGCTGCTGAGGAAGAGCCCTTCAATGCAGTTGCGCCGGTAGAGCCCTATGGTGAGATCAGCCAATTCCCGCGGATCGAAGCACGCTCGCGGCATCTCGGCGTTGCTGATACGATTCACGCAGTAGGCGCAATCGTAGATACACACGTTCGTCATGAGCACCTTCAACAGCGTTACGCAGCGCCCATCCGGTGTGAAGCTATGACAACAACCCGCAGCGGTAGTGGCGCCCAGCTGCCCTTGCTTTCCCGCGCGATGCACGCCCGACGAAGTGCAAGCTACGTCGTATTTGGCGGCATCTGCCAGCACTTTGAGCTTTTCGGTCACATCCATAGCGCATCACAAACATTTGTTCTAACGAATATATGTTTGCATAATAGCGCGAGAGATGATGTGGGTCAACCAATTGGGAAGATCAGTTCGGTCCTGGGGCAAGGATGGAAAACAAGGGGAGGGCAGGCAGGGGAAAGACCGAGGATGGGAATGGAGTTAGGAAAAGGAGGATAGGAAAAGGAGAAAGGAGATAGAGGGAGGAAAGGGAAAGGAGGGGCTATGGCTGCACGGCTGCGTCAGCTTTGGTACCCTATGAACGTGCCTGTGCTCGCACCCGCTCACGTGCGGATGAGCGCTGTGGCACTGCACAAGCCACGCGAAGCATGCGATGGATACAGGAGGCACCCATGGAAGGCTATCAGCGCGAGTTCATCGACTTCATGGTCAAAAGTGATGTGTTGCGATTCGGGGAGTTCACTTTGAAGAG
>CASTMW010000137.1 GCA_949450265.1 uncultured Eggerthellaceae bacterium | reverse complement strand
GCCGAGTTCGGCTTCTTCGGGGTGGTGGTGTACACGCGGGTGCACACGCCGCGCTTCTGCGGGTTGCCCTTCAGAGCCGGGGTCTTCTTTTTGTCGACCTGCTTCTTGCGGCCCTTGCGGACCAGCTGATTGATTGTTGGCAAAGCTCTTCCTTTCCTTGGAGGCACCCCAGGCGGCGCGACTGCCATTCAAAGAAGAGCCTTCGATGAGCGCGGAGCGGGCCGCGCGCGAAGAACCTTCTTCTTGAGGCAGACGAGCTTTCTGCGAGAACCTCGTGCCCTTCTTCGTTCTTCAAGTGCGTTTCGCGATTACGCACACGAAAAACAAGCGCCTCTGCAAAGAGACGCGAAGTGGAATAATAGTTATGCGATCCCTGTGTGTCAAACGCCACGGATCCGGGCGTGTCTACTGTCGGCGGTCCTGCGGGAGCGGCGAGCGGAGTGTAGTGGGTCGCGGTAGTGCGTGCGGGCTGCGAGCAGCAGGTTGACAACGGCGCATGCGCTGCGTGCAGGACGCGAGCGAATGCTGCGTGCAAGTGCTGCGTGCAGCGGAGGGCCTTCGATGCGCCCCGGCGCGCCGCGGTCAGAGCAAGATCTTCGCCGCCACCTGCTTCTTGCGCGAGAGCACGCCAGGCATCCAGTTGCCGCCGTCGGGGTTCACCGTTATGTCGAACGCCCGCTCGGCGATGCGCGTGTTGCCCTCCACGAGGAACTGGCTGCCTTCCGCCATGATGTCGGTGACCATCAGCAGCACGGTGGCGTATCCGCGGTCGGCGACCAGCTTGCGCATATAAGCGCGCATCTCAGCTTCGCGCGCCATCACACCCGGCAGATCCACGGTCTCATGCTGAGCGATCAGCACAGTGTCATCGCCTGCCGCGAACTCCTTGCTGTCGGCGCCCACCAAGTCCTCCACCGGCATGTCGTCTTCGCCACCGCGCGTCTTGAACACTTCCAAGCCAAACTCCGTGACATCGCGTTCGATGATGGCGGCCAGAAGGTCCGCCTGCTCGCGGTCGATGTCGGTGGTGGTGGGCGATTTCAGGATGACGGTATCGGTCATGATGGCCGACAGCAGCACCGCAGCGATATGCGGCGGGATGTCAATGCCGTGGCGGCGGAACTCCAGCGCCACGATGGTGGCCGTACTACCCAGCGGCAGGTTCAGGAACTGGATGGGGTTGGCCGTGGATACATCAGCGATGCGGTGGTGGTCGATGATCTCCACCACGTCGGCGTCCTCGATGCCCGCGGCCGCCTGCAGCGTTTCGTTGTGGTCGACCAGGATGACCTGGCGTTTCGGATAGGTGGTCACGTCCGAGCGCGTGACGATACCGATGGCGCGACCGTCGTCGTCCAACACGATGCCCTCACGCAGTTCGCTGGCGATCAGGTCCTCTACCGAGTCCTTCACCAAGTCCTCTTCGTCCAGCACGAACACGTTGGTGGCCATCAGTTCGCCCACCTTCTGGCTCAGCGAATCGATCAGCGATGACGCCACCGCCATGCTGGAGGCAGGATCGCCCTCTTCCAGCTCGTCGGTGGCCGAGATGTAGCGCTCCGCAATGGCACGCGTAGAGATCAGTCCCAGGAAGCGCCCGTCGGCGTCCTCCACCGCAAGCGAGCGCACGTTATGCTTGCGCAGCAGGCGCCCGGCATGCAGCATGGTGTCCTCAACGCTCACGGAAACGGGGTCGGGCGTCATCACGTCGCGCACGCGCACATGCACATGCTTGATGGCGCGCGGCGCCTCGATGCCGTTTTGTTCCAAGATCCAGGCGCTTTCCGACGGCATCTTGCCCAAGCGCGCAGGCACGTATTCCACTTCATCCGCGCGACCTTCGCGAGCCGCCAGCTGCGTCTTTAGGTACGCATAGCCCACAGCCGAGCTGATCGAGTCGTTGTCGGGGTTCCTGTGCCCCACCACGAGGATCGTCTTTGCCATCATGCCTCCTGACGCATCATTTGCAAGCCATTATAAAGACAATGGTTCTCGCCGCTCCACCCGTTGACGTGAGCGGCAGCCCCCTTCCTCTCCTTCCCTCTCCCCTTCTCTTTTTTCTTCTCCTTTCTTCCCCCCGCCCCCCCCTTTTTTTTCTTTCCCCCCTCTCCTTTTCTACAGAGCTTCCGAACCATCGCTTTATGAAGCCCTTTGAGCGTTTTTTGAAATCTCGCTTTCTTATGGAAGAAAATCACACCGAGACAACTTCTATGCCATGAGAAACCCGCCGGCGATCGTTACCCTATTTGCATTCTCCCCGATCAGGTCGTTGCGCCACTGATCTCAAGTCA
>CASTMW010000136.1 GCA_949450265.1 uncultured Eggerthellaceae bacterium | reverse complement strand
TCGTGACGCGTGCCGACCTGTCCATGACCATGGCCGACAAGTTCCTGAAGGACATCGCTGCCGAGATCAAGAACCTCGACAACGCTACGGTCATCGGTGCTCAGGATACGAACATCTCGAATAAGTCCTTCGACCATAGCGGTCGCTAGACCATGCGAGGTAGCTTGAGCCCGCAACCGGAGGCGGGCTGAGCGCAGAAGAAGAGCCTGTGGGATGGCGAGAGCCCCCGCAGGCTCTTCCGTGTTCGTCACGGCGCGCATTGCGGGCCCTTTGGCATTCGTGACGGCGAGCGCAGCGCGGGCTCGGCGGCGTTCGGTACGGCACGCGCATTGCAGGCCCTTCGGCGTTCGCTGCACCGAGCGTATCGCAGGTCCTTCGGTGGTTCGTGGTACGCTTTAGGAAAGCAACAGAAGGAGGCACCCATGCCAGCGCAACAGTGCGCGCAGGCGCAGGTCGGCGAGACCCAGCGGCAGATACCATTCCTGTCCCCATTCCAGCGTGATACCGCCCACGCGCGGCAGGAGCGTGAGGCTGCCTGCGCGGTGACGTGGGACCCTGCCTGGTTCATGGCTCCCAGCGACCATTTCAACGTAAAGCTGGCGGCGTGCTCCATGGCCGTGGCGGCGGCCACGTGCCGCAACACCCAAGCGAACGATTTCCGCTTCGTGCGCGAGGCGCTGGAGGCCCTGGATTTCCAGGATGTGAACACCGATGCGTTCCTGCATCGCAACGAGCAGGACCAGAGCGACTACCGGCGCGATATCGACCTGGTGGCGTATGCCATGGGACATCAGACCATCGAAGGGGAGGCGGGCGCGGTGCCGCTGGTGGTGCTGGCGGTGCGGGGCACGTCACGCACCACAGAATGGGTCTCGAACGCCAACGTGGCTGACGGTGTGACCGACGGCAACTACAACGTGGAATACCACGAGGGCTTCGATGCCGCAGCCGACGAGGCCTACGGGCATGTGGCACAGTATCTGGTGCATCATGGCGTCCCCATGGACCAGGCGCGCATCTGGATCGTGGGGCACAGCCGCGGCGCTGCTGTTGCCGATATGATAGCGGCGTTTATGTGCGAATCGGGCGAGTTCGACCCCGCGCATATCTTCACCTACGCCTTCGCCACGCCAGCCCACACGCGACGCAAAGATGCGCACAGTGCAACGTTCGACGGCATCTTCAACATCATAGACCCGGTGGACTACGTGCCGCGTCTTCCACTGGAAAGCTGGGGGTTCCGTCGGTTCGGTACCACGTTCTTCTTGCCCGTGGCCGCCACCGGTACGGCTCCGGAAGGCTTCGACCAGCGTGCTCAGCAGCTGTTCGAGCAGTTCACGGGCACGAAGCGCCCCACGTTCGGCACCGTGGGTCCCACCGCGCGCCTGGTGCGCCATGCGGCCAGCATCAGCCCCACCATCACCTACCTGTACCAGAAGGAGCGCCTTACCAAGTTCGGGCGCCAGACGTTCGCCGACTTCTATCACAGCTTCACCAGCATGGTGGGTGAGCGCGGCGTTGCGCGCATGCACGATGCGGTCCGGGTGAGCCGCTATGCTGCCGGTCCGTTCTGGCGGTTCCTCAGCTTCTTCGCGAAGAACAGCTTCACCAGCCATGCCAGCACGGGTGCTCACTCCGAAGAGGGTTACCTTGCGCGCATGCTGGCGGCCGTGGAAATGGGGCTGGACCTTCCGACCACTGCGAACGCCCGCACTACGGCGTTCACCGTGTACGGCGACCTTGATCTGACGGTGAAGGACGCTGCGGGCGGCGTGGTGGCCAGCATCTGGAAGGGCAAGGTGGAGAAGGACCAGATGCCCGCCTATTTCGACGACGAGGTGAACGCATCCACCGTGTGGTTTCCTGGCACATCCCTGGACGACTATGCCATCGAGCTGCGCGACCGCAGCGGGCGCTCGTTCGGCGTGACGATCGCCCAACAGGACGCCATGGGCGCCACGTTCTCGCAGGTGGAATACGGGCCGCTGAAGATAGGCAACGGCCATACGATGGCCTGGACCGCGCTGGCAGAAGGAGCGTCTTCTATCCGAACCGACCGCGGCGACGATCTGCGCGTCACCGTGCGCGTGGAGGGTGGCAAACGCGCCGATGCGGTGGGTGCGGTGTGCCTGACCGCGGGCGATTGGGCAGCGGTCTACGCCTATGAGGGCTTGGGCACCACCTTCAAGGGCTGGTACGAGGAAGGGCGCGACCCGCGCGTGGCGAAGCCGCTGTGCACGCAGAAGAAGTACGTGCTGCGCGTGCCCGACGATCGCGCGCTGGTGGCCGTGTTCTCGTAGGTGCGGCTGGCCTTCGATGGC
>CASTMW010000135.1 GCA_949450265.1 uncultured Eggerthellaceae bacterium | reverse complement strand
GCGCGCCATGTAGCCGCAACCCTCCAAGAAACCCAGCAGCAAGAACAGTACGATCAGCTGCGGAATAAACCCGATGACCGCACCGACACCGGCGATGATGCCGTCGATGATGAGGCTTTGCAGCCAAGGCGCGCAGTCCACGGCGGTGAGCCACTCTTCCACGACCACCGGCACGCCGGGATGCCACAGGCCGAACTCGGCCGGATCGGGCTCTTCGGCGGATACCGCTTCAAGGAACATGGCGGTGCTGACCGTCTCTTCGGTCACCTCGCCAGTCTCTTCGTCCTCGACCTCGACAGCGCCCATGATGCCAGCTTGCCGCGCATCGTCCATGAACGCATCGAAGCCCTCTTCGGCTTCCGCATACTCGGCGATCTCGGAGCTATCGGCATCCTCGGCGGGCTCTTCCATGGCCAGGAACGCCTCTGCGGGCTCGATGTCCAGTCCGTCCTCTTCGGCCGCTTCCAGATACGCACCGATCATCTCTTGCTGCGCTTCGTAGTCGCCAGCAGCCTCTTCGTACTCTTCGGTGTTGGTGTAGAGCCACCCGTCGCCGAACAGGCCGTCGTTGGCCCAGTCGGTGGCGATCGTGCCCACCGTGGACACGCTGATGAAGTACACCAGGAACATCACGACGATGAAGATGGGGATGCCCAAGATGCGGTTGGTCACCACGCGGTCGATCTTCTGCGTGGTGGTCATGCCGCGCGTCGCACGCTTCACGCAGCTGGTGCAGATGGCGCTGATGGCGTCGTAGCGCTCGTTGGTGACGATCGATTCGGCATCGTCGTCCATCGTCGTTTCCAGCGCTGAGCGGATCGCGGCAATCTTCGAGAGGTCCTCGGCAGACAGGTTCAGCTTGTCGATGGTCAGCTGTTCGCCTTCCAGCAGCTTGATGGCCGTCCAACGCAGCTCGCGCGTGGGCACGCGGTCGCCTATGATGTCGATCACCTTGTTCAACGATGCTTCCACATCATCGGCGAAGCGCAGGTTCGCGGTGGGCGTCTTACCGGCTTGCGCCAGCTCGCGCGCCTTCACTACCACCTCTTCGGTGCCGCGACCCTTGAGCGCTGAGATGGGCATGACCGGGCAGCCCAGCTCTTCGGAGAGCTTGTCGATGGCGATCTGGTCGCCGTTCTTCTCCACCAGGTCCATCATGTTGAGCGCCACGACGCACGGCAGGCCCAGGTTGAGCATCTGGGTGGTCAGGTATAGGTTGCGCTCCAGATTGTTGGCATCCACAATATTGATGACCGCATCGGGCGTGCCGCTCATCAGATAGTCGCGGGTGACGATCTCTTCAGGTGTGTAGGGGGAAAGCGAATACACGCCTGGCAGGTCCGTGATGGTCACGTCCTTGTCGCGCTTGTACTTGCCTTCCTTCTTGCTTACGGTGACACCGGGCCAGTTGCCGGTGTATTGGTTCGCGCCGGTCAGATCGTTGAACAGCGTCGTCTTGCCGCAGTTCGGGTTACCGGCGAGAGCGATGTTTATCGCCATAGTGCTCTGATCCCTTCTGAATCTCCCAAAGTTAGCTTTAGCTAACTTATCTTCAAAAAAATGTGCGCGGTCAGTCGACCAGCACATGCTCCGCTTCGGTCTTGCGCAGCGATACCTCTGTGCCCCGCACGGTGATCTCGATCGGATCGCCCAGCGGTGCTACTTTGCGCACCTGCACCTGGGCCCCCTTCGTCAGACCCATGTTCATGATGCGACGCTTGAGCTCCCCTTCGCCCATCAGACGACGCACCGTGGCGCTCTGGCCGATCGGCACATCGCGCAGTGTCTTCTCCTGGTCGGTCATATTCCTCCTTGCTGTTCCTTATCCGGCGATGATCTTGGAAGCTGCAGAGCGATCCAGCGCCACCTGCGCACCCTTGACCTCGACGATCAGGTTGCCGGACAACTCGTTGACCACGCGGATGGGAGCGCCCGTCACGAACCCCAAGTTCTCCAGGTGGTGATGGATCTCATCGTTGCCGCGCACCTTGATCACGCGTCCCTGTTCGTCCGCTCGGAAGAAGGTGAGGGGCATTTGATGGACGGCATGTCCTTTCGACTGTGCGGTAAACGTTGCGTCTTCGATGACCATCGCATTCTGCATTTCGTTGCCTCCGATACAGAAGTTAGCCTTAGCAAACAAATCGAATATAACATTGACAAGATTCGTTTGCAACCGTGGCTAACTTTTTCGAAGACGTTTCATCGGATAGCACGTCCGATGTTTTTTCTCCACAACATATTGCGTTTTCCGTTATCATAAGAGACTATTTCTGCAGAAGATGAGCGCACGGGCGCTCATGCGGGATACGATTTCAACGGAGAGATCGGAAAGGGACTACGGGACACGTGGCATTGAACCTTTTGAA
>CASTMW010000134.1 GCA_949450265.1 uncultured Eggerthellaceae bacterium | reverse complement strand
GCCACCCGCCACCCCCTCGTTGCGACATTTCGTGTGTTGCGCGCCATTTGGCCCCCGAATATCCGATCGGAATGGCGAAGTTCTCTAGGCAGGCGAAATCTTCTCTAGGCAGCTGAGCTTTTTCCCCCTGCTGCCGGGCAGAAGCCGATCATGGCTCCCAAAGATATCAAGGGTACATGATCAGGAAAAGGGACAAAGGTATGTGACCGGGATGGCTGCGAGCAGATCATGGCTATAGACGATAGCGGGCGGTTGCGTGCATGGCAACGGTCGGATGAATTATGGGAGCGCGCGAGGCGGAAGCGTGCCGGGATCCTATAATTGGATCATGAACAAGTTCGCCGACATATCGAATGCTGTTACGCCTGTCGATCCTACTGGCAGTAGTGCTTGTGTTCCTACCGATGCGCCAACCGACCCAACCGCTGGCGCATCAGGCAGCACGCCTACGCACATCCGCCTGTTCGGAGCCACTCCCGACTCCATCGTGGACGGCCCGGGCCTGCGCTACGCCATCTTCGTGCAAGGCTGCACCCACGCGTGCCCCGGCTGCCACAACCCGGAAAGCTGGACGCCGGACGGCGGGACCCTCACCACCATCGATGCACTGATGGCCGATGTGCAGGCGGCTGGGCTGACGCAGGGCGTGACCCTTTCCGGGGGCGACCCTTTCGACCAAGCGGAAGCCAGCGCCGAGGTAGCGCGTCGATGCAAGGCGGCCGGCTTGAACCTGTGGACCTTCACCGGCTACCTGTACGAGGATCTGCTGCGCCAAGCCGCGGTCAACGATGATGCCGAAAACGGTACCTGTCCTGCAGGCACCCCTACAGGCCATCCTGTGACCCAGACGCAGACCCAAACCCAGGCTGCGACCAGCGACAACGCGCGCGCTCGCGCCATCCGCGACCTGCTGGATGCCACCGATGTGCTCGTGGACGGCCCCTTCATCGAAAGCCAGCGCTCACTTGAACTACAATGGCGCGGTTCGACCAACCAGCGCCTGATCGACCTGCCCGCCACGCGCGCCGCCGGGCACATCGTGGAATGGCGCGCGCCCGCCTTCGACACCCAAAAGCCAGAAAGCTGGTAAGCCATGAACTTGTACGATGCCTTCGACAAGTTCATCCACACAGACTGGATGACCACAGCCCTTGGGGTAATCGTCATCCTACTGGTCACGCTGGCAGTGTCGCGCACGGCAGTGGGCATCTTGCGGCGCATCCTGAAGCGCGGATCGCTACTGCCCACCAGCAGTATCTTCATCAACGTGGTGCGCGTGGCCGTGTGGATTATCGGCGTCAGCTTCATGCTATCGGTGTGCTTCAACGTGAACGTCAGCGCCATTGTCACAGCGCTCGGCGTGGGCGGCATTGCGGTGTCGCTGGGTTTCCAGGACACCATTTCGAACCTGATCGGCGGCCTGACCGTCAGCGTGTCGCGCATCGTGGAGCCGGGCGACAACATCAAGCTGGGCGCAAGCGGCGTCAGTGGCGTGGTGCGCGACGTCACCTGGCGCCATACCACCATCGACAACCCCAGCGGCACGCGTATCATCATTCCCAATTCCATTATGAACACCACGGCGCTGCTAAAGCTCACGCCCATCGAGTATGTGTCCATTCCTATCGAGGTCACCGACAGCGAGCAGCGGCTGACATCGGTGGCGCATCATATGGAGGACGCCGCACAAAAGGCACTGGCACGCGTAGATAAGATCAAGCGTGGGCCCAGTGTGTCGTTCTCGGAGATCACCGCGAACGGGTTCAAGGGGTCCATCTCCTTTACTTTGACCGACGAATCGAAGCGCACGGCCGCCACCGATGCCGCCATCCGCGCCATCGCGCCGTATGCGCATGCACATCCCATCGAGCAGATGCTGGGCACGCTGGAACAGGAGTTCTTGGAAGAGCACGGGCTGCCCACCAACGAGGCGAAGGCCACGGTGTTCGCCGATATCGGGGGCACACAGGTGGTGCCCACTGCCGATCCGGGCGTGTCGGGGCAGATCAAGGCCGTGGAGAGCGAAGAGGAGTCCGCCATTGCGGCGAAGGCGGGTGCCGATCCCATCAACTTGCCCGATGTGGTGCCGAATGGGGTTCAAGGCGAAGCGCCTGGCGGGACGCAAAACACAACGCCGAATACGAAGATCGCTAACGAATAGGTTCGCCGGAGTGGTTTCCTCATCTTGTGCTATAATCGTATTACGTAATACATACTATATAGCGTAACATTTGTAGGTGATGGGCATGGCGGATTCGCTGATAAGCGCGCGTGTTCCACGCGCAAAACGGGATGCTGCTGCAGGCATTCTTGAGGCATTGGGATCGAACACCACCGAATTGGTCAATCGCGCTTTCGATTATGTGTTGGCTGAGAAGAAGCTGCCCGAACTTGCTGCGCATGACCGCACCGATGACAGAGCAGCTGATTTCTTCGCTTTTGTGAACAAGAGCACCATGGAAGTTGCGTGGGATGCCTTGGGTGCGCATGAATCCTACAAAACCATGCTGCGCAAG
>CASTMW010000133.1 GCA_949450265.1 uncultured Eggerthellaceae bacterium | reverse complement strand
GGTACAATTCGCGTATGGCAACGAACACGACGAACACGGAACGAACGCGCGTCATGGTGGTCGACGACGAACGAGAGATCGCCGACCTGGTGGCGTCGCTGCTGCAACCGGAAGGCATGGAGACCACGGTGTTCACCGATCCGGAAGAGGCGCTGGCGGCGTTTTCCCAAGACCCCTTCGACATGGCCATCATCGACGTGATGATGCCCAAGATGGACGGCTTCGAGCTGTGCGGACGCATGCGTGCGTGCTCGGATGTGCCCATCGTGTTCCTGTCGGCGCGCGACGAAGAGACCGATCAGGTGGTCGGCTTCACCATGGGCGCCGATGACTACGTGACCAAGCCGTTCAAGCCGCGTGAGCTGGTGGCGCGCGTGCGAGCGCATCTGCGGCGGGCGCGCCGCGGCACCACGCCCGCAAGCCCCGACCACCTGGAAGCGCACGGCATTGCAGTGGACCTGCTGGCGCACGAGGCCACCTTGCACGACAAGCCGCTCAGCCTGACGCCGAAGGAGTTCGCCATCTTGGCCCTGCTCATGCAAAACGCGGGGCAGCCGGTGCCCGCCTCCGAGATATACGAGCGCGTATGGAACGAGCGCTACGACGCCAGCGCGTCGAACACAGTGATGGTGCACATCCGCCATGTGCGCGAGAAGCTGGCTGCCATCGATTCATCGAAGGAACTGGTGGAGACCGTGTGGGGCGTGGGCTATCGCATCAGCGCAGAGGGCGCTCTATCGGAGCGCGGCGCATGAGCCGCTTGAAGAGCCAACAGTCGCGTGTGCTGCGGCGGCGGCTGACCGTGCAGACCTTGGTGGCCCTGCTGGTGTACACCGTGCTGTTCGTGGTGCTGGCGCTGGTGACGAACGCCACGCTGGTGCCGCGCCTGGCGAACTTCGTGGCCGATGCTACGGGCAACGCCGTGCGCTACGATCCAATGGACTATCTGAAGAGCAAGACAGCGCAACAGTTGGTCGACGAGTATATGCGATCGTTAGATGATGACGGTGCCGACTTCAGCGTGGCATGGGAGCTTCCCGAAGACGAGATGGAAGCTCTGCGCGAGAAGAGGCTTGCTGGCGAGGACGATCCAGGTATCGCCGCGCTAGCCATCGGCGTGGACGAAGAGGATGCCATGGCAACCGATGGCAGCACCGATACCGCCATCGTCATCCAAAGCGTACCCAAAAGCGCCAACAGCGGATCCGATGAAGAATCCGTCAAAGAGACTCTTAGCGAGATGGCAGACGACGATACCAGCGGCGGCTTGCCCGCATGGACCGTGGCTGAATTGCAATATCAACTTCCCAATGAAACTGGTTACTACACAGATACTCAGTTCCTCACCTTGGACATGCTCGCATATCAAGCGGCCTGGGACGATTTCAGAGCCATGCAGGACACGCACGACGACTGGGATGTGTGGTCGGAAGGTGAAGGCGGCTATGCGCCCTTCGTGGCGCGCGACCTGACCACGTATCGCGCCGTACGCGTGTTGAAGGTGCCCATGGCCATCCTGCTGTATCTGGTGGGCTGCCTGGTGATCGTACTGTGGCAGATGCAGCGGTCGTTGCGCTGCTTCGACGAGCTGTCGGGGGCGGTGGCCGGGCTGATGGCCGATCGCACGCGCCCGGTGGAGCTGCCCGCGAAGCTGGCCATCGCGCAGAGCGAGCTGAACCGCATCCGCCTTGAGGCGCTGGCCGACGAGCGCGCGGCTGCGGCCGCCGAGCAGCGCAAGAACGAACTGGTGGCCTACCTGGCCCACGACATCCGCACACCCCTTACCTCGGTGATCGGTTATCTTTCGCTGCTGGACGAATCGCCCGACCTGCCGCCGCAGCAGCGCCAGCGCTTCACGCACACGGCGTTCATGAAAGCCGAGCGGCTGGAATCGCTGATCGAAGAGTTCTTCGAGATCACCCGCTACAACCTGCAATCCATCCCCATCGAGCGCAGCGCGGTGGATGCGCAGCTGTTCCTTGAGCAGATCGCCGACGAGTTCTTCCCACAGGCATCGGAGAAGAACGTGCGCATCGTTGTGAAGGCGCCGGAGGATCAGACGCTCTTCGTGGACGGCGAGAAGCTGGCGCGGGCGGTGGGCAACGTGATGCGCAACGCGGTCGCCTATGCCGATGCGGGGACCACGGTGCACGTGCAGGCCCAGCGCGAAGGCAGGGGCGCGCATGCGGCTGGCTGGAAGATCACCGTTACCGACCGGGGTCGCGAGATATCGCCTGAGCACCTGGAGAGCATCTTCGAGAAGTTCTATCGCGAAGACGGCGCACGCGGGGCGCAGTCGGGCGGTGCGGGGCTGGGCCTGGCCATTGCTAAGGAGATCATCACGGCCCACGAAGGCACCATCAGCGCCGAGAGCCGCAACGGCGAGACCACCTTCACTATTGCCTTGTGAGCGCGTAGAGCGTGCGTGTGTGCACGAAGCCTCTCCTGTCAGGATTAGCGCACGAAGGCCCATCTCCCAGGATTACAGGACGGTGAACGTTGGGTGGCGCGAAGGTAAAGTGAGCGGTTTCCCACGGATCGGCGCTGCCAAAGCGGCGTAGGATGCAATCACGCAAAGGGAGTTCCCTTCCTCCTTTTCCCTTAGGGAAGACCCCCTTCCCGAACCGAAGATGCTCCCCGGCATCTTCACCG
>CASTMW010000132.1 GCA_949450265.1 uncultured Eggerthellaceae bacterium | reverse complement strand
GTTCTTGTTGCCATCGTTGCTCCTTTGTCTCTGATCGTATTGTAAACATGTTTACGGTCAAGTACAACAGGATGCCATGCATTCAGAGTGCGTACAGCTTGTACATTTACTCGGTCAAATCAAAAGGCAGCGAAAGAACACCAGGATCGCGCTTCACGGCTGCGAACAGCTCTGATATGGCAACGCTATCATCAGGCACGCTATCATCATGCGCCATTCCTGCCCGCATCTCTTCCGCTGCCGACGCACCGTCGCGCTGCTCTTCAGGGACCGAAGCATCACCGGACAGCGCATCTGTTCCCGCATCCTCCGTTGATACAGCGTCCTCGACCGGCACGCCCACGGCCTCCGGTGCGTCCTCGGCCGTATCAGCCGCCGCCACATCAGACGCTGAAGTGATGAACTCGCGCAGATCGTCATGCAGAAGGAAATCAAGCTCGGGGCTCTCGAGCGAATCGGCGCGTACGAACAGGAACCCATAGCTGCCGATCTTGCTCACATCGAAACGATGGAACCCGCGCACATCGCTGAATCGCGCAGCGAACGCATCATAATCGAACGTCTCCGTGCCATCGGTGCCCACAGGCGGGTTCAACAGCGACATCGTGTACACCGCATCGGTGCCATCGCCCTCATAGGCGCTCGCATCGGGCAGCGCGTCTTCCAGATATGCCTGATACGTCTTGAAGCCGAACGCATGCTGCGACACATCGGTGCCACCAAGCCCGGCGAAGCGCAATGGATTGAACTCGATAGGGCTCACATGCCCATCCTCCACGCGCACTTCAACGTGCACAGGAAGATCGCGCACGTCGATGACCTGGTTCACCTTGTCCAGCCATTCCGTGAACACAGGCGCCATCTCACGATAGATGGCCGGTCCGCACGTATACAAACGATCACTCGTATCCTCAGGGCTGGCGAAATCGTGCTTCAACACGTTCAGCACCTGCGCCCGACCTTCGCTATCGAAGAACGCATCGATAGCGTACTCTTGCCCGTCGATATAGCTCTCTATGATGAAGCGCTGCGCATCCACCACGCTCTCGGGATACATGCGCTGCCAGCGCTCTGCATCGCGTTGGATGTCGGTCAACGCCGCATCCCACTCGTCACGGCTCGTTATCACGTACACGCCCATGCTGCAAAAGCCCACCGTAGGCTTCAACACCACCCGATCGGGCAACTCATCGAAGTCCACCGCTGCCAGCTCATCAGCGCTCACCTCGCGGAAGAACACATCCTCATCCAGCGACGCCAATGCGCGGCGCATCTCCAGCTTGTCCTTGAACAGCTCGATCCCGCGCGCAAGCGCCTCTACCTGCGTGTTCTCGGCCAGCCAAGCCAGTGCGTTCTCGGAATTGGTGTAGACGCGCTGACCGGCGTTCACCAACGCGGCCGCTTCAGCATCATCGACCAGATGCAGCGCTCTGCCTTCCAAGCCCCGAGTGAAATCGTTCGCGAGCACCGGATGCTGCGATTCCTCAAGCCAATCGAGCAGCATCTCCGATGCATAGGGCGCGTCCAGAATGACCATGATCTACCTCCGTTTTCGTTTTACACCAGTATACGGTGCGCATCGAGGCTTCGCAGCATCACGTTGTTCCAGACGCTGTTACAGCGAGCAAGGATCAATAATTCGTCGCGCGGATCTCGAAGTGGCCTTGCGGATGCGCGCAGACCGGGCACACTTCAGGAGCCTCGGTGCCTATGTGCAGATGACCGCACACCGTGCAATACCACACTTGCACGTCCTTGCGGCGGAACACCTCGCCCTTGTCGATGCGATCCATGAGCACCTGGAAGCGTTCGCCATGGCTCTTCTCGATGGCTGCAAGACCCTCGAACAGATCGGCCACATCATCGAAACCCTCATCGCGCGCAACCTTGGCATAGGACGGATAGTTGCCGTCCCATTCTTCAAGCTCCGATTCGTAGGCTGCCTTCAGATTATCCATGGTATGCGGCATCTCGCCCCCATGCAGCCGCTTGAACAGCAGCTTGCCGTGGTGCAACTCGTTATCAGCGGTCTCGTTGAAGATCTCACTGATCTGCGTATAGCCGTCCTTGGCAGCCTGCTGCCCATAGTAGGTATACTCGATGTAAGCTAGCGCCTCCTGATTCAGCGCCGCTTCCATGTTGCTCCACGTTTGGGATTGCTTGATGTCCATGACCTGGATCCCCTCCTCTTCGATAAGCCTGATTGGCTTGCACTGTCTCTGAGAAGGAGTATATAAAGAAGCCTGCAAACGGCACTACTCTGCACGTCTACGCGTTATGCTCTTGTTACTCTCCTTATTGCGCTAGTTTGTCTCATGTTCCGACAAAGCATCTTGGATCCAAGCGAGCACGCGTGGATAGTCTTCAACAGCAGTTTTATAGACTGTCTCGAATGAAAGAGTGAAGTACCCATGAGCGTAGACATCGCGGGTTTTAGCAGCAAGCCTTAGCTCATTATCAGGATATTGATCGAAGAACCCATCGCTCAAATGCTTAGCAAGCTCACCGATGTTGATAGAGGTCATCGAAGCGGCGCGTTTCACTGTTTCATCCGCTACGAACGCCTGCATGTCCATTTCATCCACAAGGCTCTCGAGATAGCCTATTTCCGAAACGATCTTCTCAAGGATCCGGCGATCAGATGCGTTCATAAAGAGGGATCACCTTCTTAAGGGTTAGCAAGGAATCTTCCGGCAGGGGGTCTTGCACAAGATCCACTGACAGCTTGAGCGATTCTTCCATGGAAGAGAGCACATCGGCAAGAGTGAAAAGGCTGACGATGGTCGAATCGAACGAAAC
>CASTMW010000131.1 GCA_949450265.1 uncultured Eggerthellaceae bacterium | reverse complement strand
CGTTGTAGCAATCCTGGAAGATGCCGCCCGAACAGGCGCAGATGCCGCATGCCACCACGACCTTCGGCTCGATCATCTGGTCGTAGATCTCGCGCACCACATCGATGTTCTGCTCGTTGACCGATCCGGTCACCAGGAAGATGTCGGCATGCTTGGGGTTGCCCGTGTTCACCACGCCGAAGCGCTCGCCATCGAAGCCCGGGCACAGCGTTGCCAGCACCTCGATGTCACAGCCATTGCAGCTGGACCCGTCATAGTGGATGACCCACGGGGATTTCGATGCGTATCCCATGCGAACTCCTTATACGAATGCCAAGACGGCGATGTTGATACCGCCGCCCACCAGGGCTACCGCCCATGCGCTCTTCAGCATGAATTGCCACTTGACGCGCGCGAAGTTGTTGTCGATCAATATCTCGAAGAAGTACACCGCAAGCGCCACGACGATGCCGATGAGTACCGACCACCATGCGCCCCACACGAAGAAGATGCCGACCCACCCGAGGAACAGCACGTTCTCGCACCAATGCAGCACTTCTACCAGCGCCAGCGTCGAGCCGCTCATCTCGGTGGTGATGCCGCGCACGATCTCCTGATGGGCATGGTGCGACATGGAAAGATCGAACGGCGACTTGCGCAGCTTGATGGTCAGGATGAACAGCAAGCCCAAGAAGACCGGCCAAATATAGGCGATCACCGGGAAATCCAGCGCGAAGGCAGCGCCTACGTTGAAGGAGCCGATGCCATCGAGCGGCAGGATCAGGGCTGTTGCCATGTAGAACGCCACCGCGAACAAGAGCACCATGGGCTCGTATGACATCACCTGCATCGTTTCGCGCGCCGCGCCCACCTCAGCATAGGGCGAGCGCGTCGACCAGGCAGCCATGATCATGAACAGGCTGGACAAAGTGATGACGAACACGCACATCAGCAGGTTGCCACCGCTGAAGAAAATGCCGCCCGCAAGGCAGGCGAAGATGAACGCGCAGACCACATAGGCGCCCTGCACCGTGTTCACATCCACGCGCTCTTTGCCCAAAAGTTTGCGCACGTCGTAATAGGGCTGCAACAGCGGAGGCCCTACCCTGCCCTGCATGCGCGCGGACAGGATGCGGTCGATGCCCGCCAGCAAGCACCCCACAATGGGTGCCAGGATGGCGAAGGCAACGCTGGCAAGGATCGGTATGACGACTTCTGCGATTGACATCTGATCTCCCCCTAAACCAACGTCACGCCGATGAGCGCCAACACGATAGCGCAGAGCATGATCACACTGTTGAACACGACGCCTACCGGCGCGATGCGCGCTTCGCCGAAGACATCTTCCATATACCAATTGCGCGCTGTGGCCACGGTCTGACCAGAGAGCGAGTTCTGGAAGGCGCGCTCTTCGTTCTGGCGGCTGACGCCAGCCAGGTAGACATCCACCTGGCGCTTCTTCGAGCGTCCGATGCCACAGAACAGGGCGATGACCACCACGCATACGCAGATGCTGGCCAGATAGAGGTTGTCGAAGGAAATATCCTGGATCAAGAAGGCGCCGGAGACGAACTGGTACGCACTGAGCACATACGGCTCGACCAGATACGCCGAGATGGCCGGAAGCGCGATACAAGCGAAGACGAGCAGCATGACCATGAGCAGGATGGAGATCCATTCGCTCTTATGCACCGTCACCTCCACGTTCGCTGGCTGGCCAGCGATGCCCGCGAGCTTGCCCAGCCACTTCGCCCAGAACATGAACGTGGCAGCCGAACCGAACGCCAATATCAAGATGAGCGCCACCTGGTCCATGTCAGTAAAGGATACGAGCGCACCCCATTTGGCGATCAGCATGCCAAAGGGCGCGATGAACATGCACATGATGCCCAGCATCATGAAGCGTGCCAGACGCGGCATGCGCTCGAATAGCAGGTCCATGTCCTCGATGTCACGGCTGCCGATATGGTGCTCGGCCGTGCCGACGCACAGGACCAAAAGCGACTTGGCGATGGCGTGGAAGACGATCAGGAAGATGGCCGCCCACACCGCTTCTGGCGTGCCCACGCCAGCGCACATAGTGATGAGACCTAAGTTCGCAATGGTGGAATAGGCCAGCACGCGCTTGGCGTTGGTCTGCGAGATGGCCATGAAGGAGCACAGAAGGAACGTGACGCCTCCCACGAGCATCACCATGACCGACGGGATGGTGTTCAACAGGAATAGCGGTGCCAGCTTCACCAGAAGAAAGACGCCCGCTTTCACCATGGTGGACGAATGCAGCAGCGCGCTGGTGGGCGTGGGCGCCACCATAGCACCCAGCAGCCAGGTCTGGAAGGGCATCTGAGCAGCCTTCGTGATGCCCGCGAACGCAAGGAAGGTGATAGGCACCGCCACGATGGCGGGGTTCGCGATGCCGGTCTGGAGAAACTCGATCAACGAGAGCGTTCCCACGTCGGTGATGGCGAACCATAGCGCCACGATGAAGGCGATGCCGCCAGCCAGGTTCATGATGATCTGACGGAAGGCATTGCGGATAGCCTCCTCAGTCTTGGTGTAGCCGATCAGCAGGAACGAGCACAGCGTGGTGACCTCCCACGCTGTGAACATCCATGACATGTTATTGGACAACACGATGGCGAACATGGCCGCCAGGAAGATGAACATCAGCGCGAAGAAGGTCGGTCGACGGTCGCGCGCTGCCTCTTCTTGATGGGCCTGGAAGTCCTCCATGTACCCGATGGCATAGACGCAGATGCCCGATCCGATGATGCCGATGATAAGCACCATGATAACCGAGAGCGCATCGGTGTACAGGCCGATCTCCACTTCCATCTCACTTGCGAAGCCGAACTCCACCACCATGACCACGATGATCTGGATGATGGC
>CASTMW010000130.1 GCA_949450265.1 uncultured Eggerthellaceae bacterium | reverse complement strand
CCGGGCACTACGTGAGCGCTGTCTATGGCGGCATGAAGTACAGCAAGCAGAAGAGCGACCTTGCAGGCGGCACCGATGTGCTGGTGGCGACCCCGGGGCGCTTGGGGGACCTGATGGACCGACAGGCGGTCGATCTCTCGCAGGTCGAGGTCCTGGTGCTCGATGAGGCCGACCGAATGCTCGATATGGGCTTCCTGCCCGACGTCACCCGCATCGTGGAGGCCACGCCCGATGCGCGGCAGACCCTTCTGTTCTCCGCCACCATCGACGAGCGCATCCGTACCAAGCTGGGCGGCATGCTGCGCGATGCGCGGCTCATCCAGATAGCCAAACGCGGTGAGACCGCAGCCAACGTGAAGCATTATCTGATGCCCATCAAGCAGAAGGACAAGCCCGCGCTGCTCTTGGCGGTGCTGAGCGAGATACCCTTCCAGCGCGTCATCGTGTTCGCGCGCACGAAGGCACGTGCCGAAGATGTGACCGAAGCGCTGGCGAAAGCCGATGTCGATGCGGTCAGCCTGCATTCGGATCGCACGCAAGCCGAACGCCGAGCGGCGCTGCGCTCCTTCGGACGCGGCGAGGTCAAGGTGATCGTGGCCACCGACGTGCTGGCACGCGGGATCGATGTGCCCGCGGTGGATTATGTCGTGAACTACGACCTGCCCGACATGGCCGAGGACTACATCCATCGCATCGGCAGAACGGGCCGTGCGGGCGCGCAGGGGCTTGCCATCTCGTTCGTGAGCCAGAACTCCCTGAAGGCGCTCGCCAGCATCGAGCGGCTGATCGGGCAGCAGATCCCCCTTCGGCGCCTCTCCAGCTACGAGGTGGACGTGCAGCTTCTTCAGAGCCGTCGGGAGAAGCGCGCCCAGCTCTCCCACTCCGACAAGCGAGCGGCGAACTTCGCTTCAGTGCGCGCAGCACGACGGGCACGCCATACCACAGAGCGCTCCGACTATAACTATGAAGGATGGGGCGACAAACGGCGTGGCCCGAAGGGCACAAGTGATACCGATCGAGGCACGCCGAAGAAGGCGGGGCGCCGTGGAGCGGCACGCCATGCGCCATCGCACACGAAGGCCAGTGCGCGTCCAGCATCGTCCAAGACCCCTCGCAGCAAGCGCAGTGGTGGGCGAAAGCACCGCTGATCGTCCTTTAGTGCATCCTGGCCACCTCCGATCAGCACCGATCGGATGATCGCGGCCATCATTGCCCGCGTTTGTTTCCAACGCATTAATTATACGTTGCACGGGCGTTTCGCGTTCTATAATGCCTTGCATAGGAAACCTTGCAAGGAGGCGAGATGAAATACACCGAACGAGTGCTTGAGATGGTCAAGCAGAAGAACCCTGAGCAACCGGAGTTCATCCAGGCGGTCACCGAGGTGCTCCAATCGCTGGAACCGATCATCGAAGCGCATCCCGAATACGAGAA
Organism: uncultured Eggerthellaceae bacterium; assembly: GCA_949450265.1. GTDB lineage: Bacteria > Actinomycetota > Coriobacteriia > Coriobacteriales > Eggerthellaceae > Adlercreutzia_A. Next base: position 1,479 of record CASTMW010000130.1, on the reverse strand, counting down.
GGCATCCCTGCTCGAACGTCTCGTCGAGCCAGAGCGCGTCATCATCTTCCGCGTGCCGTGGGTCGACGATGCGGGCACCGTGCATGTGAACCGCGCGTTCCGCGTGCAGTTCAACAGCGCCATCGGGCCCTACAAGGGCGGTCTGCGCCTGCATCCGTCCGTGAACCTGGGCATCATCAAGTTCCTCGGCTTCGAGCAGATCTTCAAGAACAGCTTGACCACGCTGCCCATGGGCGGCGGCAAGGGCGGCTCCGACTTCGATCCGAAGGGCAAGTCTGACATGGAGGTCATGCGCTTCTGCCAGTCCTTCATGACCGAGCTGCAGCGCCACATCGGGGCTGACACCGACGTGCCCGCAGGCGACATTGGCACCGGCGCGCGCGAGATCGGATTCATGTTCGGCCAGTACAAGCGCATGAAGAACGTGTTCGAGGGCGTGCTCACGGGCAAGGGCCTCTCCTTCGGCGGCAGCCTGGCACGCACGGAGGCCACCGGTTACGGCCTGGTCTACATCGTGGAAGAATACCTGCGTTGCGCGGGCGACGACCTCAAGGGCAAGACGGTCTGCGTTTCCGGCTCGGGCAACGTGGCCATCTATGCTACGCAAAAGGCCCAGCAGCTGGGTGCGAAGGTGGTCACCCTGAGCGATTCGACGGGCTGGATCCACGACCCGGCAGGCATCGACGTGGAGTTGGTCAAGCAGATCAAAGAGGTCGAGCGCGGCCGCATCAGCGAGTATGCGAAGCGTCGCGATGGCGTGGAATACCACGAGGGCCGCGGCGTTTGGAGCATCCCCTGCGACATCGCGCTACCGTGCGCAACACAGAACGAGCTGTTCATCGATGACGCCCGAACGCTGGTGAGCAACGGTGTGAAGGTGGTGGCCGAAGGCGCCAACATGCCCACCACCATGGAAGCTACCGAGTACTTCCAGGACAACGGCGTGGTATTCCTGCCGGGCAAGGCTGCGAACGCGGGTGGTGTGGCAACGTCAGGCCTTGAGATGTCCCAGAACTCCGAGCGCCTCTCGTGGACCTTCGAAGAGGTCGACGCGAAACTGAAGAGCATCATGGTGAGCATCTTCCATGCGGCCGACGATGCGGCGAAGCGCTATGGGGTCGAAGGCGACTACGTTGCTGGCGCGAACATCGCAGGCTTCGAGAAGGTGGCCGATGCCATGATGGCGGAGGGTATCGTCTAAGCTCGCACGCCTTACGCTCAGAGCGCATCGATGGAACGGGCGGATGCCACGTTGTTGTTCGAAAAGAACACGACACCGGCTTCGCCCGTTCTTGGTGCTTGGACGACCAGCGTGTCGTTCTCACGATAACCGGTCGTCGGATAATCATCGGACGCATCGGTCAAGAGCACCACGCTGATCCCCTCATACGATGCGAGCAATGCCGTGCGCATGGTCACGCAGATGATGGCCTCGGCCCCTTGGTCATACAATTCGTCTGTGATCTTCGACAGCGCCGC
>CASTMW010000129.1 GCA_949450265.1 uncultured Eggerthellaceae bacterium | reverse complement strand
CGGCTCGAATTGACTCTCCAGCGCATCCACCATGGCATCGGCCTGCGTCTCGAGCCGCTCTTCTTCCGCATCGTCGTCGGCAAAAGCATGCTCTGCGGCGATCTCGAGCGCTTTGAAACCCAGCGCTAGACTCTCCACCAAGGCTGTGCACCCGCGCACGAGCGGCCACCGCAGCCACCCTTTCTTGCCGGAAGCAAGGTCGTGCTCCTCAACGTAGATATCGCCATCTGGGGTGCGAATGGCCGCTGCCCAGTTGTACTTGCCGCGCATCATGATGCCCTCGAGCAGTGCTTGGCCGCCTACGTGGGTCTTCAGTTCGCCGTCTTCGGCGAAGGCGCGCTTAAGGTCGCTCTCTTTGGCCATGATCAGTCCCGCACCACCTTCGGATACGGAACCCCACAGGTCATCTTCCCCTCAGAGCAGCCCGAACGCACGCACGAGGCGCCCGCATCCATGAAGATGAACGGTGCCACCGGGCGCACCAGTTCCAGCATCTTGTGCGCCAGTTCGCGGATCTCCCACTGTGCACGATTGCAGCACCGCAGTTCAAAGAAGTGAAGTAGCTCGCGCGCGTTCATCGTGGTGACGATCTTGGTCTCCACCGCATTCGGCAGAATGAAGCGCGCATCCTCGGCAGGGATGCCCAGGTCGAGCATGCGGCTGTACGCCGCGCCCACCGCATCCATGATGTCTTGGAACAGCTCGTTGGCCTCGGGCACCTCGGCGACGCTCTTCGGCTCGACATAGGGCAGCCCGTCCTGGAACTTGACGTAGCGCTGGGACTGTTGATTGAAGCTAGCCAAGCGGTGGCGCACCAGCTGATGGGTGAGCGCGCGCGACACTCCGTCAGTAGCGAACGTAAAGCTGGCCATGATGGTACTCAAGACCGACCTCACGCGCTCTTCCGACATGGTCTCCATCAGCTCAGAGGCGCCCACGGGCGCATAGCACAGACGTGCCGCGGTAGCGATGGCTCGTTCGGGATCGGGAGTGTGATACAGCAATTCGACTTGCATGATAGGTATCGCCTTTCGATATGGTCGCATGCTCGTTTGTTCCTTGACAGTATAAAGTGGATGGCAGCGCCCTTCGACGACACTGGTCGAAATGGTCACGGTCTGCAGCGAACCTCCATGCCCTCGCAAGCATGCCTTCCTATCGGGAAGGTAACGGAAAGTAACGCACGGGATACGCGATCGCACAGCATGCCAAGACAGCATTACACTGTTCATGAGAGAAGAGCAGCACGACACGAGATATGGAGGAGGCCATCATGGATGACACTCTAACGGTCCAAGAGATAGACCGCGACACGCTCATCACCAAGCTGGCAACCTATGGCATCGACTATACCGATGCGATGGACCGGATGGATGGCAATGCCGATCTGTACAAGAAGCTAGCATTCAAATACTTGGACAACGACTGCATGGTCGATCTGCAGGCTGCTATGGAGGTTGCCGATTACGATGCTGCGTACAAGGCTGCCCATACGCTGAAAGGTGCGTCGGGCAATCTTTCGTTCAAGGATCTCTTCGATGCCTCCGCGGTGGAATCAGCCGAGCTCTTTCAAGGAGAATACGAAGCCGCCGCATCCACACTGCCCCAAGTGCTGGCCGCTCACCAGAAGGTGATCGAAGGGCTTGAGCATTGGCAGGACGGCACGCTGTAAGCCAGCGAACATCCTCTTCCTCCTCGCAATAAAAAAAGAATCTCATCGACGGATGAGATTCTTTTTTTATTTTCGCGTTACGCACTGGATTCTGTTGCAGTATCTCCCCCAGGACTGCCGGTCGAGGTATCGGGGTCGGTGGTGGTGCCGCCGCCCGAAGGTGTTTCCGGCTCCGAAGGCGCTGTGCTCCCACTGGAAGAGCCGCCCGTGTTCCCGGAGGCGTTACCGCCATTGGCGGAGCCGCCTGTGCTCCCACCGGTGCTGCCCGAGGTGCCGCCGGAAGGCTTCGACGTCGACCCAGAGGTCGTGCTGTTGCTCACCGTGCCGTATTCCTCGTCGTCTTCCCAGATGATCACATTCGACGTGTCGATGGTGCTCGACGTGATGGCCTCGGCGGTCTTGGTCGAGACGATCTCGCTGGGATCCTCACCCGCTTCCACCAATTCCATCATCTCAGCCGTCTTTTCTTCATCGTTGATGACGAACGAGATGCCGTTGATGGTCTGCGTGTAGGAAGGCAGCATAGCGCTGTATATGGTCAGATCGCCCGCATCGGCGAACATCTGCGCCAGCCCGATGAGGTCGAACACGCTCAGATCGGTGGTGACGCATTTGGCCGCTGCCTCGATCACGCCAGGCATGCTGGTGATGGGCATGTCCAGGATCTCATCCACGATGCCTTCGATGACCATGCGCTGATGCTTCTGCCGCGTGAAGTCGCCATCGGGATAATCGCGATTGCGCGCGAACGTGAGCGCCTCGCCACCATTGAGATGCTGCGTACCCTTCTCGATGATGTAATGGTTGCCATCGCCATCGTCGCATTTATGGTTGTCGATGCGCGATTCGTTCTCAACGGTCACACCGCCCACCGCATCTACCAGACTGGCAAGCTCACTGAAATTGACCTCGGCATAGTGCGATATCTTCACATCCAGAAGCTCTTCTGCTTGTTTGATCGTGCTGGCAGCTCCACCGAACGCGTAAGCCGCGTTGAACTTCTGCGTACCATGCCCGTCGATATCCACCTTGGTATCGCGCGGAATGGACACCATAGTGGCGATGTTCTCTTCCGGATCGACCCGCACCACAATGTTGGTATCGCTGCGCGCTCCCATATCCTCGTTGCCTTCACGCTTGTCAGAGCCGATCAAGAGCATGTAGAACGGCTTATCGAGCGAGGTGCCGTAGCCGAGCGCGTCGTCGATCCCCATCAGCTCTTCGGCGCTCTTGTCTCCGCGGGTCAACCGGTCGTTGATATGGCCC
>CASTMW010000128.1 GCA_949450265.1 uncultured Eggerthellaceae bacterium | reverse complement strand
CCGTGGCAGCGGCCGCCGATGCGATGCGGGATATCAGGGCCTCAGAGCCTTTGCCGGTGGCAGCAGATATCTGCAAAGCGGTCGGATACGTGAATGAGAGCGCTTCGCATTGCTCGGTCGTCAGCAGATCGCATTTGTTAAACACCTCGATGCGCGGGATGCGCTCGGCACCGATCTGTCCAAGGATCGTGTGCACCGCTTCTCCTTGCCGTGCACGGTCCTCTGATGAGGCATCGATGACATGCAGAATAAGATCTGCGTGCGTGACCTCTTCAAGGGTGGATTTGAAGGCTTCCACAAGCGTGGTGGGGAGTTTTTGGATGAATCCCACCGTATCGCTCAGCGTGACCTCACGGCCTTCTGGCAGGACGAGCCGTCGGGTGGTGGAATCGAGCGTGGCGAACAGCTTATCGTCAGCATAGACCCCCGCTGCGCACAAGCGGTTCAGAAGGCTGGACTTCCCGGCATTGGTATAGCCTGCCAGCGCTATCTTGAACACACCGCTACCATAACGCTCTTCGCGTTGCACAGCGCGGATGCGCTCAAGATGCTGCAATTCTCGCTTGATGGACGTGATGCGCTTGCGGACCATGCGTCGATCGACCTCAAGCTGGCTCTCCCCTTCGCCAAACCGGGAGCCCACGCCACCGCCCATCCTATTGGAGGCAAGATGGGCCCACATGCCACGCAACCGTGGATAGAGGTATTCGTTCTGCGCCAGCTTGACCTGGAGCCTTCCCTCGCGTGTCTTGGCGTGCAAGGCGAAGATGTCCAAGATGAGCGCCGTGCGATCCATCACCTTCACATCACGTCCGATGACCCGTTCTAGGTTCGATTGCTGGGAAGGGGTCAGCTCATCGTCGAAGATGACGATATCAGCGTTCAGTGCTGCTGCCATCTCGGCGATGTCTGTCGCCTTCCCGCTGCCGACGAACGTCTTAGGATTGGGAGAGGCCATGCGTTGCGTGGCGGTGCCAACGGTATCGGCACCGGCCGTATCGGCTAAGCGTTCCAGTTCCTGTAACGATGCTGAAAGCGACCGATCGTCAGGACGATCCCAACCGACCAGGATGGCACGCTCGCGCAACGACCGAGGGATCGTATGCATCGGCTCATTCGTCATAGGCTTCCAAGTCGACATCGCCGGTGAAGGCACAGGCAGCAGGGCCTGTCATCTCCACGATGTCGTCAGCGCGCCAGGTGATGCGCAGCGTTCCTCCCAGCAGGTGCACATCGTTCTCCCGAGGCGCGTCATGCGTGAGGACGGCAGCCACCTGCACCGCGCAGGCACCTGTGCCGCATGCTTGCGTTTCCGCACAGCCTCGCTCGAAGACACGCATGGTGATGCCGTCCGGTGCGATGGTGGCGAACTCGATGTTCGCCTTCTCAGGGAACACCGGATGCGATTCGAAGAACGCTCCGATCCGGGCCACATCTAGCGTTGCCAAGGAACGCTGAGCTAGATCGACGAACGCATCTTCGGGTAGCGCGCTAATATCGTCGATGAAGCATACGGCATGCGGATTACCCATCGAAACGCAGGTGAACGCGAAGGAACCCCAAGGAGAATCCAGCTCGATCTCGCGGACGTAGGGTACTCCCCCCGGAGTCTGCGCATTCGTGGCGCGATCGACCGGTATAGTTGCTGGGTTCAGGATCGGCGCTCCCATGGACACAGTGGCCTGCGCCATCGAGCCATCTTCGGATCGGGTGAAGCGGATGGGTCGCGGACCAGCGAGCGTATCAGCGATGAGCTCGTGAGCGTCTCTGTCCACGTACCCATTGTCAACGAGGAACTTCGCGAAGCAGCGCACGCCGTTGCCGCACATCTGGGCCAGCGTGCCATCGGCGTTGATATAGTGCATGTAACCTGCGCATTCGGCGCGCGGCGATGGCTCGACGATAATGATGCCATCAGCTCCGATCCCGAAATGCCGATCGCAGAGCGCCGCTACCTGCTGAGCGCTCAACTGCGGTGCCTCGGCCATGCCATCTATCATCACGAAATCGTTGCCCAGCCCGTGCATCTTCGAAAATGCTGTCATAGCATGCCCTCCATCTCTCGTCCATCGTTCATGGTCGTCACTGCCGCAAGCGCCTCACCCAGGATGCGTTCGGCGTTCCCATCGGTCGCCTCGATCCACCGGATGCGCTCGTCGCGCCGGAACCAGGTTCGCTGCCGCTTGGCATACCGTCGCGTTGCGCGCTTGATGTCCTCGAACGCCTCGTCCATGCTGGTCGAACCGTCCAGCGCCGCAACGATCTCCTTATAGCCTATGGCGGCAGGCGCGGTCAAGCTGGCGCGGAATCCCCGATCCAGCAGGCCTTCTACCTCAGCGACAAGGCCTGCTTCGCGCATGGCATCCACGCGCTCGTTGATCCGCGTGCGCAGATGTGCCGGATCCACCGAAAGCCCCAGCATCTGCGCGGGCATCGCTTGAGAGATGTTCGCAAGATCGTGCACCTGATCAGCATAGCGCACGCCCTCATGCGCCAGCTCCAGCGCGCGCATGACGCGCTTGGCATTGTTCGGATGGATCAGCGCAGCGCTTTCGCTGTCACGCTCATTTAGCAGCTCCCAGAGCGCCTGCGCTCCGTTCTGTTCCAGAAACGCTTGGTATCGAATGCGGATGGGATTGTCCACCTGCTCCCCAGCGGGAAACTCGTAGTCGTCGATGACGGCGCGCACATAGAAACCCGTTCCGCCTGCAAGCACGGGAAGATTGCCACGCGCTGCCACATCGCTGATGGTGCTGCGGGCATAGTGCTGGTACAGCGCGACTGAATACGTCTCATCGGGATCGGCCAGATCGATCCCATGGTGGATGACGCGCCGCTCGTGAGGCAGAACCTTGCCGGTGCCGATGTCCATGTAGCGATATACCTGCATCGAATCAGCGCCGATCACTTCACCACCAAAAGCGCATGCGATGCCCTGTGCAAGCTCGGATTTGCCCGATGCGGTGGGGCCGA
>CASTMW010000127.1 GCA_949450265.1 uncultured Eggerthellaceae bacterium | reverse complement strand
TCATCACTCGAACACCTCCTCGGGAGCTTCATCAACGGCCAGTGCCGCCATGGCATCTTCGAACAAACTGTCGTTTTCGGGGTTCTCTTCCTCATAGGACAGCACGATGGAGCTGGCTTCTTCGATGGAACCTGCCAAAGGTCCGGGTAGGGCAACGCCCAGCACGACCACCAGAACCAAGAGCACGATCTCAGGCGCCAAGGCCAGCGCCGATACATCCTTGCGCTTGATTCCTTCGGAAGGCTTGCCCAGCGCAGAGCCTGTTATCATGCGCACGAGCGCCATGATGACCACCACCAGCGCCACGAGCACGAGCACCACGGCCCACCAAACCTGCGCGGCAACACCGGCAAGTATCATGAACATCTCGCTGACGAACATGGCGAAGGGTGGGAAGCCCGCCAATGCCAGACATCCAGCGGCGAACAGCACGCCGGTAACGGGTGCCACGGAGATGATGCCGGAGATCTTCGAAAGATCGCGGGTGTGGTACTTCATCATCACGTTGCCGGACAGGCAGAACATGAGCGCCTTGGTAAGACCGTGCGCCACGCAGTGCACAAGGCCTGCGATGATCCCCAAGGGACCTCCTATGCCGAAGCACACTGCGATGAGTCCCACGTTCTCACAGGAACTATAGGCGAGTTTGCGTTTGAGGTCGTTTTGCCTGTACACCTCGAAGGCTGCGTAGCATACCGAGAGCACGCCCAGGATCATCATGATCGTCTGAGGGAAGGTGTCGCCCACATTGGCAGCTGTCAGGATGAAGAAGCGCAGCACGATGAGGATGGCGCACTTCAGGAGCACACCGGAGAGCAGAGCCGACACGGGGCTCGGTGCTTCGGAGTGTGCGTCGGGCAACCATGTATGCATGGGAAAAAGGCCAGCTTTGGTTCCGAAGCCTATAGCTGCGAACACGAAAGCGATCATCATGAGAGAGTGATCCATTTGCGTTGCGTTGGGAAGTATCTCCGTCCAAAAGACTGCCTGATGCGGATCGGACATGATATCGGCAGCGTTCGCGTAGACGAGAAGCGTGCCGAACAATCCGAAGGCCACACCTGCCGTACAGACGATGACGTATTTCCAAGCCGCTTCGAGAGCGAGCTTCGTGCGGTATACACCAACAAGGAACACGGTTGAGAGGGTAGTAGCCTCCACCGACACCCACATCATGATGATGTTATTGGATGTTACAGCGAGGATCATCGAGAACACGAACAAGCTGAAGAAAGCGTAGTATTGCTTCACCTGTGAAGGTCCTAGCTTCCCGTCGGCCACATCATGGGCTACATAGGGTAGCGAATAGATGCCCGTGCAAGGTGCGATGACAGCGATGAGCCCCAAGAACAGCGCTCCGAGACCGTCAAGATGGAACCATTCTCCCAAAGCGAAGATATCGTTGCCCATGAAGGTGGACACAACGAGCGTGAGGCCTATTGCAGCCACTCCGGCAAGCGATAGCACGTGTATGGCGCTATAGATGCCGCGTGGCGTCGGCTTCGAAGGCAGCACGGCGATGAGCAGAGCCGCCACCAAAGGGCAGACCAGAAGAATCAATAACAATAATGAGTAATCCATGGCTTATCCCTTCAGCTCGCATAGGGTTTGCGCATAGCGCGCCATTCGCAATACGAGCACCGCCAGGATGATCACAGCGAAGATGGCATCGGTGGCAACACCGATCTCCACCAGCTCCGGTGCCTGTGGTGCCAGAAGCGCCAAGGTAACGTGGGAGCCATTCTCCATCAGGCAGTATCCGAAGATCTGCTTGAAGATGGAGCGCTGGATGACGATACAGGTGAGCCCGATGAAGAAGTGAGCGAGCGAAACAGCCAAGGTCGGCTTAACAGCTGCAGCGGTCGGCAGGTCGATCCCAGATACGGCCACGAAGCAGACGAACACCTCCACGGCAACGAGCGCTACGGATCTCATGGGATTGAGCTTCGGCGGAAGATCCACCGGGACCTTGTCGCCAATCTTCTTCAGTGTGAACAGTAGGATGGCGGGCACGAGCACCACTTTGGTAACGAAGGCCGTAGCCGACCAGGTGAACAGCTCCGTCGAACCGGTGACAGCGCCAAGTGAGGCGAGCACGCCTACTAGCACCAAGGACTGCAGCGAGTACAATACAGCTGCTGCGCGTCCGGTGCGGGCGAGCACGACCATCATCGAGGTGATGATGAGACATGCCCCGAGCACATTGACTAATGGGTAACCGAACATATTCACCACCTAAATTCCAATGACGAGGAACACGAGGGAAAGCGAGGCGATCCCCACGACGAACCAGGTGTAACGGCCAAGATACTTGTAACGCACGCGCATGACCGCGTTCTCGATCACCGATGCGATGAGGAACACGACAAGCACCTTGAGCAGATAGATAACCAACCCGACCAAAAGATCGAGGGGCGTTGCCGAGGCAGCTGCGCCGAAGGGAAGGAAGATAGCCACGAAGATGCTGGCCACTACCAGTTGCTTGAGCGAGACACCAAGCTTCATCATGGCCAGCGAGGGTCCGGAGTATGCGGCCAAAGGGCCTTCTTGTATCTCTTGCTCAGCCTCTGCAAGATCGAATGGCAGCTTGCCCATTTCAATGTAGCAAGCCATGGCGCAGGCTATGCCTGCCACGACCACCGCCACGAGGGGGTAAGCGGCTGGGTTGGCTACGGATGTGGCCATCATTCCGACATTGGTCGAGCCTACTGCTACGGCCATGACGAAGAGTACCAAGATCAGCGACGGTTCCACCAAAACGCCGACGAGCAATTCGCGCACGCCGCCGATAGCGGTGTAGGATCCGGCCGAATCGATGGATGCCAAAGCGAACATGAAGCGTGGCAGAGCCACGAGGTACAGGATGGTGATGATGTCACCGAGGATCGGGATCGGGCAGGATTGCATCACGAGCGGAAGTCCTGCAGCCAAAAGGATGAACGATCCCAAGAAGATCGGCGGCGCAAGGCGGGAGATGATGCTGCTGCCGCCTTCTTTCACCTCGCAGCGTCTCCACAGCTTCGCAAGGTCGCGGTAATCCTGGAAGAT
>CASTMW010000126.1 GCA_949450265.1 uncultured Eggerthellaceae bacterium | reverse complement strand
GATTCACTCCTAAAGCCATACGCTGAACAACCTCTCTCATACGCTCATATTCGTTTTACGCATAATTCTTAAATATATCTGTATTAAATGACATACGCAAGATCTTTTCGACCAAACAACAAAGAGAGCGCCCTTTCGGACGCTCTCCTATGGGTACGTTCTTATGAACACCACCAATTGTAGCCGCGTATTGTTTACTTCAACAGCAACAAACAACGATTGAGCATGATTATAGGACCATATTGCGCGCTATCTCTAAAGCGTCTTCGATGCCAGCCGGGTTCTTGCCGCCAGCCTGAGCCATAGTGGGTTTGCCGCCGCCACCGCCGCCGATGGCAGGCCCCATGGCCTTGATGATCTGCCCCGCATCGAAGCCCTTGGCCACCGCCTCGTCGGTGCCAGCGGCCATGAGCACCACCTTGCCGTCAGCCTCGCCGATGATGACCATGGCGCCCGGCGCATCCATGCGCGCCCGCACCACGTCCCACAGATGGCGCTGGCCGCCCGCCTCTTGGGCTGGCGCTTTCGCAATGATGACAGGATATCCGGCAGGTGCCTGCGGCACGAGCGACAGCAACTCGTTGATACCGTCATCCGACACAGCTTCCTTGCCGCGTTTGGCAGCCTGCTGGAACTCCTTCATACTCTTCAAGTTCGACGCCGTGCGCTCCGACACGTCAAAGAGCGGCACCTTCAGGATGGATGCCGTCTCGCGCAGCTCGGCTTCCATCTTGTCAACATAGGCCAGCGCCCCGTAGCTGGTGACCGCTTCGATGCGGCGCGTGTTCGACCCCACGCTGCTCTCGCCGGTGATCTTCAAGAAGCCGATCTCGGCGGTATTGCCAACATGGCAGCCGCCGCACAGCTCACGACTGAAATCACCCGCTTCCACCACGCGCACGTCGTTGTCGTACTTCTCACCAAACAGCGCCGTCACGCCGCTCGAGCGCGCCTCGTCCAGCGTGGTCTCATAGATGGTGGTAGGCACCGCGTCCATGATGCGGTCGTTGGCAACGCGCTCCACCTCGGCTATCTGCTCGGGAGTCATGGCCTCGAAATGTGTGTAGTCGAAGCGCAAGCGGTCGGGTCCTACGTAGCTGCCCGCCTGTCGCACATGATCGCCCAATACGTGGCGCAGCGCCGCATGCAGGATGTGGGTGGCCGTATGGTTGCGCTCGATGGATGCCCGTCGTCGCGCATCCACGATGGCCTCCACCTCGTCACCCACGGCGATGCTGCCGCCTTCCACCTTCACACTGTGGCGCACCAGGCCCTTCTCGGGCGCGGTGGTGTCCTCCACGTAAGCATGGGCCTGCCCGTCCACGATGCGGCCAGTATCGCCCACTTCACCACCCATCTCGGCATAGAATGGCGTAGTGTTCAGGAACACCTCGCCCGCGTCCCCCGGCGCTAGCGCATCCACGCGCCGCCCTTCGCGCACCAACGCCACCACGCGCGCAGGTGCATTCATATGCTGGTAGCCCACGAACTCGGTAGGGCCCACTTCGTTCAGGATGTCAGCATAGATGCCACCGTAGGTGCTCCACGCCGCTTCCGCATCCTTCGCACCGGCACTGCGGGCACGCTGACGCTGGGCTTCCATCTGGTGCTCGAAACCTTCCATATCCACGTCGATGCCGCGATCAGCTACGATCTCGGAGGTGATCTCCACTGGGAAACCGTACGTGTCGTGCAGCGTGAACGCTGTCACGCCGGGCAGCGTGGTCCCCTCAAGTGAGGCCAGCTCCTGTTCCAGATATGCCTGCCCGTGCGCCAGCGTGGCGCCAAAGCGGTCTTCTTCGGCCATGATCAGCTTGCGCTCCAGTTCGCGATTCTCCACGATCTCGGGGTAGACGTCGCCCATCAGGCGAACGATCTCGTCCACGTAGTCGTTCAGGAAATGGCCTTCCACGCCGATCAGATGCGCCTTCATGATGGCGCGGCGCAGCAGACGGCGCAGCACGTAGCCGCGCCCTTCATTGCCCGGCAGGATACCATCGGCGATCATGAACGTGACCGCGCGACTGTGATCGGCCATGATGCGCAGGCTAAGGTCCACCGCGTCGTCTTCGCCGTAGGTGACCCCTGCCAGGCGCTCGCCCACCGCTATCAGACTGCGCAGCACGTCGGTCTCGTAGTTGGTCTGCACGCCCTGCAAGATGGCGGCGATGCGCTCGAGGCCCATGCCGGTGTCGATGTTTTTCTTGGGCAGTTCGGCAAGCGTGCCGTCCTCCTGACCGTCGAACTGGGTGAACACGCAATTCCAGTATTCCAGGAAGCGGTCGCAGTCACAGCCGGGCGCGCAGTCAGGGCTTCCGCAACCGAACTCGGGGCCCTGGTCGTAGTACAGCTCCGAGCACGGACCGCACGGCCCGGTGGGACCAGCACGCCAGAAGTTGTCGTCTTCACCCAAACGCGAGATATGGTTGTCGGGCACCCCCAAACCCTTCCAGATGCCGATGGTCTCATCGTCGTCCTCGAACACGGTGAAGTACAGCTTCTCAAGCGGCAACCCCAGCACATTCACGCTGAAATCCAGCGCCATGGAGCACATCTCACGCTTGAAGTACTTGCCGAAGCTGAAATTGCCCAGCGCCCCGTGGTGCCGATGATGTCGATATCGTTGGTGCGCACGCACTTCTGCACGGTGGTGGTGCCAACGTAAGGCTCTTCCAGCTGCTTCTGCTGCAGGAAGTACGGCTTAAACTGCACCATGCCCGCGCTGGTCAGCAACAGCGACGGGTCGTCGGGGATAAGCGAGGACGAAGGCATGCGCTTACAGCCCTTGCCTTCGAAATAGCTCAGATAAGCTTCGCGGATCTGCGCGGTCGTCATGTATTCCATCTGCGGTCTTTCAACGGTCCGATAGTCTCCGATGCATTATATAGCTAAGCATGCAGTATCGGACCTTGGCAAGCCGATCAGGAACCGTGAAACGGCAATGTTCCACTACGTCTGCACAGTGCGCGCCTATTCAGCACCACATCAATTCTTGCCGTTGTGGGTACCCCTACCTGCGCTCGCGCTTTTGGTCGCGCTTTTGCTCGCGT
>CASTMW010000125.1 GCA_949450265.1 uncultured Eggerthellaceae bacterium | reverse complement strand
TGCTCGCCCTGCTTGGGCTCTTCGCGGCCGCCGTTCAGGAAGAACGTGACATGCGCGTACTTCTCGGTCTCGGCGATATGGAGCTGACGAAGCCCCGCTTGTGCGAGCACATCGGCGAGCACCTGGTCAGGGAAGCTCTTCGGGAACGCGACGGGCGCCGGGATATCCGGATCGTATTCGGTCAAGCAAACGAATTCCACCGCAGGTGTGCAGGCACGCGAGAACCCTTGGAAGCTCTCATCAACGATGGCCCGGGTGATCTGGCGCGCACGATCGGGGCGGAAGTTGAAGAAGATGACCGCATCCCCGTCGCACATACCGCGCGCATCCAAGGCAACAGGCACCATAAACTCGTCGGTCACGCGCTGCGCATACGACGCTTCCACGGCTGCTTCCGGACTTTTGTCCACCATGTTCTGCCCGCATACCAGCGTATCGTAGGCCAGCTGGACGCGATCCCAACGATGGTCGCGATCCATGGCATAGTAGCGCCCCTGGATGCTGGCGATGCGGATATCGAGCTGCGAGGGACCTTCGAGCAGAAGCCCGTCGATCACGCCTTGGAGGCGCCGCACATAGCCAAGCCCGCTCTCGGGCGGCACATCGCGGCCATCCAAGAAGCAATGGATGAAGATGCGCTCCACCCCTGATGTCACCGCAGCGCGCATGAGCGCATAAAGATGTTCGTTGGAGGAATGAACGCCCCCATCGCTTAGAAGGCCCATCAGGTGCAGCACGCCCCCCTCAGCGCGCACCGTTTCGAACGCGTGCTGGATGACCGGATTTTCGGCAAGCGTCCCATCCTGGCAGGCACGGTCGATGCGGGTCAGCTCCTGATCGACCACGCGCCCGGCCCCGATGTTGAGATGGCCCACTTCGGAATTGCCCATCTGACCATCCGGCAAGCCAACAGCGCTACCCGATGCCTGCAGGTGCACCCATGGGCGCTCGGCGAAGAGCCGATCGAGCACGGGCGTTCGTGCCTGAGCTATGGCATTGTCCTGCGCCGCATCGGCCAGGCCGAATCCGTCCATGATGATGAGGCACGCCGGCAGGCGCAGCCCGCCATCGCAACCGTTGGGACGTTCCATCTACAGGGCCTCCTTGATGATGGAGAGGAAGGACTTCGCTTTTAGCGATGCGCCCCCGATCAGGCCTCCGTCGATATCGGGCTGCGCCAGCAAGAGGCTCGCATTGCCCTCGTTCATGGAACCACCATAGAGCACGCGCATGCCCTCGGCGCATTCAGCCCCGAAGAGCTCGGTCAGCGTAGCACGGATGGCAGCGCAGACCTCTTGTGCTTGCTCAGGCGTGGCGGTGCGACCGGTGCCGATAGCCCAGATGGGCTCGTAGGCCACCACAGCCTCCTTCGCTTCGCTGGCATCGACGCCCGCGAACGCCGCGCGCACCTGGGCATCCACATACGACAGATACGCGCCCTCATCGCGGACCGCGAGCGATTCACCCACACACACGATGGGGTGGATCTCGCCGATGCGCTCGGCCACCAGCGCGCGCACCTTCCGATTCACATCCTCGTTCGTCTCGCCGAACAGCTCACGACGCTCGGAATGGCCGACGATGCAGTATGCGCAACCGATCTCGCGCAGCATGGGGATGGATATTTCGCCCGTATAGGCACCGCTCGGCTCCCAGAAGACGTTCTGCGCACCCACGGCCACCTTCAGCTTATCGAACTCGAAGACGGTGCGCACCGGTTTCAGATCGACATAGGAAGGGCAGACCGCCACATCCAGGTGGTCGAGCCAATCGCTCTCGAAGCCGTTCGATATCTCCTGCGCGAGCACCACCGCTTCGCTCACGGTGTTGTTCATCTTCCAGTTGCCTGCAATCAGCGGTTTGCGTGCCATCAGGATCACCTCGCTATCTGAGCGCTTCCACACCGGGAAGCTGCTCGCCTTGGACCAGCTCCATCGACGCGCCGCCGCCGGTGGAGATGAACGTCATCTTGTCTGCCAGATCGAACTTATTCACCGCTGCCACCGAATCGCCACCACCGATGATGGTGTCGGCCGCAGCATTGTCGGCCACGGCCACGGCCACGGCTTCGGTGCCCTTCGCGAACGGCTCCATCTCGAAGACGCCCATGGGACCGTTCCAGAAGACGCTGGCTGCGCCCGCGATGGCATCTGCATAGCGGGCAGCGGTGGCAGGACCGATGTCGAGTCCCATCATGTCGGAAGGGATGGCATCGACCGAAACGACCTGAGCAGACACGTCCTCGCTGATGGAGAGCGCCACCACCACATCGGTGGGCAGCAGCAGATCGACGCCGCGTGCATTCGCCTTGTCCATCATCTGACGAGCGCGGTCGACCCAGTCATCCTCTTTCAAGGAGGCCCCCACATCCTTGCCCTGAGCAAGCAGGAACGTGAAGCACATGGCACCGCCGATGATGAGCGTGTCGGCTTTGTCCAGCAGCGCATCGATAACCTTAATCTTGTCGGAGACCTTCGATCCGCCCAAGATGGCCACGAAGGGTCGCTTCGGATGATCCAGCATGCCGGTGATGGTATCCACTTCGCGCTGCATGAGGTAGCCCGCGAACGCAGGCAGAAGCGCAGCCACGCCCGCTGTGGAGGCGTGCGCACGATGCGCCGTACCGAAGGCGTCGTTGACATAGACGTCGGCAAGATCGGCCAGCTGTTGGCTAAACGCCGGATCATTCGCCTTCTCGCGCGCATCGAAGCGCAGGTTCTCGAGCACCAGCACCTCGCCGCTGGCAAGCGATGTCGCACGCGCCTGCGCATCTTCGCCCACCGTATCGGAAGCAAACGCGACGGGTGTGCCCAGAAGCTCGGAGAGGCGCTCGGCCGCAGGCGCAAGCGAGAAGTCGGCTTCATACCCGCTACCCTTCGGGCGCCCCAGATGGCTCATGAGGATGACCTTCGCACCATCGTCGACAAGCTTTTGGATGGTGGGCAATGCCGCACGGATGCGCGTATCGTCTGCGACTTGCCCGTCGACGAGGGGTACATTGAAATCGACGCGGACCAGGACGGTCTTGCCGCCGAGGTCCACATCGGAGATGCTCTTGATAGCCGCCATGGATGTCCTTTCGAGAAAAAAGCCCCGAGATGCGTCTCGGGGCTTTCGTTGATGGGAGCTTACAGCATGATCTTCGCGAGGTCCTTCAC
>CASTMW010000124.1 GCA_949450265.1 uncultured Eggerthellaceae bacterium | reverse complement strand
CCGCGGGAGAGCAGGACGTTCCGCTCGCGCAGGGTGCTTTTTGCGTTCACTGAGCATGCCATATGTAGTACACTATCGTGCGATCGATCCTGATGTATGGAGGCAGATATGAAGATCCTTGGAATGGGTGTACCGGAGCTCCTTATCATCCTTGTCGTCGTGTTGCTCATCTTCGGGCCGAAGAACCTTCCAAAACTTGGTAGCGCGCTGGGCAAGACTGTCAAGGGCCTGCGCGATGGCATGGGAGCGGGCAAGAAGGAAGCCACCGAGGCGAAGGATGAGGAAGTGGTGGAAGAGGTCGTCATCGACGACGCTCCGACCGTAAGCGCCCCCGAGGCTTCTGAAGCGCCGAAGAAGACGGTGAAGAAGGTCGTCGTCAAGAAGGCGGAATAGTCCCCAGAGCGGGTGTCGCATTCCGCTGCGGCATTCACATATTGATCGAAAGCACGCTTGTTCTGGCAGGCGTGCTGCTATGTTGAGAGTCGATTCGAGGAAAGACCAATGGCAGATTCAAACTACATCCTTACCAAAGAAGGTCGCGAGAAGCTGGAAGAGGAACTGCACTACCTTGAGACCGAGAAGCGCGCAGAGATAGGCGAGCGCATCAAGGTGGCTCGTGAGTTCGGCGACATCTCCGAGAACTCGGAATACGATGATGCGAAGAACGAGCAGGGCATGATGGAGGCGCGCATCGCCGAGATATCCCGCATCCTGAGCGAAGCGACCGTGGTCACCACCCCGAAGCGTTCGTCGAAGGTGAACGTAGGCTCTACGGTAACGGTGGATATGGGCGGCAACGAGCGCGTGTTCACCATCGTGGGTGCGGCTGAGAGCGACACCTCGTCAGGGCGCATCTCCAATGAATCTCCGGTCGGTCAGGCGTTGCTCGGACACAAGAAGGGCGATGAGGTGACGGCCATCGGCCCGACTGGACGTGAGACCAAGATGAAGATCGTGAAGATCGAGCACTAGCATGTCTGATACGCCTGAGATCATAGAAGACAACCCCATCGAGGTGCGCCTCGCGAAGCGAGCAGCGCTGATCGAGCAGGGCGTCGACCCTTACGGCCACGCATTTGAGCGCAGCGCCTTCATCGGGGATCTGGAACACTCCTACGAGCAGCTTGCCGACGGCGAGAGCACCGAGGATGAGGTGGTGGTCGCTGGCCGTGTCATGGCCAAGCGCGTGCAGGGCAAGATCATCTTCTTGGAACTGATGGACCCAACGGGAACCATCCAGCTGTTCTGTCGCATCAATGCCCTTGGCGAGGATGCGTTCGCGGCGCTTAAGGATATCGACGTGGGCGACTGGCTGGGCGTGCAAGGCACGATGATGCGTACGCGCCGCGGCCAGCTGTCCGTGGCGGTCCATGCGTTCGAGCTGCTCTCGAAGTCCATCCGCCCGCTACCGGAGAAGTTCCACGGCCTGACGGACAAGGAGACCAGGTATCGTCAGCGCTATGTGGATCTGGTGGTCAACCCCGATGTGCGCACGGTCTTCGAGAAGCGCTTCAAGATCATATCGGCCATTCGCCGCTATATGGAAGACGCTGGGTTCTACGAGGTGGAAACGCCGTTTTTGCATCCCATCCTGGGCGGCGCGAACGCGAAACCGTTCGTGACCCATTTCAATGCCCTCGATCGCGATTATTATCTGCGCATCGCCACCGAGCTGCCGCTCAAGCGCCTGTTGGTGGGCGGCTTCGAGAAGGTCTTCGAGATAGGGCGCCAGTTCCGCAATGAGGGGATGGACCCGTACCACAACCCCGAGTTCACCACCATGGAGGCGTATCAGGCGTTCAGTGACCTGGATGGCATGATGGAGCTGACGCAAGGCTACATCCAGGCGGCGGCGCTGGCGGCATGCGGAACGTTACAGATCACCTATCAAGGCACACCCGTTGACCTTTCGGGCGAATGGCGTCGGGCCACTATGATCGAACTGGCAAGCGAAGGCGCAGGCGAGGATGTCAGCTTCGCGCGCAGTCGGGATGAGCTGGTCGCCATCGCGAAGAAGCACGGCGTGCAGGTGGACGATGCGTGGGGTCGTGGCAAATTGATCGCCGAGATATTCGAGGCGGTGGCCGAGGATAAGCTCGTGCAGCCCACGTTCGTTACCGAGCACCCGCTCGAGGTGTCCCCGCTGGCGAAGAAGAAGCCGGGCGAGCCTGAGCTGACGCAGCGATTCGAGCTTTTCATCTGCGGTCATGAATACGCGAATGCGTTCACCGAGCTGAACGATCCGGTCGATCAGGCAGAGCGCTTCCGTGCTCAGCTCAAGGCCAAGGATATGGGTGATGACGAGGCGATGGGCTATGACGCCGACTATATCCGTGCGCTCGAATACGGCATGCCGCCTGCGGGTGGAGTGGGCGTGGGCATCGATCGTTTGGTCATGCTACTGACGGATTCGCCGACCATTCGCGATGTGCTGCTATTTCCAGCTATGAAAGATGAGGCGCCAACGGGCGGGAAGCCTTTGGGTGCGACCGCTGCGGCCTCTTCGGTGCTGGTGGAAGCAGTTGATGCCGATAACGCTTCGGGCATGCCTTTCGACTTCTCCGATGTGGTGATCGAACCGCTCTTCGAAGACGAGGTGGACTTCGATACGTTCAGCAAGTCGGATTTCCGCGCGGTGAAGGTGAAGGCATGCGCGGCTGTGCCAAAGAGCAAGAAGCTATTGCAGTTCACGCTTGAGGACGGCACGGGCACCGATCGCACCATCCTGTCGGGCATCCATGCCTATTACGAGCCTGAAGAGTTGGTGGGCAAGACGCTCATCGCTATCACGAACCTGCCCCCGCGTGCGATGATGGGTATCGATTCGTGCGGCATGATCATCAGTGCGGTGCATGAGGTGCCCGGTGAAGACGGAGAGCCCTGCTCATGGTGGACGATCGTACCCCGGCAGGAGCCAAGCTGTACTGAGCCTTTGCGTGATGCTGGGAGAGGGTTTTTGCCCTGCATTGAAGGCAGTAACGTCCTGTGTTGAAGGCGACAGATACCGGTCCCGCTTTGCCAAAACGATGTTGCATCTTGATCAGATGCCGTTAAAGATTCAATGAGAAGAGCCGATATTTCGATCGGCTCTTTTTCATTCTGCCGCACCCTTGGTATACTGAGCGAGCCAAGAAATTGAAGAGTTACTTTTGAAGACACTGAATGTCTGAACTGAAGGGTAC
>CASTMW010000123.1 GCA_949450265.1 uncultured Eggerthellaceae bacterium | reverse complement strand
TGCCCTCTTCGACCACCCGATCAAGCTCTGCTTGGATCTCCTCATCGGTCTTATAAGGTGCTTGTCCTGTTTGCGCATTCGGATCGAAAAGGGATGACCCGTTGCAAGCGAACAGCCATATCGCCAGCCAGACCGCGATGGCCACCACCACGATCACAAGCACCACGATGACGTTGCGGCGCGTGTTCGAGGTAGCAGGCTTTGTGCCACCAGGCTGCCCACCTGCCGCAGCCGCCGCACTTGCTTTAGCAGCATCTCCAGCTCCTGGCAGGCGCACGCTTCCAGCATCGCCTGCTGCACCTCTGCGAGTGGCATTCACTGTGGGCATCTGTTCGGCATTGTAGGGACGGTTGTCATTCGGTCTTGGCATTGGGTGCACTTTCTCTAGGGTTCCTATACGTTCGTGAGTACGTTTCGTGGGTGAAACGGTCCGGCGCATGCATAGCGCGCAGGCGGCACAGGGCGAAAGGTGGCGCTGCCTATGGCAGGACGAGCGCCACCTTGTACACAAGATCGGCCACGTACAACTGCGAGCCTCCAGCATCGGAAAGGTCGATGTCGTTTGGCTGCAGCGTACCCATATCCAGGCGATACACCAGCTGCAAGTATTCGTTGCCGCTGCCCGCTGCCTCCATCATCCAGTTGCGCGCGTGGTTGGGGCCGGTCGCATCAACATCTGGACTGCTGTAGGCCGTGTCATCTACCAGCGTCAAGCTGCGCTCAGCATCCGCAATGCCGAAGGTGCCCACCTGCATGGTGGCCGCATTCCCGCGCGACGGTCGCACCGTGAACTGCGCCTTCGTCAGGTTCTCTTCCTCGCGGAACAGCTGCAAAGCGTTGGCCTTCAGCGCGTCATAGTCACTGGATGCGTTCGGCGTGACCGACACCACCTTCAGCGCGCCATCCGAACGGTTGCGCAGCATGGCCGTGCCATCGGTGGTCTCGAAGGGGTCGCGCGTGGTGCCGCCCTTCAGCTGCACGCC
Organism: uncultured Eggerthellaceae bacterium; assembly: GCA_949450265.1. Classification (GTDB taxonomy): domain Bacteria; phylum Actinomycetota; class Coriobacteriia; order Coriobacteriales; family Eggerthellaceae; genus Adlercreutzia_A. Next base: position 2,211 of record CASTMW010000123.1, on the reverse strand, counting down.
CATGTGCACACCTTCGCTGCCCACCACCACATCGACCGACAAATTGGCTATCCAGACTGCCTCCACGGTCACGCTCTCGTGGCGATTGATGGGCACATCGGGGTATGCCGCCACGCCGGGGATGGCCACCAAGTTGGCGCGCGTGAGCGTCTGGCCCGGCTCAAGGTTCTGGATCACCGTGCCGCTCAGCGTGTCGTAGGTCAACTGCCAGCACTTGAAGATGTACCCCGTGCGCTTGGGCACCGTCTGCTCTATGGTCACATCCTGATCGTAGGTCGCAGGCTGAGGGTTCTCTGGCTCGGGCGCTTCCCACCGGCCGTTGTCCAGATCGTAGGTAACGTCATATTCGTAGGCGCGCCAGTGCGCCACGAACTGCCGATTGCCCCACGACCCATGCGGAATGACCACCTCTATCTGCGGCGTGTCGCCTTCCAGAACGCGCAGGCCGCCATTGCTGGGCTCTTCTTCGGTCCATCCCGTGAAGTCGTAGCCGATGCGCGACGGAATGGGCAGTGTGATGTCGTCGGATTCCGCACTGTAAGCCAGCGGATTGTCCTGGCCCTCGGGCAGCGTACCCGTGCCCAGATCGTCCGAGAGCACGTAGCTTATCTGGTAAGGATCGTCAGTCCACGCGGCGTCGTACAGAAGGGACCCGTACGCGGTGGTGCTGGGCGTGAACGTGGTGTCCAGCCGCTGCGGCGAACCCGGATAGATGTCCTGACCCTGACCGCTTCCCCGGTCGCACTCCCAGTGGTTGAAGCTGTAGCCATTGCGCTGCGGAAGGGGCAGCTCGAACGGCGCGTCCTCCACCGTATAACCGCGCGACATGATGGTGCCGGAAAGCTGCCAGCCTGTTGGCGCCGAGCCGTTCCACACGCCCGGGGTGCTGTTTAGGCGCAGCGTGTAGCGATGCGGCTGCACGTTTATCGTGTACGTCTTGTCACCCATAGCCTCGATGGGTATCCATTGGGCATATTTGTCGTTGTCTGATACATCCGTACCCGTCCAGCCTTGGAAATCGTAGTAGGGCTGCATCTGGGGCGCATCAACGCCGAAAGGCGGGTCGACCACCACGGTGTCGTAGTAGTTGAACTCGGTAGGCAAGTCAGCAATGGAGATCACGTGCTTGCACGGATTCTGTGCATCATGATCAAGCACACCGCACTCCGCACAGCGATAACTGATGCTGTATGTGTCCATCTGGAACACTACCACGTAGTTTGATTGTGCAGGCCAACCCGTCGTGGGCCGCGTGGGTGCCCAGCTTTCTGCCGTAGACAGCAACGTGCGATTGCCGTTAGCGTCTTCGGAATACCAGCCCACCAGCTTGAAACCTACGTCGGTAATGGACTTTACGGCTGAGATGGTACCTGTGTCCGGCCTCACGTTCCAGGTGTGTTCGGTCACCAGGTCGCCATCACTCATCAAGAGGAATCCGCCCGTACCTACAAGGTCTGCATCCTCTTCGTCCTCGAACTCATCTCCGTTGCACGCCTTGATGGTGATGGCCGATAAGGGCTTCTCGGTCCAGTGCGCGTAATAGGTGGTGGTGCCTTCGGCGAAGGTAGCGGGCAACTGCGTGACCGGATCGCCTCCCTCTTCTGCCGTATACCACCCAGCAAAGGTGTAGTCATCGCGCGTGGGAGTTTGCGTGGGCAGCGTTCTATTGGATATTGTCTCGCCGGGGTAGCCGGTCAAGCGATCCGGTGCTCCTGAACCACCGTTGGCATCAAAGGCAATGTAGGCCTCTAGTCTCTCCCACTGGGCATACACAGTGCTCTGGATAGTTGTAGCTGCTTTATAGGGATCGATCCAATGAGCCCGGTAATTGCTAATATCACAGACCTTCTCGCCACCTGTTGGCGCTGTCCAATATCCAGTCAATCGATGCCCAGTGCGCGTATGGATCCTGTCAAAATCGTAAAGCCCATCTTTTGTAAAACCCATGGCTGTGATCGGGTTGCTAATGGGTTGTCCAGCGGTATTTACACCACCGTCTGCACCATTACCATTGATCTGTATGGTACGCATCCATATAACATAAAGGGTCTCAGGGGGAGCAGTATCAGAAGTTATATCTTCATTGAAAAGTCGATTCCCATAACGATCGTAGTACTCTGTATAACCAGGGTTGGCAAGGTCCTTTCTATCGCAAACAGACCAGTAAGACCATGTTGCGCCCGTTGGTTTATCTTGAGGCCCTTTCCCGCT
>CASTMW010000122.1 GCA_949450265.1 uncultured Eggerthellaceae bacterium | reverse complement strand
TCCGACTGATAGAAGAAAAAGATTATCGCTGATATAGGTCATACCGTTTCTATCATCAGTTGCCTTGTATCCAGGCGTTATAGCAGTTTTAACGCTCGATGCTCACTTCGTCCAGCCTTCTCCGCTATCTAAATAAGCACGTAATACACTATGCGGCCAGTCTAATATGTCTTGAGTCATTGTTTCCGTTATACCAGGCTTCATTCTTGCATTTGGCGATTTGAACATGAACGTTAACCCTGCCATATTGCCGCTGGGTTTGCCGTCTGCTGTGGCCTTCTCGTCCTGGTTCAGGCCTATAATCCGCAGCGGATAAAGCGCATTATATTTTAAGTGATCCGGGATCAATAAATCTCGGATCACTTTTGACACCGAACGACCTGTTGTCTTTACTCGCCAATCCTGTAACACGACGAGGTTGTAGGTCTTGCAGCTCCCGATCCCGTAGATTCTGCAGTTCTGACCGCAGATATTGCAGTCTGCGCAAGCCTCGACATAAAGCCCCAGCCTTTATGGCTCTACGGGTTCTCGCGCCGCCAATTCCCAAGTGCGGCCCGGCAGGTTCTTAGCGTCTAGCTCTTGCAAACTTCATGGGCCCTTTTATAGCTCTACAATTCTCTTGGGCTTGCTTGTGCGCGCATCTAGTGCATCTACCACGTTATCACCTTGTCCACCACAGCCTGTTGCTCGCTTGCGGTCTTGCGCAGATAGATCCTGGTCGTCTCGATGCTCTCATGTCCCATAAGGTCAGCCAGAAGCGATATGTCGCTGTGCTTGTCGATGAACTCCTTGCCGAACATATGCCGAAACGAGTGCGGATACATCACTTTCGGATCCAGATCATAGCGCTCAGCGCACTTCTTCAGCATCTGCTCTACGCCACTTGCTGTGAGCTGTTGTCCATTCTGGTTCAAGAAAAGATACCCACCTCGAGCTCCGCGCTCTTCAAGCCATACAAGCGCCGCTTTGCGCAGCCGGGAGGGGATGTATATGCGCCTGAGCTTGCCGACCTTCGAATACAGATCGACATGGCCTTCGAATACATGCTCCACCTTCATGCGTAAAAGCTCGCTCACACGCGCGCCTGTTGCTCCCAAAAACCATACGATGAAATAGTCCTGCATGCGCCCATCGCGTTTCAGCCGCCGCTTCAAGAAGCGATAATCGGCCAGGCTGATCACGTTTTCCAGGAAGGTCTTGCGCGGGATGCGCACCACTTTCAATCGCACCCCACGCCCCAGATACCCTGCATACTTGTTCAACGCCTGGATGCGCTGATTGACCGTTTGGGGCATATAGTTCTCTACAAGGTATCCCTTGTAGGCCAAAAGCGAATCTTTGGAGATATCCCCGTAATTGCGAAGGAAGTACTCGACTGTCGCGCAATATGCTCGCACAGTGTTTGCCGAGAGCTCCTCGTGCACCAAATGTCGCCTGAAGCGCTGCACTGCTTGAGCGCGTTGCCTCTCACCGAGGGCGTGCGGAATGCGTGCGGTCTGCGTCTCGTCAAGCGCTTGCGTATCCTGCACCTCGTCAGACACCTGAGCATCTTGCGTCTCGCCAAGCATCTGAGCATCCCGCACCTCACTAAGCGCCCGCATCTGCCGCTCGCTGGGTACCTGCGTATCCTGCATTTCGTCGGGCACCCACATCTGCGCCTGCTCATTTCCGGCGATCGTTGCTGTCTCATGCGTGTTGCTCGATTTCATTGTGAGGTCCTTTCCATCGGTAATAGGGGGTGCGAGAATAGTGTTTTAACCCCTCTTTTGGATGGTGAATCCCTCTATGGTTTGCGAAAGGACAACTACGCCATACCTACGCCATACGCTGTCGCGCGTGAACCTTCCATAGTTCCAGCATGGCCCTAGTACAGTTCCAGCACGGCACTAACGCAGTCTTAACATGGCCCTAGTACAGTTCCAGCGCAGTTCAAGCATGACTCCAACACAGTCCGAACATAATCTCAGCATGACCTCAGCATGATCCTAATCCAGCTCCAGCCAGCCTCTTCAAGGTGGTATTATCTTCCGCTACACTGGTCGGGTGTTTTGAGACAACGCCGTATGTGAGCGACAAACTGTTAGCGCTTGTGCCACTGAGGCGCGCTGGAAACGTGGGCGCAGCAGAACTTGGAATGGGGCACTGCCCATGGAACGCTGCGCGTACACGCCGCTGTCGAAAAGACCGATCATGTTGGAACCGCTCACGCTCAAAAGCATTCGAGCGGCAGAAGACGCTATTGCTCGTGTCAAGTCGCAGCACTACGCCATAACCGGCAAAGAAGGCATCGCGCGCTTGCTCTTATATATGGAAGCCGCCTCCATCGCGTCTCTTGAAGGCGTACGCTTGGAGACTAGCGAACTTCTCTATCATCGAATGAATGCATCGCCGCTGCGTGGGACTGGCTCAGGCGAACATGCGGCAGCGGCGCGCCTCATGCAGATCGTGCGGGCTCTGGAAAGGGCGTCCGACGATCCGCTCGCATGTATGACAGCGAACGACGCCGACCCGATATCGGCCGCACAGGCTGTATCATCGATGAGCGATCATTGCAGCATCGCAGCCTTCATCAGCGATCGCCTTGAACCCTTGGATCCGCCAGCCCGTACGGCCGCTCTCCAAGAAGCGGGTCGTTTCGGTGCGCATGACGCGATCGATCCCATCACGAAGGCGGCACTCGTTTCGGCGCAGCTTGCCGTCGTCGCGTCGGCTCCAGCCCCCACCCTCGACGCGGCAGCCACCCCCGATGCAGCCCCCACCCTCGACGCGGCAGCCCCCACCCCCGATGCGGCGCTCCCATACCTTGAAGCGCACGCGATCCTCTGCAAAAGCGGCCTTGAGCGCGATGCCTCCCATCCCCAAGGCCTCTTCGTGCTCCCCATGACCGCCCGAGCGGCATCCGATGCCGATGCATATGCGCGTTCTCTTACCACCTTCGCTGTCTCCGACGATGGCAGGGGAGCGTTCTTTGCCACGAACGATCGGATAGCTTTCTTGGCGAAGAGTATCATGGCAGCATGCGATGAAGCGCTCGGCCTTCTTGTCGACATCAAGATGCTCCAGCTTGAATGGCGTTGCCGCATGAAGGCTGCCGAAGGCGCCCCGATCGACGGCAAGACCATTGCCGCCCTTGTGGCCAACCCGATATTTTCCGTTTCGAGCACGGGCATAAGAGGCGTGCGCGATCTGCTTGAGACGGGCATCATAAGAAGATGGCCGAACGTAAGGGATGGTA
>CASTMW010000121.1 GCA_949450265.1 uncultured Eggerthellaceae bacterium | reverse complement strand
AGTGGAGCTGGTACCTTGACTGGAAAAGGAAAGACCAGTTGTTCCTGTTGTCTGAGTAAGCGTGAGTTTATTCGCGTTATAGCCCGTCAATGCCGTCGCTGAGACCGTAAAAGTTTGCGAAGACGTACTGGGAGTATAGGTCGTTTTCGACTGCGTTATGGTCTTTACGCCCGTACCTTTATTGATGGTGATTTTTTTCGCTGGTGATTCCCACACGGCATAATAGGTCGCAACGTCACCAATTGCGACAGAAGTGCTACCTGTAGTAGCAGTGCTCGAAGAGGCCCACCCTTTCCCACCGTCAGCGTTGACACTTGCGGGCTGCTATCGTGAGACCAATCATTGATCTCAAAATAACCGCCATTTGGATTCCATGTTATATCTGCTTTCCATGAAGCAAAAACATGCAGATCATATCCTTCGCGATAGGAAGGAACTGCCGAAAGGGTACCCGAACTGGGTGCTGTAGTTCCAGTTGGTACATGTGCGTATGTAAGCGTAGGGTTATTATTAAGCGTTATCTTTGATTCAGTATAAACCTCGACCCCAACATAGTATTCCGTCCCCCCAACAGTACTATCATGCAACAAGTCAACGTACAGTCTCGCATTGTTGCCTCCACGTATAGACCAGTAGGTATCGTCGGGATTTATACCAGTAGGAATTCCAGCAGAAAGAAGCTTGTCACTACCCTCTGCATCTGGGCTACTGATTCCAACATTACTACTATGGATGTAAACATATCCTGAATATCCTGCCCTAGCAGCCGTCGTAGACGCCACGCTGATCCCCTGATCTGCCGAGGTCAGTGTCAGCGGCGTGGTTATCGCCACGGTCTCCACCGCAGCAGCATCGCTCACCGGGCGCACAGAGGCCTTCTCCAGGCGCACCTCGTTCGAGCTGATGCCCTTCACCACCACTTCTTCGATGGGCAGCGTAAGAGTAGCGGTCACCTGGGATGCACCGGGCTGCTTGGCTTCCACGGTGCCATCTTCGGCGATGCTCATGCTCTTGGCCTTATAGGTGTATTCCACCTGCACATTGCCAGGGGCCTGCAGAGCGCCTTCCGCGAACAGTGGCACGGTTTCGCCAGGGGCAAGCTGCATCATATCGTCGGACGTTTGCACGCCATACATATATATATGATTGTTCGCCGTGGGCAGGCCGCCATTCCACGTGTCGGCCGCCTGGGTAGGCACATACAGGTTCACGTTCGTAGCGCCCAACAGCGCGTCCTGCGCCACATCGACCACCGCGTGACACGCCACCACCGTGGTGCCGTTCAGGCCCGAGAGCGCCTGCGAGCCCACAGCCGTCAAGTTGACAGGCAGCACCAGGCTGAGCAGCGCCGTGTCGGCCAGCGCGCGGTCGCCCAGCACCTCGGTCGCATTCGACAGATGGATGGTCTTCAGCGAGGTGCAGCCGTCGAATGCGCGCGCACCCACCGTGGTTACACTGTCGGGCAGGTCCACGGTCACGATGCCGGTCTGGCCTGCGAAGGCGCCTTCCGCCACCGTGCTGACCTGGTAGCGCACGCCGTTCAGGATGCCGTAATCGGGCACCTGCACCGCGGCAGGGGTTGCGTCGTTGTTGGCGCCGCCATCCCAGCGCACGGCCAGCGTGTGGTCATCCAGCAGCTGGAAGGCGAAACCGCTGCCTTCCGCAGGCTGGATCTGGTCGCCCGGCTGGGCGGGTGTTTGGAAGTTCGTGAAGCCTGCCGCTTCCCAAGCACCGCGATCGCAGTTATCGGCCAGCACCACAGTGGCGGCTTCGATGACCGCCGGGTCGAACGCGGGCACATCGGTGTCAATGGCGGCGTGCTGCTGGCCGGCATTGATGGTGGTGGCCGGGTCGAACGCGGGGTTCACCACGATGTCGACCACGTTGCCCTGGGCCACGATGGTGCGCAGGGCGGCATTGCCCCAGAAGGCACCTTCCGCAATGTGCGCGGCGCCTGCAGCGATGGTTACGCTGGTGTCGATGCCCGCGGGCGCGGCCAGCAGCGTATTCATGTCAGAGGTATATAAGATCCCGTTCAGAGTGGCGAAGGTTTCATTCGTGCTCCCTGTTGGGAAATCAATAGCCAGAAGTTTGGTGCAACGGGTAAAGACACAAACAGGGACGGAGGCTAAAGAAACAGGGAGCACTACAGAACCCTCCATACCCTCTGGAACGAGGAGGAGGTGCGTCATATCGGCGCTGTACAGTGCGCCGTTATAGCTTGCAAGATGGGAGTTGTCCTGGGCCACGCTGATGGCGGCAGCGTTAGGGAACAACTGGAAGAAGCCCAGATCCACCGATTCGATGGTGGCGGGCAGCGCAACACTGGTCACGCCCGCGGCCTTTTCGGCGGCGGTGTAGAGGTCGGTGAGGTAGGGGTTGTAGTTGGGGTTAGCGGGGTTTGCGGGGTCGGTGCCTTCGACGCCTTCGGCAGCTTGCGCGGCGGCTTCGGGGTCGGTTGCGTTGGAGCTGGTTGCCTGGTCGTCAGTTACCGCGTCAGCGGTCGACCCGGAAAGCTCAGAATCCGCGACCCCCCCCCCCAAGGTTCTGATCTTCGTAACTTTGTACGTGTTCGCACCAGAGACGATCTGGGCGGGCACGGTCAGTGCGCCCTTCGGCGCCGTGCCGGTCCAGCCAGTCAGCGCAACAGTGTCAGGCGCATCGGCGTTCACCGTGTACACCAGCCCGTTATAGGCGATGGTGGCATTGATGTCTTCACCGTTCAGCTGCACCTGGGTGCTCAGGATGTCGGCGCGGTCCACATCGGAAGCGCCCGGGACGATGGGAAGAGTGGCCTGCTGCGCGTTGGAGCCATCGCTGACGGCCGAGCCGTCGGTGCCTGCGGCGGCTGCGTTGGCGTTCGCGTTGGCTGCGTTGGCGTTCGCGTTGGCTGCGGCGTCGTTGGAGGCCGAGGTGTTGGCGGCATCGGGATTGGAGCCGGTGTCACCAGAGCCCTCGGGCGCAGCTTCCGCTTCGCCATTGGACGCCTGATCGCCTTCGCCAGACTGCGTGGCGTTCTGCTTGATGTTCACCGAATCGGTGATGATATCGGGCCGGTCGGTACGGTCCGCGGCTGCCTGGTCGGCAGAGGTCGCAGTCTCAGTCGCCGAGGCCTGATCGATGTGTATTAATGCCTGCGCAGGCACCATGCTCAGTATGAGTGCCACCGCAAGCGCCGAGCGCACTACAGCGCCCCGCAGGGTGTCTGTTTTAGTTTTCATGAAAAGCTGTCCCTTGCTTTTCGTGAGCCGAAGCTCAAGTTTTATTTTCCCGATGCCATATTGAATGACATC
>CASTMW010000120.1 GCA_949450265.1 uncultured Eggerthellaceae bacterium | reverse complement strand
GATTTCTCCGATTCCCATTTGGTGACAGACTGACGGCTGACGCCAAGCAGCATGGCCAGTTGTTCTTGGGTCATGTTCTGTGACGCGCGCAGATGCAGGAGGTTATCTCGAAAGCTCATAGGTCGTGCCTTTCGTTGTGGTCTTCATTCAGCTGGCATGGTCACTTTACCTTGCGAAGCGGTGGCGCACCATCAACCGGTGCGTTCCTTCTTGTCAAGCATGCGGGCACCCTGTGGTTGCAATGACCAGGTCAGAGCTTTGGCAACGGCCAGCGACCATTGGAGCATATACGATTTGCCTACGATGGTGCGGTGACGCTCCATCCTATCGCGCATGCTGGCATGCTAGAGGATAATGGATGGAAGGTGCGAGCAGAAGGAGGCAGCATATGGATAGCGTGGCCATCGGCATCGGCATCGCGCTTATCGTGCCCTTCGCGGGTAACACCATGGGTGCTGCACTGGTCTTCCTGCTGCGCCACGGTATGAGCGAACGCTTCAGCAAGGCGCTGCTCGGATTCGCGGCGGGCGTCATGATCGCTGCCAGCGTGTGGAGCCTCATCATCCCGTCATTGGAAGCTGCCGAGAGTACCGGGCTTCCGGCGTGGCTGCCAGTGTCAGCGGGCTTCCTGAGCGGTATTGCGCTGCTGCTGATCATCGATCATTTCACGCCGCATCTGCATGTGGGAGCTGACGAGCCCGAGGGCATGGATGCTGGGCTCAAGAAGCCCACCATGATGCTGCTGGCGTTGGCTATCCACAACCTTCCCGAGGGCATGGCCGTAGGCGTCGTGCTGGCGGCGTTTCTGGCGGGGGATGCCAGCATCACCTTGGCTGCGGTAGCGGCGCTGGCGGTGGGCATCGCCATCCAGAACATCCCCGAAGGCGCCATCGTATCGCTGCCGCTCACATCGAACGGCTATTCGAAGGGTAAGGCGTTCGCGCTGGGAACGGCGTGTGGGGCGGTGGAGCCGCTCGGCGCGCTGGTCATGGTGGCCATCACGGGGCTTGCCACGCCCCTCTTGCCGTTCGTGTTGGCTTTCGCTGCTGGTGCCATGATGTACGTGGTCACCGAAGAGCTCATCCCGCAAACGCAAGAAGGGCGCCATACGAACATAGGCACCATCGGGGTGGCTTTAGGGTTCGTGCTCATGATGATCTTGGATGTGGCGCTGGGATAGCCGCCGTGCCTCCTGCCGCGTTGCTTGTGGTGGTGTTCGCTGGCGGTGCCTGTGCAGCCGCGGTACCTGCCGTATGCTGCCGTCCACCCGCATACCGTGCACTCTGGCCATGTTAGGCTGTCCTTCTGGCGTGCAAATTGCTCGGTGTGCAGAAGGGCGACCGCTATAATCGTCGCTGCGCTGGGTCCGCGGCGAGGGTCCGTCATGCCGACACGAAGGAGGCATCCATGGCTGTGACCGTATCTACATTCCAGGAGATGAAGAGGGCAGGTGAGCGCATCTCTATGCTGACCGCCTACGATTACACCACCGCACGTTTGGTGGATGCGGCGGGCGTCGATTCCATCCTGGTGGGCGATTCGTTGGGCAACGTGATGCTGGGGCTGGGGGATACCATTCCGGTCACCATGGACGATATGGTGCGCCATACCGCTGCGGTGTGTCGTGGTACGACCGATGCGCTGGTCATTGCGGACATGCCGTTCATGTCGTATCAGGCATCGGTCTACGACGCGGTGGTCAACGCGGGGCGCCTTGTGAAGGAAGGGCGCGCGAATGCGGTGAAGCTGGAGGGCGGGGTGGTCATGGCCGACCGGATCGCTGCCATCACCGCTGCGCAGATACCCGTGTGCGCGCATATCGGCCTGACGCCGCAGGGCGTGAACGCGTTTGGTGGCTTCAAGGTGCAGGGTAAGTCCCTTGATACGGCGCGGGGCCTTCTGGCCGATGCGCAGGCCATCCAGGATGCTGGTGCGTTCGCGGTGGTGCTGGAAGCGGTGCCAGCTGACCTGGCGGCGTTGGTCACCGAGCGGTTGGACATCCCCACCATCGGCATCGGCGCGGGCGCGGGCTGCGATGGGCAGGTGCTGGTGAATCAGGATATGCTGGGCATGTTCGACGGCTTCGTGCCGAAGTTCGTGCGCCGGTTCGCCGAAGCGGGCGCCCTCATGCGCGAGGCGTATGCCGACTTCGACCGATGCGTGAAGGATGGCACGTTCCCGGGTCCCGAGCATTGCTATGCCATGCCCGAGGGCGTGCTGGAAGAACTGCGGGCCCAAGAAGAGCGGGAGGGGCAAGCGTGATGGAGATCGTACGATCGGTGGCCGAGGCGAAAGAGCTTGCCCGCGCCTGGCGCGCGGCGGGGCTGTCCGTGGGGCTCGTGCCCACCATGGGATATTTGCACGAAGGGCATGAGAGCCTGATGGATGCGGCGCGGGCGGCCTGCGACAAGGTGATCGTGTCCGTGTTCGTCAATCCTATCCAGTTCGGTCCCGACGAGGACTTCGATAGCTACCCGCGCGACCTTCATCGCGATGTGGCCATCTGCGAGGCGCACGGGGCCGATGCGGTCTTCCATCCGTCAGTGGAGGACATGTACCCGGCTGGGTTCAGCACGTTCGTAGAAGTGGAGGGCTTGACCGATGCGCTCTGCGGTGCGTCGCGGCCGGGGCATTTCCGCGGGGTGTGCACGGTGGTCAGCAAGCTGTTCAACATCGTGCAGCCGCACCGGGCGTTCTTCGGTCAGAAGGATGCTCAGCAGCTGGCCGTCATCAAGCGCATGGTGGCCGATCTGAACATGGATGTGCAGGTAGTGGGCTGTCCCATCGTGCGCGAAGCGGACGGCCTGGCGAAGAGCTCGCGCAACACGTATTTGGATCCACAGGAACGCCAGGCGGCCCTGGTGCTCTCGCGTGCCATCCGGGCTGCCGAGCAGGCGGTGTGCGACGGTCAGCACGATGCAGCGTGCGTGCGCGCCATCATCGAAGGAACCATCGCCGCCGAACCGCTGGCGTGCATCGACTACGTGCAGGTGGTCGACGGGCTGACCATGCAGCCGGTAAAGACCATCGAGGACAGCGTGCTCGTGGCCATCGCGGTGCGCATCGGCACCACCCGTCTCATCGACAACTTCATCTTCGAAGGGGAGCCAACATGCTCATAGAGATGCTGCAAGGCAAGATTCACCGCGCCACCGTGAAGCAGGCGGAGCTGCACTATGTGGGCTCCATCACCTGCGATCCTGTGTTGTGCGAGGCGGCGGGCATCGCCGAGTACCAGAAGGTATGCGTGGCCGATGTGGACAACGGCAACCGCTTCGAGACCTATGTGATCTTCGGCGATACGGGAAGCGGGATGATCTGCATGAACGGCGCTGCGGCGCATTGCG
>CASTMW010000119.1 GCA_949450265.1 uncultured Eggerthellaceae bacterium | reverse complement strand
ACGATTGGTTGTCCTGCACGAAATCGCACGTGATGCCGCCAGCAACGAAATCAGGACGCTTGTATGTCTCCATGAAGTACCCGCGCTCGTCCCCATAGCTCTTCACATCCACGATCGTGACGCCTTCGATGGACGTCTTCGTGAACGTGAAATTGCCCGATGTCACCTGATCATCCGCTGCCATCGCGTCTCCTTATCGATCGATCGTGCGCTTCTTGGCCTATTGGCCCTGCGCTGCGTACTTCGCCTCCACCGCTTCCTTGGCGTCCCGCCACCATTCAGGATGGTCGGTATACCACTGGATGGTGTCGGTCAAACCTTGAGCGAAGTCGGTATGCTTGGGCTGCCAACCCAACTCGCGCCGCAGTTTCGTAGAATCGATCGCATAGCGCCGATCGTGACCCGGCCGATCCCGCACCCAATCGAAATCGTCAGCATCCTTGCCCATAGCTTCAAGGATGGCGCGCAGCACGTCGATGTTGTTGCGCTCCCCATCAGCGCCGATCAGATACGTCTCGCCCGTGCGCCCACGCGTCAGGATCTCCCATACCGCACTCGAATGGTCCTCGGTATGGATCCAGTCGCGCACGTTCAGACCATCGCCGTAGAGCTTGGTGCGATTGCCGCTCAGGATATTGGTGATCTGGCGCGGGATGAACTTCTCGATATGCTGGCGCGGTCCGTAGTTGTTCGAGCAATTCGAGATGGTGGCATCCACGCCATATGTGCGATGCCATGCGCGCACCATCATATCCGACGCCGCTTTGCTTGAGCTGTACGGACTGCTGGGCAGATACGGAGAGTCCTCCGTGAAGCGTGCCGGATCATCCAGCGCAAGGTCGCCATAGACCTCGTCGGTCGAGATATGGTGAAAGCGCGTGCCATGCTTGCGCGCCGCCTCCAACAATGTGAAGGTGCCTTCCACATTCGTGCGCACGAAGGGCGCCGGGTCGATGATGGAGTTATCGTTATGCGACTCGGCCGCAAAATGCACGATGGCGTCTGCGTCGACCATCAGCTGATCGACCAGCGCCGCATCGCAGATATCCCCATGCACGAACGTCATGCGGTCCTCCGGGATGCCGTCCAGATTCGCCCGATTGCCCGCATAGGTCAGCGCATCGAGCACCGTCACATGCACATCAGGCTGATGATCCACCACCCAATGCACGAAATTGCTGCCGATGAATCCCGCTCCGCCGGTCACGATGATCCGTTTCGGCGCACACCGCATATCACTCATTGATGTCTCCCAATTCTGCGAAGGTATCCAAATAGTTCGCAAGCGCTTCCTGCCAAGGGCGCATCTCGTTTCCGATCGTTGCCGCCAAACGCGCATTGGCAAGCGACGAGAACGCAGGACGGTCGGCGCTTTCGGGATGGGTCGCCTTGTACTCCGCGCTCGTGCAGCGGCGTACCGTGCACGTAAGGTGCGCACCTTCCATGATGGCCGTGGCGAAGTCCGCCCAGCTGCAAGTCCCTTCGTTCGTGCAATGGTAGATGCCGTAGTGGTCGGTGAGCGCCAGCTTCAGGATCTCATAGGCCAGATCGTTCGCCGAGGTAGGATTGCCCCGCTGATCGTCCACCACGGTGACCTCATCGAGCGAACCGCCCAGTCGTACCATGGTCTTCACGAAGTTCTTGCCCACATATCCATAGAGCCATGCAGTGCGCACCACGAAGGTCTGCGGGTTCGCCGCCAGCGCGCGTTGCTCCCCTTCCAGCTTGCTGCGTCCGTAGACCGAGAGCGGCCCGGTCGCGTCATCTTCGGTACGCTCGCCCGGATCGGTACCTGGGAAAACATAGTCGGTGGACACATGCACCAGCTTCGCGCCAATGTGTGCAGCAGCCTCAGCCAAGTTGGCAGCCCCATCGGCGTTCACCGCGAAAGCCAGCGTGCTGTTGCGCTCGCAGCCGTCCACATCCGTAAGGCCCGCACAGTTGATGATGAGGTCATAGCCCTCCCGCTTCACGAAGGCGGCCACAGCATGCCTGTCGGTGATATCCAGCTCGGCCGCATCGGTGTAGTCAACAACCGCATCCGCATAGGCAGCAGGGATCGGACCTATCTCAGCCTGCATCGTTTCAAAGCAGCGGTGCAGCTCGTTTCCCAGCTGCCCCGATGCTCCCGTTACCAGGATGCGCATCATGCACGCTCCTTGCGCGGCAGGACGCGTCCTTCGACGATCTTCATCAGATACTGCCCGTATACGCTCTTGCCGCAGCGCTGTGCCGCTTCTCGCAATTCATCCAACGTGATCCAGTCATTCTCGTAGGCGATCTCTTCGATCATGGCTACCGGCAACCCCTGGCTGCGCTCGATCACGCGCACGAATTCGCTGGCTTCGAAGAGCGATTCCATGGTGCCCGTGTCAAGCCACGCATACCCGCGCCCCAGCGTGACCACGTTCAAGCTGCCGTCTTCCAGATACATCTGATTGAGCGTGGTGATCTCAAGTTCGCCGCGCGCAGAGGGCTTCACCTGACGCGCGAGCTCGCACACGCGCGCATCGTAGAAATAAAGACCCGTGACCGCATAGTTCGACTTCGGGCGCTCCGGCTTCTCTTCAATGGAGATGGCATTGTAATCATCGTCGAACTCCACCACGCCGAAGCGCTCTGGGTCTTCCACGTAGTAGCCGAACACGGTGGCACCGCCAGCATCCTCGGCCGCCTGCACAGCTTGACGCAAGTGACGGCTGAGCCCATTGCCGTAGAAGATGTTATCTCCCAGCACCAGCGCGCACGAGTCGCCCGCAATGAAGTCTTCACCGATGATGAACGCCTGTGCCAGGCCGTCGGGCGATGGCTGCTCGGCATACGAGAGGTTCACGCCGAATTGCTTGCCCGTGCCCAGCAAGCGCTCGAAGTTCGGCAGATCGGCCGGCGTGGAGATGATCAGGATGTCGCGAATACCCGCCATCATCAGCACTGACAGCGGATAGTAGATCATTGGCTTATCGTATACCGGCAAGAGCTGCTTGCTGGTCACCGTAGTGAGCGGGTACAGCCGCGTTCCGCTGCCTCCCGCAAGGATGATGCCCTTCATACGCCTGCTTTCATCAATGCTTCGCTTTTCTTTATTATAGGGAAACCCCGCATAGACGCACCTGATAGATCCCGATGCGCCTCAGACGTCAACAAGGACTAAGGTCGTACTCGTTTTGTCCGATCAATGAACCCCTTCCCGACCGAATCCCGAAACAAATCTATGAATTATGCCGCATTAAAAGAGCATGTATTACGACACGTTTCTGCAAATCACCGCCAATATGCTACTTTATTACGACATTACAAAGAAAGAGGCGCTATGCTCGACATCATAACCCCGTCCATCACCGATATCGATGCCTTGAAAGAGCTGAATCCC
>CASTMW010000118.1 GCA_949450265.1 uncultured Eggerthellaceae bacterium | reverse complement strand
AGACGAGAACATGTGTTCGTTTTTATGGCTGATTAAGGTGTTTGGACCGATTCAATTTAGGAAGTTGGACCGTTTTTATTAAGGTGTTTGGACCGTTTCGGCGGGATCGGTTGACTGTCATCTCTAGTGTCAGATGTTAGATCGTCATTCCTAGTGCCACATACCGGGCACTGCATCTACCAGCGCCTCAAGACTATCAAGATTTATCGCCAAACGAAGAACGGCACGGGACGCTGATGGTTCCCGTGCCGTTCGCTTCCCGCAGGAAAATACCTTCTTACTAGGCGTTGTCCTTCGTGGGCTCGCCGAACTCGTTGGCGTTCTTGCGCTCTTCTTCTTCGCCGCGGTCGATGGTGTCGATCTGCTGGCCGTCCTTCTCTTCGATCATGATGCGCTCCTTACTCGATGCTGTGGCCTATATGCTGTCGTCCAGATATTTCACGTCTATCTCGGCGTCGGCATACTCAGTAGCGTTGCGCAGACGGCTCATGAAGTTCGGTGCTTCCCCAATGTAGCTGGGATTGGTGTCGAACACGGGCGGCTGTCCTTCGGCCTGCGTGTACAGGAATCCGATGGCGAACCCCTGCGATGCGCCGGGCACGCCACCTTCCGCGATCAGCGCGTCTTTCACGCCGCTGTCGGTTTCAATGTAGCCGTCGTAACACAGCGCGTACGCGTTCGCGCCGCGGGCGCCTTCCACCGTGTGCTGTGCCAAATTGAAGCATTCCTGCGCGCTGTCGCCCGGATGCGTTTCCAGGAACACGTTGTCGCGCACCACCAGCGTGGTGAACGGGACGATCTCTTCGTTGGCATCCATGCGCTGCTTGCCTTCGTCAAGCGCATATAGCAGCACGCGCTCCAGGATCTCCGGCATCTGCGGCACTTCTTGCGCCGAGCTCTTCACCTCGCGGTCGCTCATGCGGTCTCCTTCCGTGGTAGCTCCATGCGGCGCCTGCCGTGGCATGACCGGGACCATGCTTGCCATGCGCCAGTGCGTTTGCAAATAGTGTAGTGGAAGAAACGCGCGAACAGGGCTTACGCCATTGAATTGTTTTTAAATGGCGACGCACTAAGAGCGCGGGATGCAGAAGTGGGCATCCGTCAGTCCTTCGGGCGGAAGCGACCCAGCAGGTCGTATACCTTCCAGAAAATGGTAGCGCGCGTGGGCATGGTGGTGTCGCTTTCCACCGTGGCCTTCTGCGCACGCTGGGCGTAATGCGAGTGATGCTTCTTGAACACGGCAGCGCAGATGCGCGTGATGATCAACCCCACCAACCCCACGCCGGCAAAGCTGGAGGCCAGTTCCAGAACAGGCTGGTTCCCATCGAGCACCGCATAGAGCGATGCCAGCGCGAACAGAATGGTCAGAGCGGAGCACAGCACCGTGAACACCAGGATGAGCACTTCCTTGGCACGCGTTTTCGAGCGCAGATACGACACCACGAAATAGATGATGAACGCCAGAATGACCAGCGCGATGATCAGCGGAACGCTGCGCGACAGACGTGCGATCAGGCCGATCATACGATGGCAGCCTTCACGTTGCCCATGGTGGTGGCGCGCGACCACCAACCCTGCGCGCAGGCTGCCGAGGCGATGCGGCTTGCCTGTGCGAAATCGTCAGCGATGGCAAACAGGCACGATCCGCTGCCGGACAGCAAGACCTTGCTTGGGTCCACCTGCAACGTTAGCCAGTCGTGCACCTGCGCGACCGCAGGCGCTACCTGCGCAGCGGCCGAGGCCAAGCTGTTGAACAGGGGAACGTCTTCGGCCCTGGTGGCATTCTCCGTACGCGCAACCAGCTCTGCGGGCGGCGTTGCAGGGCATTCGTCGAAGCGCGCGTAGCACTGCGCCGTGGGAACGCCTTCCGGCGGCTTCACCAGCACGATGGGCACCTTGGCGGGGGTCAGGCGATCCTTCAGCCGTTCGCCCGCGCCTTCCATCAGCGCACAGCCGCCCTCCAGGAAGAAGGCCACATCTGCCCCCAGATCGGCCGCCACCTCGCGCAAGGTGGGGCCGTCGAGCGCCACACCCCACAGGCGCGCGGCCGCCAGCAGGGCCGCCGCCGCATCCGACGAGCCGCCACCCAAGCCCGCTTGCGCGGGGATGTTCTTCTCTATATGGATGGCGATGCGCTCGTCCGCGTTGTAGCCGATGCGATGCGCCAAGCCATCCAGCGCGCGCGTGACCAGGTTCTCGGAAGCCGGGATATCCAAGGCACGCACGACCACGCCGGTCTTGTCGATGGCATCAACGGTGACCAGCAGATTCTGCGCTGGGCCGATCAGCGCTGCATTCGCGGGCAATGATGCCTGCGACCGCGCCGTAAGTTCGCTGGGAAGATCGGGCATGCCCGGCGTGCGACGCACATGCAGCGTGTCGTGCAGCACCAGCGCATGAAGGACGGTAAGGACCTCGTGATATCCGTCTTCGCGACGCGCGCCTATTCCCAGAAATAGGTTCACCTTCGCCGGTGCGATCAGCTTGAGCGCGCCCGAGCCCAGAATATCCTGCGCCGACAACTGCGCATTGCGCGCCTCGGCGAACATGTCGACTTCCAAGGTTTCCATATCTCACACGCTCTTTTCGATGCGGGGCGTTCCGCTGCGCCCGGACCGGTTTACGGCAGCTTGGCGGACCGCGGTGCTCACAGTGCGCCCCAAGGGCGCTGTTCGTCATGCACCATCTTACCCTAGTCTGTCCAGTGTGAATGCGTTGCTAGCGGCGGGCGCGGAAGAAGTCTTGTAGCAACGTAGTACATTCCGCTTGCAGCACGCCGGGCATCACCTCGAACCGGTGGTTCAAGCGCTCGTCAGCGTTAACCTGGTAAAGCGTGCCCAGCGCGCCTGCCTTCTGATCAGATGCCCCATACACGCACCGGCGTATGCGCGCCTGGTGCATCAAGCCCGCGCACATGATGCACGGTTCCAGCGTCACGTACACCGTGCAATCGGCAAGACGCCACGCATCAAGTGCAGCCGCAGCCGCTTCCATAGCAAGATGCTCGGCGTGCGCCGAAGGGCACCGCAGTGTTTCGCGAAGGTTGTGGGCGCGTGCGATCACCTGCGCATCAGCCAGCACGCGGCGTGTCCTTCGGTCGATCGGCTGATGCACCACCACCGCACCGATGGGTACTTCCCCTTTCGCGCCCGCAATGCGCGCCTCTTCCAGCGCCATGCGCATATATGCTTCGTCCTGCTGAGCCTGCATTTCGCTGTGGTGGGCCATGGTCGCTTCCCTTCAGCGTGCTGCCAAATTATTAGCACGCTGGCCCTTTTATCTGTAGGGTAGAGATTGTAGGGTGGAGATCGCGAGAGCTGGCGGAGGAGTAGGGATTCGAACCCTAGATGCCCTTGTGGGGCATACTCACTTA
>CASTMW010000117.1 GCA_949450265.1 uncultured Eggerthellaceae bacterium | reverse complement strand
GCGCATACCGAACTTAATGTACATGCTTAGCGCGTGCGGCGCTCATCAAAGCGCTCTGAAGCATGGCACGCCATCGGAACAGCAGCGCAACCAACACATCAACAAAGTGCTAAGAAATGCCATTCTTTGCTCTTATGAACTTCAGGAGCGCCGATTGAACGGCTCGATGGTGGCAGGCAGCCCATGCTCATAGATAAGGGCCGGCTCCCCCTCTACCAACGGGCGGAAATAGTCGAGCGCATCTTCGGTGACGCCCTGGTAGTCGGGTAGGATCCAGTCGGTCGGGAACGCCTTCACGAAATTGGCGAACTCACTGGCAGGCCCGGCGAAGAACTCCGCATTGTAGGTCTGGATCATCTGGCACACGCCTCCTTCGCACTTCATGGTAGACGCGCTGCCGCGCCGCACGCCCACTACCTGCGCCGTGAACGTTGGATCGGCCGAGCGCATATGCGCGCTCATGCCCAGCTCGTATGCCTCGTCGACATCCACCTTACTCTGTGCGAAGTTGCTGCTGCGCGCCGCCCGGGACAGGTCCTGCACTACGCCACGCGGTGCGATGCCCGCATCCACGATCATCTGCTTCAATGCCGCAGCCGCACCACCCAGCACGGCATGCGCGAAGCCATCATTGGCCGTATCGCCCGCAGAGAGGTACGTGCCATCCGCATAGTGCGCACCTTCGCTCACTACGATATAGCATGCGCCGGTCTCGTCCATCTTCTTCTGTACCTGCGCCAAGAATGCCTCACGATCGAAATCCACCTCAGGCAGCACCAGTAGATCAACATCGCCGGTCAAGCAGCAGCTGGCGGCCAGCCAGCCCGCATCCCTGCCCATTGTTTCCAACACGAACACCTCAGGGCGCGTGTAGGCGTCGTAATCGAGCCTGGTCGCATGCGTCACCAAGCACGCCAGCTTAGCCGCGCTGGGAAAGCCAGGACAATGGTCCACCGGCACCAGGTCATTGTCCACCGTCTTGGGAATGCCGACGAAGCGCTTGGTGCTGCCATGGGCCGCTGCATATTCGGAGAGCGCATCCACCGTATCCATGGAATCGTTGCCACCGATGTAGAACATCACGTCGATGTTGTGGTCGTCCATCACCGCGAGCAGCCGCTCGAAATCAGCCGGATTGTCGCGCTTCAGCTTATATCGGCAAGTGCCCAGCGCGCTGGAGGGCGTTTGGCACAGCACCTCCACCTCGGCTCCCGGCAGATCAGTCAGATCGTAGAGCTTGTCCTCCAACACGCCCTCAATGCCATGGATGCCGCCGAACACGCGATCATAGAGCGGGTTCAGCTGGTTCGCGCGGATCACACCTGCAAGGGACGCGTTGATGACCGCGGTGGGGCCGCCCGATTGCGCTACCAAACAATTGCCCATCATGTACTCCTTCATCGAATGTCTCTTAGGAAAAGCCTAGCGCATGGGCGCCAAGCTGTGCGGCCACGATGGCACAGAGTCATCCAAACGTCATTCCCGCACACCCCTCGTCTATCAGCGGCGTGCCCGGATGAATGAATCGGTGCTCACCGCGAACGGGCAATCGCTGCGATAGACGTTGCAGGACCGATTGGCCAGCGCCACCGCCTCTTCTGCACCCGCGAACGCATCATCGGGATCGGGGATCCATGTCAGCCCGTGCACCGCGAAGGTACGCATGCCCATACCCGGCGAGACCACTTCGAGCTGCTCACGCTCGGCGAAGCGATTGCGGCAGCGCAGCGTGAGCCGAAAGCCATTCGCCGCCGCTTCACAGGCCAGCACGTCGGCCACATGCACAGTGTCATGGTCGTAGCCGTCCTTGTCGTGGGCCTGTTGGGCATCCCCGAAGAAAAAGCCCGTGCTGAACGGCCGATGCGATACGGCGTGCAGCTCGGGGATCAGCTTCTCGGGTGGACACCCATCGAGCGCCTGCCGATAGGCCCCCACCACACACGCCACATAGTATGCCTTCTTGTTCCTGCCCTCTATCTTGATGGAATCCACGCCCGCAGCAGCAAGCGCATCCAGATGCTCGATCATGCACAGGTCCTTCGCGTTCAGCAAGTACGACCCGCGCTCATCCTCTTCGATGGGAAAGTACACCCCCGAGCGCTTCTCTTCTTCCAGAACGTAGTTCCATCGGCATGGCTGCGTGCATGCCCCACGGTTGCCCGACCGACCGTTCAGATATGCGCTAATCAAGCAGCGCCCCGAGACCGCCATGCACTGCGCCCCATGCGCGAACGCTTCGATCTGCAGGTCTTCGGGCACCTGCTCGCACATACGCGCGATATCGCTCAACGTCATCTCCCGCGCGCACACGATGCGAGCGGCGCCCATCGCATGCCACACCTTCGCCGCTTCCGCATTGGCCACGGACGCCTGCGTGCTCACGTGCAGCTCGCACGAGGGCGCATAACGCTTCGCCAGCGCAAACGCGCCCATATCGCCGATGATGAGCGCATCAACACCTGCCGCCGCAGCCGTTTCAAGGAAGGACGGCAAAGCTGGCAGGTCGTCCTGCATCATCAGCACGTTACAAGCAAGATGCACCTTGACACCGGCATCGTGGGCCAGCTGCACCGCGCGTGGCAGCTCGTCTGTTGCGAAGTTCGCAGCACGCGCCCGCATGCCGAACCGATCAGCTGCCAGATACACCGCATCGGCCCCATAGGCGATGGCGGCTCGCAGTTGATCGAATCCGCCAGCAGGTGCCAGCAGCTCCATCCTCTGCGCACCCATCAGCCGAACACCGCCTCGATGGGCTCGGAAATCTCGATGGGCGCCTGCCCGCGGGTCAGCTCGCGCAGCTTCTCTATCAGCGGGTCTTGCGTGCCGTCCAGCATGCGGAAGACCAGTCGGACATCTTCCGCGAAATCAGATGCACACACGATGGCGCCTGCGCTCTCTGCCGTGCGCACGATCTGCTCGTAGGCGGCATAGGGCACCTGCAGCGAGATATCCACGCACGCTGATACCGTGACCACCTTCGCCACCTCGATGGCGGCCTGCGCCGCTGCCGAATAGGCGCGCACCAAGCCACCTGTGCCCAACAACGTGCCACCAAAATAGCGCGTGGTCACACAGATGATATCGGTCAGTCCAGCGTGCTGGAGCGTGTTCAGCGTTGGCATGCCAGAGGTGCCGCTCGGCTCGCCGTCGTCGGAATAGCGCACCCGCGGAGCAGCCCCATCAACGCCGCGCACGATATAGGCATACACGTTGTGCCGCGCCTGCGCATGCTCGGTGCGCACCGCTTCCAGGAACGCCAACGCTCCATCTTCGGCATCGACGTGCGCCAGCTGCGCGATGAAGCGAGACTTCTTCTCCACCACCTCGGCGCTGACCGTGCCCTCTATGGTCCTGTAGTCCCCCACTATTGCCCCAGTCTCTCCGCTGCATCGAACCATTCCAGCTCCAACGCGGAGATGTCCTCTTCAAGATCGGCGATCTCTTC
>CASTMW010000116.1 GCA_949450265.1 uncultured Eggerthellaceae bacterium | reverse complement strand
CATTGCTTGCGGCCGCCGCCTGCTCTTGCGCGAGTTGCTTGGCCTCTTCGGCGCGTGCGATCAGCTCCTGCATCTCGGCAGTGTATTCGACGGGATGATCCTCTTCGACCGTCTCGTCGACCTCGTCAGAGAGCGCTTGCTCGTCGGCAGCTGCCTTCTCGGTGGCCTCTTCCTGTTCGAGCGCGACCAGCAGGGCGTCAAGCTCGGTGTCCTCGTCAGTGATGGTGGGGATGTAGGGGTCATCCTCGGCGCGCAGGAAGGAGCGCGGGCAGGTGCCATCGATGCCGGGCACGAAATGGGGCTCTTCGCCCATGTCCAGTGCGAAGCGGGTGATGAGGCGCACCGCATGCTGGACGTCCTTGAGCGAGATGACCTCGGTGGGTGTGTGCATGTAGCGCAGCGGTATGGACACGAGCCCGGTGGGGATGCCGTCGCGCGCCACTTGGATGGCGCGTGCGTCGGTGCCGGTGGTTCCCGGTTCCGCTTCCAGCTGATAGGGGATGCCCTCGGCTTCGGCCGCCGCCACCAAACGCTCGAACACCACCGGGTTGATGTTGGGCCCGCGCGCGATGACCGGGCCTGCGCCCAGCTTGATGTCGCCGTATTTCGTCTTGTCGATGCCGGGGTAATCGGTCGCGTGTGTCACGTCGAACGCCAAGGCCACGTCGGGGTCAACGGAATGCGCACTGGTGATGGCGCCGCGCGTGCCGATCTCTTCCTGCACAGTGATGGCAGCGGTGAAGTCGCCGATGGAGCGACCGGCCGCAGCCAGCTCTTCCATGACGCGGCATGTGACGAAAACGCCCGCCTTATCGTCGAAGCCGCGCGACACGGCCAACCCGCGGCCGAACCGCTCGAACCCGACGCCATACGTAATGGAATCACCCACGTGTATGCGGCTTCTCACCTCGTCAGCGCTCAGGCCCGTGTCGATGACGAGCTTGTCAAGGGGAGTGATGGTCTTGCGATCGTCGGGTTGTATCAGATGGATGGGCTTGCGGCCGACAACGCCGCGGATCGCCCCGCTTGCCGCATGGACATCCACGCGCATGCCGGGCAGGATGGCGGCATCCACGCCACCGATGGCCGCTACGGACAAAAAGCCCTCATCGGATATGTAGGTGACCATGAGGCCAACTTCGTCCATGTGCGCTGCCAGCATGAGGGTCGGGCCCGACCCGCGTCCGTCCAGCGTGGCATGCACCGATCCCATGGTATCAGTCTCCACCCAGTCAGCCACTTCTGAGAGGCGCCCCCGCACCAGTTCCGCCACACGCTCTTCGCTGCCTGTGGCCGAAGGCGTCTCGACGAGCTTCTTCAAGAACCTGAGCTGTTGCTTCTTCATCGCGCGCAATCCTCCTATACCAAGCCGCGCTGCGTGCTGCGACGGCGCTTCTTCACCGGTTCGCGGAAATCGAGCTGCTGCTGGCCGTCCATCTGATCGGTGTTGGCGCGCTTGCGGTCTATCTGATAGATGGTCCAGGAGAGCGCATCGTTGCCGAACTCTTCCAGCATGCGCAGCCGCGCATCGTGGGCGTTCGCCTTCGTTCCCAAACGCGCATCGCTTGTGAAGGTGAACATGCCACTCACATGACGACTGTCCGAATCGAGCGATCGGTAATGGGCTACGTATTCCGTCAAGGCACCCTATCCTTCCCGTTCGCGCACCTTTCATACCATCTTAGCATTAAGCGCCTTGGTGCTGCGATGCCAGCCGACCTTGATACTGCGTCGTAACCGCATCGTCGTCGACGAAGCGTCTGCCGACGACGCGGTCCAGCACACACGAAAGGCACACACAAAGCGCGGGGGATTTTTGTACAATACCGTCGTTGTAAACCTATGCTTGAAAGTGCGGTATGGCAAAGCATTCCAAGGGAAAGCATGCGGCTGGCGCAGTCGACAAACGATCGGATGTGAAGGCCGCAGGATCGCCTTCTCCATCTGAGGCTGCATCGCAGGCAGCGTCAGAGAACGTATCTGCGCCGGATCAGCCGGAAGGTGCGGCTGATCCTGCGCCTGCCAGTGCAACCGATGAAGCGGAGCAGGACGGGCCGAAGAAGGCGGATGCGCCGGATGATGGTGCCAGCGCTGATGTCACACAAGCGCTCCCTGCCGTTGCCACTTCTGCGCCGCAGGGCGACGGTGCTGCCGTCCCTCAGGCGGCTCCGCAAAGCGATGGGGCTGCTACCACCCATGGTGCGGCCACCCTTATGGAAGGCGTGCCTGGGAAGGGCGTGCGCGCCCGCCGTGTCGCTATCGTGTGCGCGAGCATCCTGGGGTTTTTCGCCATCATCTATCTTGCGGGGGTAGCGCTGTTCTTGGGGCACTACCTTCCCAATACCTCCATCGCGGGCATCGACTTCTCTCTCCGAACGCCGGAAGAGATGGCGCAAACGCTGGACGAGACGCTGGATAATTACAGCTTCTCGGTGGTGGGCGAGGGCATGAACTTCACGGTCATGTCTTCCGAGGCGGACCTCTCGTCGGATTCTCAGCAGGTCGCCCAAGAGGTGCTGGAGGCGGAAAGTCCCTGGAGGTGGCCGATAGATGTGTTCTATGCGCGCGATCTGACCGATGCCTTCACCCATTCCATCAGTGCGAACGGATTGTCCGATCTTGTGGGCGCGCAGCTGGAAGCGCTCAATGCTACTGCGAAGATGCCCGTGAACGCCACCATCGCCTTCGATGAGACGGGATCGGACTACATGGCGGTCAAAGAGGTGAAGGGCACGGCCATCGACAGCGACCGTTTGTTGGAGACGATCATCTCGGGGCTGCTGAACTTCGACGATCGCGTGGTGCTCACCGATGAGGTGCTCATCCAGCCGACCATCCTGGTGGACGATCCTCGCATCGGGCAGGCCATCGAAGCTGCCAATGCGTTCGTGAAAGCCGATTTCGACCTGACCATGGCGGATAACCTGGTGACCGAGGTGAACCCGAAGCTGATATCCACGTGGGTGTCGGTGAGCCCAGAGCTGGAGGTGGCCTTTGACGACGCGGCCCTTGCAGCGTGGGCGTCAGAGGTGTCCAAAGCGTGCAACACCGTTGGCAGCCGTCGCAACTATACGCGACCCGACGGCAAGGCGGTCAGCGTGGCGGGCGGCACCTATGGGTGGAAGGTGGACGATTCCGCGCTGGTCGATCAGGTGGTCGCTGCGGTGAAGGCGGGCAGCACGGAGAACATCGCGATACCTGTGGTGCAGAGCGGCACAGGCTTCGTCGGTTTGGGCGGCCAAGATTGGGGTTCGCGCTATGTGGACGTGGACCTCTCCGAGCAGTATGCGCGTTTCTATGATGGCGGCACCATCATATGGGAGAGCGCGCTGGTGTCAGGCAATCCCAACAAAGGCAATTCCACGCCGCAGGGCGTATGGTCCATGAATGCGAAGTCGAGCCCGGCAACGCTGGTGGGCCAGCGCGGCGACGACGGCGAACCTGAATATGAGACGCGCGTGCAGTATTGGATGCCGTTCAAGGGCAATTCCGTGGGCTTCCATGATGCCACATGGCAATCGTC
>CASTMW010000115.1 GCA_949450265.1 uncultured Eggerthellaceae bacterium | reverse complement strand
TGCGCATGCCTACCAAGCCGAGTCTTATACGACGGGATCGTGTACGGAGGGTTTGACTATTAATCAGGTATGCTCCTGCGGCGAAGAGCAAACCTCGCAGAATGCACCAAAGGACCATGCATACAAGGCTTACCTGAGCAGTGCGGGACAATACAGCACAACGGTGGAGAAGCTGGTGTGCGAGGATTGCGGCCATTCGGTAAGCAAGAATATAACGTATCAAGTGTCGAAATCGAGCCGGTGGCCGAATCTGGTGGTTCTTGAGTTGGATAAGTACGAGAACGAAGTCCTGCAAAGCGGTCCTTCTGATGACGACATCACCATTCGATTCTATGTGGGCGACGAAATGGACGGCACATACAATGTCTACCGTATCGATGAGAATGGGGTTCATCTGAGTTTTGCCCCCGATCATTTCAGCGATTACGTCATTGGCCCTATAAGCGAGTCGGGGGAGGACGACGCTCCCACGTACGAGCAGGTGAAAGATATCAAGGCGAATCCAGACCTGCCGGCCATGGATCCGGATGATGAAGAGAATGCCGGAAATGACGATGGCAATAATGGTGATGGAGACAACGAAAATAACGGTAGCAATAACGGCGATGACAACAACGACAACCCCGATGACAACAACGACAACCCCGATGACAATGCGAATACCAATGACGGAAATGGGAACAATTCCAACAATGGTCAGGATACCTCTGACAACAACGATGCTCTAAAGGAGAACGACCCCGAAAATCGCGGCGATGGCACTATCGCCCAACCTGAAGAGGTTGATCCTGCTGATTCATTGCCAACGGAATACGGCGCACCGCTTAGGCCTACGCAGCTAGAATCGGTCTTGGCGGATACGGGTGACGATCAAGTGCAGTGGATATGGTGCTTATCGTGCGTTGCTCTCTTGGCTGTTGCCCTTGTTGGATTCCTAGGTGTAAGGAGGCTGCGCCGCATGAAGCGATAAGGCGATCCCCTCATATGCTGCTGACCTGATATCATCTATTGGGTTAGAGGAAAAAGAGGTTGGAGGATCGGCATGTCGCTTTCCATCGGGATCGTAGGGTTGCCTAACGTGGGGAAATCCACGTTGTTCACGGCGCTGACCAACAAAGGCGGCTTGGCCGCGAACTACCCGTTCGCCACCATCGAGCCGAACGTGGGCATGGTGCCCGTGCCCGATGC
This sequence comes from uncultured Eggerthellaceae bacterium, assembly GCA_949450265.1. Classification (GTDB taxonomy): domain Bacteria; phylum Actinomycetota; class Coriobacteriia; order Coriobacteriales; family Eggerthellaceae; genus Adlercreutzia_A. Next base: position 2,375 of record CASTMW010000115.1, on the reverse strand, counting down.
GCGTTTGGACGAGTTGGCGCGCATCGACAGCCCGGCTAAGATCGTGCCGGCCATGGTGGAGTTCGTGGATATCGCGGGCTTGGTGGCAGGCGCCAGCCAAGGCGAGGGTCTGGGCAATCAGTTCCTGGCGAACATCCGCGAGACTGACGCCATCTGCGAAGTGGTGCGTTTCTTCTCCGACCCGGATGTGGTGCATGTGGCCGGACGCGTGGATGCGGCAAGCGACGTGGAGACCATCAAGACGGAGCTGATCCTGGCCGACATCGCCACGGTGGAGAAGGCGCTTCCACGCCTTGAGAAGGAGGCGAAGCGCGACAAGGCGGCGGTGGCGCAGCTAGAGGCGGCGAAGAAAGTGCTCGCGGGCCTGAACGATGGACATCGCGCCCGCACGCTCGATCTGACCGAAGAAGAGCAGGAGGCGCTCTACGGCCTGCATCTGCTGACCATGAAGCCCATGCTCTACATTGCGAATGTGGACGAGGATCAGCTGGATGCGCCGCTGCCGTCGATCGACGGGTGCACACCGGTGCCCATCAGCGCGAAGGTGGAGGCCGATCTGGCCGAGTTGGATGCGGCGGAGGCGGCAGAATACCTTGAGGCGATGGGCCTGTCCGAGAGCGGTCTGGCGCGTTTGGTGCGCGAGGCGTATGCGCTGTTGGGCTTGCAATCGTTCTTCACCAGCGGCGAGACGGAAAGTCGCGCCTGGACTGTGCCGGTGGGCGCGAAGGCTCCCCAGGCGGCCGGCGTCATCCATTCCGATTTCGAGCGCGGCTTCATCAAGGCCGAGACAGCCAGCTTCGAGGACTATGTGGCCAATGGTGGCGAGAAGGGCTGTCGCGAAGCGGGCAAGCTGCGTCAGGAAGGCAAGGATTACGTGGTGCAGGATGGGGACGTGATGCACTTCAAGTTCAATGTCTAAGGCACCGTAGCACCTCATCTTGCCGTTCCAAGCGCTTCTTCTTCGCGTAGCGAAGTACGCTCAGGCGCGCTTTCACGGCAATCTAAGGCACTACGATGCCTTATCCATTGAACTTACGTTCAACATCTAAGCGCCTGTGACACACGTCTTGCTGATGGCGCCGAACCCACAGTGCACCCGCATTGGAACGCCTTACGCTATTGAATAGGGGAGGAAGTGGGGGCAAGAAGATACTGTTGATTCGCGAAGTGTTATAAGCCCAGAGTCGCGGGGTGTAGCAGGAGGTCGAATAGGCCAGCAGTGAGGATACCGTTCTCGTCTTGCCACGGATTGATATTCTCGCGCGCGATGATGACCTTGCGGAACGAGTCGTCTATGCCGAGGAGCGGCCGCTCTTCCTGATGGCGTTTCTCGTCGGTCGGCATAGCGAAAGCACACTGGATGTATGCCTTCTCATTCCCTTTGGATGCCACGAAATCGACCTCGCATTGGGTACGGATGCGGTGTCCAGCTTTGCTCGAATCGATCCCTATCTGCCCTACGTCCACATTCCACCCGCGGTACTTCAGCTCAAGGAAAACGATATTCTCCATGATGTGGTTCTCTTCTTGCTGCCTGAAATTGAGCGCCGCATTCCTTACCCCGACATCTTCGAAGTAATACTTCGCCTGACCGCCGATGTAGCGACGTCATTTGATCGAATCGCTCGGCCTGTTCGATCAAGAAGGCTTCGGTGATGAGGTCAATATAGCGCTTCACCGTCTTATCGGTGAGTCCACGACTTCCCTTACTCGTGAATGTGTCGGCGATCTTCTTGATGCTGGTAAGAGAGCCGATCGATGATGCAAGCACTTTCACAAGCTCTTCAAGGGCGGTGGAGTGGCGGATGCTATTTCGCTCGGCAATATCGGATAGATACACTTTCTGGAAAAGATTCGCCAGATATTCCGCCTTGGATTCAACATCGGACATAAGCGCTGCTTGTGGCATACCGCCGAAGGTGACATAGTTGCGCCACGCGTCATCGATGGTGCCATCGGTGGTAGCAATGAATTCAGAGAATGCCAGCGGACGCACACGCACCTCGTCGCCGCGCCCGCGGAACTCGGTGAGGATATCGGACGAGAGGAAACGAGAATTGCTGCCGGTCACATAGACATCGAGTGCATCAATATGTGCCAGACCGTTTACAAGATCGGAGAAATCCTCGACATACTGTATCTCGTCGAGGAAGACATAATGCGTGCTATCGTCGACGATCCGCGATCGGATGTGCTCGTAGAGCAAGGGGGCATCGCGCAGGTTGATGTTGGCGATATCGTCGAGTGCGATATCGATGATGTGGTCGGCTGGTATGCCATGCGCGCGCAGGTAGTTTCCGTAAAGCGTACTGAGCAAGTATGATTTACCGCAGCGCCGAATGCCGGTGATGACCTTGGTCATGCCGTTCTTACGC
>CASTMW010000114.1 GCA_949450265.1 uncultured Eggerthellaceae bacterium | reverse complement strand
CTTGAGGCGCCGAATAGAACCGGGGCGAAGGCCCATTGCCGCAGCATCGACGAGCAGAAGGCGGCTCGGTGCGATACGACGCAGATAGCCCAGATCGTTCTCGGGTGTCTGTCCGCCATCGACTGCCGACCATCCCTCTACAGGGAAGTCGTCGAGCTTCTTTGCCAGAAGCGGCCCGACTGCATCATCGCCACGCAGAACGCTTCCGACGCAGAACACGATGTTCCCGCCGCGGCTGTCCTGTTCGCTGGCTGAGATTATCTCTTCGGCACTCAGCATGTGACCCTCCTTCCCATGGCATAAACGCATGGTTCGCATTGGATCTCATCCAGAAGGTAGAGGAATTCCTCCAGCCAGGATGGGGCATCGATTGCGGTGACGGTCTTATCTTCCGCACACGGCATGTACGATTTCTCCATCATCCCCAGATCCGAACCCGTCCGCTCCAGTGCAGCTATGACTTCCGGTTTCAGCACAGGTACATGTTCCTTCTTCAGCTCGATCTCGCCGAACTTCTCGATACCGGCGAGCTTGTCGTGAGCCTCACCCGGTCCGAGCAGTGCCAGCACGTCGACGAACACCTCACGGGAGGTGGCGAGGCACGGTCGAAGGCAGTCGATGACACCGGTGTGGTGCCCGATAGCCAGCGTGTAGTACAGCACAGAACGAACATCTTCAGGGATCGAGCGTTCGTGGTCGACGAACTTCTCACTCAAGCGGTAGAACACCACTTCACGTGCCGTTCTCCCATCGGTGGTGTGCGCCGCCGATGGTCGTATGAGCATAAAGGGATCCGTCTTGATATCAAGAGGATCCCCATCGATCCCGAAGGTGTCCCATGTTCTCTGCTGGCCTATGGCAACGCTCATTCGTCGACCACCTTGCTCATGAGCAATGCTTTGAGGTCCATGAACACAGCGCGTTTACGGGTGTCGGTCTCGGAAGCGATCAGCGAGTCGGCCGCCTTCAGAGCGTCCTTCGTGTCCTTGGTCAGTGTCAGCATGAACTCGTCCACGATCTGCTTTCCGTAGTAATAGCCGCTCATACGACGTGCCTCGCGCTCGAAAGCTACGCGCACTTTGTATGGGATGGCGGGGAAGGCGATGGGTACCTGTTCATCGGCTGGAGCCACATTGTGGCTTGCGTGCAGCTTTTGATCCAGGATGCCCAAAGCCGTGGCGAACCCGTATATGGTGGAAGGCGGCGAAGGTGGGCAGCCCGGCACGTAAACATCCACCGGGAGGATAGGGTCGGTCCCGCCCCATACGCAATAGTTATCGTGGAAGATGCCGCCTGTGCAGCCGCAGGCACCATAGGACATCACGATCTTCGGATCCGGAGCGGCATTGTAGGCCCTAAGGGCAGGCTCGCGCATCGAGCGAGTCATGGCACCGGTGTAGATGAGCAGGTCTGCATGGCGAGGCGAGGGCACCACCTTGATACCGAAGCGCTCGGCATCGAATACAGCCGTGATGGTCGAGAAGATCTCGATCTCGCACCCGTTGCATCCACCGCAGTCCACTCTAAAGACGTAGATGGAGCGTTTGATGGAGTTGAGCAACTTCTGCTTGGCTTCGGCCACCTTCGCGTCCAACACGATCGGGTCGGGATGCCATTGGAGCGCGTTCGGGAAATCGTTCTCCAGCATTTACGCCTCCTTCCTGTCGGGAGCCTGGTGCGCGAAGGCTTCGGCATCGTCGAAGCGACGGCAGTCCAGACATAGGTCAACCTTCTTGATATCCGCCGCAGCGGGTCCTCCAACGCTCTCGAGCACACGGCGGGAGTAGTCGACCTCCTTGGCCGAGGCATAGGGCTTGCCGCACTTGGAGCAGCGTGCCACCGGATATGAGCAGGATTCGCGCAGGTCGTCCTTATTCATCACGGCCAGCTCGAAATCGGTCGTCAGTTCGATGGCGAACAACGGGCACACTTCCTGGCAGCGGCCACAGAAGATGCATCGTCCGTAACTGATGTCCCAGGTGATGAAGTTCTGATCGGGATCCAGTTCCATGGTTATCGCATTGGCGGGACAGGCGATGGCGCAGGCCGAGCATGCGATACAGAGCTTCTCGTTGTGCTCCGGCTTTCCGCGAAATCCGCTCGGCATCTCGATGGGCGAGAATGGGTAGCCTAAAGTGGCGCTTCCGGTCTTCCGGATCTCTTTGAACAGCTTCAGCATGACCTACCACCCCTTTCCGGCTAGCGGCGAATGGGTGCGTCGGCGGCAATAGCCTTCCAGCTGGTTCTTCGTGAGCACCGTGGAGGTCTTCTTGTTCACATCCACCACGGTCACGCGATCGGTGCAGGAATAGCACGGATCCATGGAACCCACGATGATGGCCGCATCGGCAACGGTGTTGCCGCGCAGCATATAACGCAGGATCGGCCAGTTCGAATAAGTGGCCGCCTTTGCGCGCCAGCGATAGCACTTCTGATTGTCTCCGACCATTGCCCAGTGCATGTCCTCGCCGCGTGGCGCCTCGGTGTAGCCCATGGCGAACTTATGCGGCGTGTACTGCCAGTTCTCGGCCTGGATGGGACCTTCCGGCGCACCGTCGAGCAGCTGCTCGATCATGGTGAGCGAGTCCATAAACTCCTCTATGCGCACTAGGGTGCGACTCTGAACGTCGCAGCCGTCATGGCTGCGAGCCGAGAGGCCAACGAGGAACTTGTAGCCGTCGAAGGGGTGGTCGAATCGGGTATCGCGGGCTATGCCGCAGCCGCGAACGGTGGGTCCTACAGGACTATAGTCGCGGGCTATGGCGGGATCGAGTCGGCCGATACCCGCTGTGCGCGACTCGAAGTTGGCCGTTGAAACGAGCATGTCCACGAGCGAAGCCACTTCCTCGCGCAGCTCCTTCACGTACTTGATGGTGGCCAGCTTCTGCTCATCAAGGATGTCTCGGCGCACGCCGCCGATGAGATTCAGTCCGTATGTCTTGCGGGCACCGGTGAGCAGAACAGCCAGATCCATCGTCTTCTCGCGAACGCGGAAGAAATGTTGGAATCCCGTATCGAAGCCGCAGTAGTGGCAGACAAGACCCAGATTCAACAGATGGGAATGCAGACGTTCCACCTCGAGCAGTATCGAGCGGATGTACTGGGCGCGCAGAGGCACCTCGATGCCCTGGGCGTTCTCCACTGCCTCGGCATAGGCTACAGAGTGAGCGTTTCCGCAGATGCCACAGATACGGTCCGCCAGGAATGTGACGGAGTCGTAGTTCAAGCGGCTCTCTGCCACCTTCTCCATACCGCGATGCACATAGAACAGGCGATAGTCGGCATCGATGATGTCCTCGCCTTCCACGAACAGGCGGAAGTGACCAGGCTCATCGGAGGTTATGTGCAGAGGACCCATGGGCACCTCTGTGGTCTCTTCCGCGTTGCCCTCGTAGAGGAACGAGTAGTTCTCCACATCAGTAACCGGAGCCGGACGCTTGCGGTAGTCCATGGAATCCTTGCGCAGCGGATAGAGGTTGTCCGGCCAATCATCCGGCAATACGAGCCGCCGCTCATCGGGAAGCCCTATGGCTCTGAGCCCGAACATATCGAAGGCTTCCCGTTCACTCCATACGCAGGCAGGAACGCGCGGGGTGACCGAGGGGTACTCCATGGAACGTGGATCTATCTCGGCTCGTACGACCACGAACCCAGGGTCGCTCT
>CASTMW010000113.1 GCA_949450265.1 uncultured Eggerthellaceae bacterium | reverse complement strand
CCTGAAAGAGAGGCTAAGGTTCTCTGGAGTCGCAGTTACTTTGAGAAGTTACCAACTGCACGGCAAGGATCGATGATGCCCGACCGCTCTCGGCACGATGTCGACCCCGCGCCGCTGCACTGCGGTCCGCCCTGTATTAGAATGGTCCCATATCCGCCGAAGAACGGGGTCAGCCTGGAAGCACAGCCCGACATAGCCATCGTCATCACCACATACAAGCGCCAAGAGCTGCTGAGCGTGCTGCTGAAGAGCATCCGTACACTGGAAGTGGGGCCCGCTGCCGTCTTCGTCATAGACAACGAGGCCTCGGACGAAACGCGGCATATCGCCGAGCGATTCAAGGTGGAGCACTATATCGCCATGAATGAGAACACGGGCGGTGCTGGTGGTTTCAGCCGTGGCGTGCAAGAAGCCTACGATGCTGGGCATGATTGGATCTGGCTGATGGATGACGATGTGGAAGTGCTGCCGGATGCCATTGTCGCCCTTGCCCAGTGGACAGCGTCCACCGACACAGCACTGGCAACGGGCGCCGCACTCGATCAGGTGGTCGGCGCATTCCAGCCGTTCCGCCGCAACTTCGACGGCTCCTTCTTCTATTGGCAATACCGCTTCTCCACCGCTTTCGGCATGCAGAACCCCCTTGCCAGCGCCAAGCGAGCGCTGGCGCAGTCCAGCACGCCCATCAACTGCATCTGCTTCGAGGGCGGCCTAGTGCACCGGCGCGCCGTGGAGGCGGCAGGGCTGCCGGATGCGCGCTTCTTCATCTATGCCGACGACACCATCTACGGATACGTGCTATCGCAGCATACCAAGATGCTGCTCGTGAACGACTATGCTCTGGCGCGCACGCGCATGCTGGGCAACCTGCGCGTCGGACGCACCCGCAAGCTCAATACCGCATCCGATCTGTCGCGCTACTACATCATGCGCAACCGCGGCTACATGGCGCAGTACCTCAAAGCATTCGGGGACTACCGAGCCATCCCCTTCGCATTGGGAACCGCCTATACGCTCTTCAAGGAGTTGGTCCGCCTGTTCGTGGGAGGCGGGTCTGCGGATAAGCACGCGAGCCTGCGCGAGCTGCGACGCGGCATGCGCGATGGCCGAGCGTTGCGCCGCAACAAGGACTGGCTGCCCTTCTGGCGCATAGCCCCGCTGGATGTCCCAGCGGACAGCCTCGACGCGCTATAATAAGCCGTTATCTATTGTGGCGCATCGCGTCTGGGAGAGAGGCTCAGGGCAGAACGGATGAATTGGCTCGAATGCGGCATCCTGCTCGCCATTGCCATCGCGGCCACCATCGCGCTGACGCCCCTTGCGAAGAGGATCGCCTTCTCTGTCGGCGCCATCGACTATCCCGACAAGCGTCGCATCAACACCAAGCCTATGCCGCGCATGGGCGGCATCGCCATCTTCGGCGGCACGGTGATAAGCATCATCGTGCTTCAGATCGGCACGAACCTGTGGGGCTGGATCGACCCATTCCATTCCTATCTTGGCTTCCGGCTGAACTATTGGCTTCTGGGCCTGGGCATCTGCATCATGTTCGCGGTGGGCGTGATCGACGACATCAAGAATCTTTCCGCCAAAGCGAAGCTGCTCGGCCAGATCGTGTCCGCCTGCTTCGTTGCCTCGTCGGGCCTTCTGCTGTCGAATATCCAAAATCCGCTCGTTGACGGTGAGTTCATCGAGTTCGGACTGTGGGCCTACCCCATCACCGTGTTCTATCTGGTGGCGTTCGCGAACATCATCAACCTGATAGACGGACTGGATGGCCTTGCCTCGGGGATCAGCGCCATATCAGCAGCCACCATCTTCACGTTCTCGGTGATGTCGGCGCGCTTCGATGCGGCCATCCTCTCGGTGATCATCTTCGGGGTGTGCGTGGGCTTCCTGCGGTACAACTTCAACCCCGCTTCCATCTTCATGGGCGATTCAGGTGCGCTCACGCTGGGGCTGGCGCTGGGCATCGTGTCGCTTCTGGCGGTAGCGCGCTCTACGCTGTTCATCTCGCTGATGGTGCCCATCATGGCAGCTGGCGTGCCGGTGATCGACACCGCCATGGCTATCATACGGCGCACGCGCGCACATCAGCCTATCGACGCGCCCGATCGGGGGCACATCCATCATCGACTGCTGAGCGCGGGGTTCAGTCAGCGCAAAACGGTACTGATCATGTGGGGTTGGACGCTGCTATTGGCTGCGTGCAGCATCGTTATCGCGGAATCCGACGGCATCTTCCGCGTTGCCGTCATCATCGTTGCAGCGGCCGTTACCGTCTTCTTCATCGGGAAGTTACATCTGCTGGACCCGGTGCTGCTCCATCATTACAATCCGCGACCCAAGCCGGAGGATACTCGCTCAGACGACGACCGGTGACCAAGATGCCACGACGGGCCAAGGCCACACATGGTGCATCAGCACGCGAATCTGAGTAGAACTCGTCGATAGCACCCGCAAGCCCCGCTTCGATCAAGCGTTGGCGCTTCGCATGATCACGGCAATTCGGACCCAGCAGGCGACCGGTTGCCGGATCGACCTCGGAAGCTATCAGTTGCGCACCCATGTCGGCTGCCGGTATGGCCAGCAAGAAGGCCGGTGATGCCGACGCGATGACATCTCCCGGCCGCACGAGGCTTACCACCTCGGGCTTCAACTTATGCCGATGCGCATCCCAAAAGCGCACGAGCAGCGCGTCCAGGTCGGGGATCTTCCCCAAAAACGAGTAGAAGCGCTCCTTGAAGCCTTCCAGATCCACACGCTTCGTGGCATAGAGCACAGCGGCGCCCACCTGCGTCGGGAGCGCCCGCCATACCGCAGGCTTATGGCGCAACGCGAATCGGTAGAAGTCCACCGTGGAATCACCGTCATAGATGGTACCGTCAAAATCGAAGATCCTCATAGCAGCCTCACATGAAGTAGATGCCAGCCACAACCACCACGGCCCATACCGCCATCAGGGCCAGGAGCGCGCGATCGCCGAGCACCACGCTGACCGGGTCACCGTCGGAATCGTCGCGTTCGATGTCGAAGCTATAGCGGATGCAGGCGAACATGGCAATGGGTATGGAGACCACAAGGGCCCAGATGGCCAGATCGGCTTCAAGGTAGGGCTCCCCCATGCGCTCGAAGATCCAGAGCGAGTAGAAGGCAAGCCCCAGCCCTAAGAACACGTACATGTTCTTGTCCAAGAACGCCTTCGGATAGCGCGAGAGCGACGCGCGCGCCGCGGACCCATAGCGGTCTATCTCGCCACGACGCTTCCCCAGCGACAAGAACACCGACAGCGCCAGCACGGTAAGGAACAGCCACGAGGACACCGCGATGGCGCAGAAGGCGCCACCATAGAGTACGCGCAGCAGGAATCCGGCAGAAAGAATGGCAACGTCGAGCACGGGCACGTTCTTGGCCCCTAAGCTGTATGCGACGTTCAGGGCAAGGTAGAGCATCAGCCAGATCAAGGAGAGCGTGATCTGCTGCGCGAACGCCACCGTGACCAGCACGGAAGCGATCATGATGAGGCAGCTGACCACCGAGGCCGCGCGCACTCCGATCGCCCCGCTCGCGATTGGACGGTCCTTTTTCACCGGATGCCGACGATCGCTCTGCACATCGCGGATGTCGTTCAGGACATAGACCCCCGATGCCGCCAGCGAGAAGGAAACTGAAGTCAAACTGAAAGTTGCAAAC
>CASTMW010000112.1 GCA_949450265.1 uncultured Eggerthellaceae bacterium | reverse complement strand
GTACCCACGCGGGAGTGCATCTTCGCGCGGCTCTTGCGGGTGATGCCGGCAAGGAGCGGGGCGATGGCGACAAGAAGGATGGCTTGGAGTATCGCTATGATGATATTCATTGCATCCTCCTAACGTACCAAGATGATCAGCGCGAGGAAGAACACCAACGCGCATACGATATATACGATGTAGGTTCGGAAGTCTCCGTTCTCCAAGCGCCCGAACCACGCGCCCAGATCATTCACGATGGAAAGAACGGAATCGGATAGTGCCGGGGCATGCTTCTTTGCCGGGGCTATTCCGACGGTGCGATCGCGGTCATAGCGCGATACGAGGGAACCAGGAGATGCTTTCGTCGTATGGGCCTTCTTCCCGTCAGGTCCGAGCGCACGGCCGAACAGTCGGGAAACAGCTTCTCCTGCGCGGTTCACGCCGTAGCGGATGGCGTAAAGCGGAGTCATGAAGGTCTTGACGTTCGCGCCTACGGTGGAGGCTAGCGTCTCCATGGAAAGATCGGCCTCATAGCCGCAAGCCCAAGTATCAGGATCGCTCTTCATGCCGGCCTTTCGGTTGGCGGCATTGCGAAGCAGGATGCATATCGCGATGACGATCGCCATGAGCACAGCCATGATCAGCGGCGAGACCACCGAGAACGTGTCCAGTGAAACGAGCGTTGCACCCTCGGCCACAGCGAGCGTGGGTGCCTCGAGCATCGAGGCGGCGATAGAGCTTATGACAGGAGCGACCCAAGCAGCACCGAGTCCCAGCGCTATGCAGGCTAGGGTGAGGATGATCATGGCAATGGTCATGGGTGCGGGTACCTCATGGGCGCGTTCTGCAGCCTCGGAGCGAGGTCGGGCTAGGAATGTGACGCCGAAGGCGCCGGTGATGGCAAGAGATACCACAGCGAAGGCGAAGATGATGCGCATCAGAATGCCGCCGTCCATGGCCGCGCCGATGAGTCCTTGATAGGTGAACCATTCGGATACAAATCCGTTCAGTGGAGGTATCGCAGAAATGGCGAGCGAGCCGATGAGGAAGCATACGGCCGTTATCGGCATAGCCTTTGCAAGTCCGCCGAGCACTTCCATGTTTCTCGTACCGGTGGCATGCAACACGCTACCGGCGCCAAGGAAGAGCAAGCCCTTGAACATGGCATGGTTAACCAGATGGTACAACCCGGCCAAAAGCCCGATGGCGGCAAGCCATGGAAGATTCGCGGCCCAGCCATATATCCCAACGCCCACGCCGAGCAGGATGATCCCGATGTTCTCAACGGAGTGGTAGGCCAGAAGACTCTTGAGGTCGTGTTCGCCCAAAGCGTAGACACCGCCAACGCCGAGCAGATCGAAGCAAACCTTGCAGATGCCGAAGATGCCGATCTTGATCATACCGCCGGACATGAGCGCGCTCACATTGGAAGGCGCTGCCGGGTGTGCTTGGGGCAGCCAGGAGTGGAAGGGCACGATGCCCGCTTTTGCTCCAAAGCCGAAGAAGGCCAGTACGAACGCGATCGTGGCGATGCCGGGAGCGAATTCGTAGGTGCGGAAGGCTTCGAACTCCAGCGATCCTGTGGTCGAGGCCATGGCGAAGAATGACAAGGCGATCATCAAAAAGCCGATATGGGCCATGATCAGATACAGGAAACCGCCTTTCAGAGATTTCTTCGTCTGATCGATTATGACGAGCACGTAGGATGTCAGCGACATCAGCTCGAAGAACACGAGGAACCAGAAAGCGTTGTCAGCAAGGATGACAAGATCCATGGAGGCGATGAACAGGTTCATGAAGAACCCGATGACGCCTATGCCCTTGTCGTAGTACTCATCGAAGTAGGAAAGCCCGTAGAGCCATGCTACGAAGGCCAGAGCCGCTATTACGGCGATAAGGAGCCCAGCAAGCGGATTCAGCAGCAACGTGAAGTTCGTGAACGGCATTGGGCCTGCCCAGCTGACATACGTAGCTGATTGGAACAGTGCACCGATACCGCCTGTGAAGCTCATGGCCGCCGCTGCCATGCCGCCGATGCAGGCGATCACCTTGGATGCGACATGGGCTTTCGACGCTATCAGCGATATTACGCCGGTGGCGCAGGATAGCCCAAGGGAAAGAAGAATCAGTTCCAACATCTAGGCCTCCTTCAGATTAGTCGATCGACCCATCATGATCTGGTTTTCCGCAACTGCGGCGCGCATCTTATCCTTGCGGATGCCCGTCAGCGTGGTCGCATCACGTACGAACAGAGCTTTGGTAGGGCAGGCTCCGACGCAATGTGGCTCTTCGTCGGGTCCCAAGGTGGAGCACAGATCGCACTTGACGGCGCAAGTGTAAACACCGATGCTCCAAGCCAAAAGAGGAGAGGTTCCCCGTGGCTGGTTTGGAGTGGGATAGGAGATACCGGCAACGCCCGCTGTGGACGTGCCTGAGGGATGGATGGCGCCGAAGGGGCACACCACCGCGCACATCTTGCAGCCTATACAGGTCTGCTCGTTCACGATGATGGCCTTCTCCGCGCGCTCGATCGCATTCACAGGACAGACTGCCAAGCATGGCGCTCCTTCGCACTGATGACAGGTCACTGCGGCCGTCACCTGTGGAGTGAACGTCATTGCGAGGCGGGGTTCTGCCTGCAGCCCGGCCATTCGATGACCATGACTGCAGGCAGCGAGGCATGTGCCGCATCCTATGCACCTATCCGGCTCTATAGCGATGAAAGTGTTCATCAGAGTCCTTTCGGAAAGAGTGTGATAGCGGAATTCCCCTATTGGGCAGCGGCTACCGGCGCCACCTCCTGAGGAGCAGCTTCGGCGGCCAGACGGTCTTTGAGCGCGCTGTAGAGCGATTGCATGTGGCGCTCTGCCCAGATCTGGTCATCGATGCACTGCACCTCACAAGCTGAATACTTGTCCTCAGGCGTGCCGGACAGCGGGTCGGTAACGTGCATGGTCAACTCGTTGCACTTTCCGATCCACCACTGATAGGTCATATACACTGCACCTTTGTTGATGCGCTCATCCAAGCATGCACGAGTGATGACCTTGCCGCGACGCGAGCTCACCCAGACGAGGTCCTCGTCCTTGATGGTGCGTGCAGCCGCATCGGCGGGATTGATATGGACATATCCGGGCTCGTCGGCCAGCATCGAGAGCACCTTGCAGTTGCCGGTCATCGAGCGGCAGGAGTAGTGGCCCACCTCGCGCACGGTGCACAGCACGAGCGGATAGGCGTCATCGGGAAGCTCAGTGGGCTCCACGAAGTCGTGCGCCATGAGGATGGCCTTCTTATCGGCCGTGTTGAACTGGCCGTTCTTGTACAGCGTCGGGGTGCCGGGGCACTCCAGCGTGGGCACGGGCCACTGGGCATGACCGGTGCCGGCCATCTTCTCGTAGGTGGCGCCGTAGAAGTTGGGGCACAGCTCGCGTACCTCGTTCCAGATCTCCTCGGTATCCTCGTAGTGCATCGGATAGCCCATGCGCGTCGAAAGCTCCTGGAAGATCTGCCAGTCGTGCTTGCACTCGCCCTTGGGCGGCACTGCGGCCGTGAAACGCTGGAACGTGCGATCCGAGGCGGAGAACACGCCGTCGTGCTCGCCCCAGGACGTGCCGGGAAACACCACATCGGCCAAAGCTGTCGTCTGGGTCATGAAGATGTCCTGGGAGATGAGCAGATCCAGGTTCTCCAGGGTCTCCTTCATGTCGGCGGAATCGGGCTCGGTCTGCAGCGGGTCT
>CASTMW010000111.1 GCA_949450265.1 uncultured Eggerthellaceae bacterium | reverse complement strand
CCGCGCCCTCATGGGCTCGAACATGCAGCGTCAGGCCGTGCCGCTGCTGCGTCCCGAGGCGCCGCTGGTGGGTACGGGCATCGAGCACCGCATCGCGGTGGACTCTGGCGAGATCATCGTGGCTCAGAACTCGGGCGTGGTCGACTACGTTGACGGTCAGACCATCATCATCGAAACAAAGGACGGGGAATATGACGAGTATCTGATCCCCAAGTTCCAGCGTTCCAACCAGTCCGGCTCCATCAACCACCGTCCCATCGTGCGCAAGGGCGACGCGGTGGAAGTGGGCGATGTGCTGGCCGACGGTCCCAGCTGCGACCATGGTGAGCTGGCGCTGGGCGCGAACCTCATGGTGGCCTACATGCCCTGGGAAGGCTACAACTACGAGGACGCCATCATCGTGTCCGAGCGCGTGGTGGCCGAAGACCTGCTGACCAGCATCCAGATCGCGGAGTACGAGGTAGATGCGCGCGAGACGAAGCTGGGCGACGAAGAGATCACGCGCGAGATCCCCAACATCTCCGACGACATGATCACCGACCTGGATGCCGACGGCATCATCCGCGTGGGCGCTGAGGTCGGTCCGGGGGATGTGCTGGTGGGCAAGGTCACCCCGAAGGGTGAGACCGAACTGACCGCCGAAGAGCGCCTGCTGCGCGCTATCTTTGGCGAAAAGGCGCGCGAGGTGCGCGACACCAGCCTGAAGGTGCCCCACGGCGCCGGTGGCCGCGTGATCGGCATCCTGCGCTTCAACCGTGAGGAAGGCGACGATCTGCCGCCCCAGGTGAAGGACCTGGTGCGCGTCTACGTGGCACAGAAGCGCAAGGTGCAGCAGGGCGACAAGCTGTCCGGCCGCCACGGCAACAAAGGCGTCATCTCTCGCGTGCTGCCGGTTGAGGATATGCCCTATTTGGCTGACGGTACGCCCATCGACGTCATCCTGAATCCGCTGGGTGTTCCTTCCCGTATGAATGTGGGCCAGCTGCTGGAGAACCATCTGGGTTGGGCCGCCAAGTGGGGCTGGTCGGATGCGGAAGAGACCGACGAGGTGGTCGAAGGCCCTCTGTTCGTCTCCACGCCGGTCTTCGACGGTGCCACCGAGGAAGAGATCTCGGATGCCATCATGAAGGCGAACCGCAACCTGATCAACATCAACCATAAGAAGTACGGCGACAAGGCACGTGACGAGCTGGTGCCGCAGTTGACGCCGACTGGCAAGACGTGGCTCTACGACGGCCGCACCGGCGAGAAGTTCCGCGAGCCCATCACAGTGGGCGCCACCTACATCTTGAAACTGGGCCATATGGTCGACGACAAGATTCATGCGCGCTCCACCGGCCCCTACAGCCTGATCACCCAGCAGCCGCTCGGCGGCAAGGCCCAGTTCGGCGGTCAGCGCTTCGGCGAGATGGAAGTGTGGGCGCTGTACGCCTACGGCGCTTCCAACGTGCTGCAGGAGATCTTGACCGTGAAGTCCGACGATACGGCTGGCCGTGTGAAGAGCTACGAGGCCATCGTGAAGGGCGAGAACATCCCGGCACCTGAGGTGCCCGAGAGCTTCAAGGTGCTGGTGAAGGAGATGAAGAGCCTG
Source organism: uncultured Eggerthellaceae bacterium (assembly GCA_949450265.1). Lineage (GTDB taxonomy): Bacteria > Actinomycetota > Coriobacteriia > Coriobacteriales > Eggerthellaceae > Adlercreutzia_A. Next base: position 2,250 of record CASTMW010000111.1, on the reverse strand, counting down.
TGCCTGAACGTGGAGCTGGAAGGCGCGGGTGGCACGCGCGATGTGAACATGGACATGGATGCGGGCGATGAGGACCGCGCCATCTACGAGGCGCTGGCCAGCGGTGCTCGCAAGACCGAGAAAGAAGAGGGCAACGCCATCGACGACATCGCTGCCGAGCTTGGCGAGCTGATGAGCGACATCAATCGCGATACTGCGGAGGATCTGCTGATTGACGACGGGGACACCTTGGTGGCAACCGATGTGGCCGCCACAGCACCCATCAACAGCAACGCAGCAGAAGCCTTGGACGACCTTGCCAATGAGTTGATTGGCTCCACTGAAGAGAAAGGAGCCGAATAATGGCGAACACCACTGAATACGACGTGCGCAACTTTGATGCTCTGCGCATCAGCCTTGCCAGTGCCGAGGACGTGCGCAGCTGGTCGCGCGGCGAGGTGAAGAAGCCCGAGACCATCAATTACCGTACGCTCAAGCCCGAGAAGGACGGTCTGTACTGCGAGAAGATCTTCGGTCCTACCAAGGATTGGGAATGCGCCTGCGGCAAGTACAAGCGCGTGCGTTTCCGCGGTATCGTTTGCGAGCGCTGTGGCGTGGAGGTCACCCGCTCGAAGGTCCGCCGCGAGCGCATGGGCCATATCGAGCTGGCGGCTCCGGTCAGCCACATCTGGTACTTCAAGGGTAGCCCGTCGCGTCTGGGCTACCTGCTTGATATCCCGCCGAAGGAACTGGAGAAGGTGCTCTACTTCGCCAGCTCTATCGTGACCTACGTGGACAAGGAAGCGCGTGACGAGGACGCCGACGAGTTGCGCGACGAGCTTGCGGCCGATCTGGAAGAGCTGGACGCCGAGCGCGATCGCCTGATCGAGGCCACGCGCAAGCTGTCCACTGACTATGTGCCCGAAGACGATGACTTCATCGACTACGCCGACGACGACGATCGTCTGACGCCCGAAGAGGTGGAGTCCGAGATCGCTGACATCTACGAAGAGTTCAATGAGCGCAAGGCGCTGCGCACGGATGCGCTCGACGAGTTCTTGAAGGTCGAGCCGAAGCAGTTGGTATCCGACGAGGCGCTCTATCGCGAGATGCGCGCCAACTACAAGGACTACTTCCGCGGCGGCATGGGCGCTGAGGCTGTGCGTGACCTGCTGGAGCAGATCGACCTTGAGAGCACGGCCGAGGAACTGCGCGAGATCATCAGCACGGGCAAGGGCCAGAAGCGCGTGAAGGCCACGAAGCGCCTGAAAGTGGTTGATGCCTTCCTGAAGAGCGACAACGTGCCCTCCGACATGATCCTTGACGTGGTGCCGGTCATCCCGCCCGATCTGCGCCCCATGGTGCAGCTGGATGGCGGCCGTTTCGCCACCTCCGACCTGAACGACCTGTACCGTCGCGTCATCAATCGTAACAACCGCTTGAAGCGCCTGTTGGACCTGGGTGCGCCTGAGATCATCGTGAATAACGAGAAGCGCATGCTGCAGGAGGCTGTTGACAGCCTGTTCGACAACGGCCGCCGCGGACGCCCCGTCACGGGTCCGGGCAACCGCCCGCTGAAGTCCATCAGTGACATGTTGAAGGGTAAGCAGGGCCGCTTCCGTCAGAACCTGCTAGGCAAGCGCGTGGACTACTCGGGCCGTTCGGTCATCGTGGTGGGCCCGCAGCTGAAGCTGCATCAGTGTGGCCTACCCTCGCAGATGGCGTTGGAGCTGTTCAAGCCGTTCGTTATCAAGCGTTTGGTGGAACTGGAATATGCCAACAATATCAAGGACGCGAAGCGCAAGGTGGACCGTGGTGCCAGCCGCGTGTGGGACGTGTTGGAAGAGGTCATCGCTGACCATCCGGTGCTGCTGAACCGCGCACCAACCCTGCACCGCTTGGGCATCCAGGCTTTCGAGCCGGTGCTGGTGGAAGGTAAGGCCATCCGTCTGCATCCGCTCGTCTGCACCGCCTTCAACGCTGACTTCGACGGCGATCAGATGGCCGTGCATGTGCCGCTGGGCGCTGAGGCGCAGGCCGAGGCACGCGTGCTGATGCTGTCTTCGAACAACATCAAGAGCCCGGCCCACGGCCGTCCGCTCACGGTGCCTACGCAGGACATGATCATCGGCCTGTACTACCTGACCGCCGCGCGCGACGGTTTCCAGGGCGAAGGCCGCGTGTTCACCGACATCGACGACGCCATGCGTGCCTACGATGCTCGTGCCGACCTGGACCTCCAGGCGAAGATCTGGGTGCGCTTGCGCGTTC
>CASTMW010000110.1 GCA_949450265.1 uncultured Eggerthellaceae bacterium | reverse complement strand
GTGAGCAGCTGATAATCCGTCGGATCGGCGGCAGCCAGCTCCGCCTGCTTTCCGGTTATCTTGCCGCGAATGGTCTCGATCTTGCCCTCGTTGGACGACATGAGCTTGCGCAACCGTCGCTGCTCGCCACCGGAAAGCTGACACGCGTTGTCGGAAGGGACATTGGAAGCGTTCAGTCGCTCGGCAGTCCTGGCTCGCACGGAATGTCCACCGGGCATTCCGGCTCGTGCGGAACTCGCTTTGTGAACACCTCCGATGTCCCCTGTGTCGGTCGTTTTCTCTGCGGAGGCTGCCAGCGCCAGATACTCATCCACCCCGCCCGGCAGATGTCGCAGCTTGCCATCCATGAGCGCATACTGATGATCGGTGACGCGCTCCATGAGATACCGATCGTGCGTGACCAGCAGCAATGTGCCCGGCCAGCCGTCAAGCAGCGTTTCCACGGCCGCCATCATATCGGTGTCCAGGTCGTTGCCCGGCTCGTCCAGGATCAGCACGTTGGGCTGATCGAGCAGGATAAGCATCAGGGCCAGCCGTCGCTTCTGCCCGCCCGACAGGTCGCAGACCGGCTCGTTCAGGTCGGCCTTCCCGAATCCTAGCTGTTCGAGCAGTTGAGCGGGCGTTTGCTCCTTGCCGTCCAGCATGACGCGGCGCGAATAGCGACCGATCACCTCGCGCACCCGATCGTTGCCCAAAGCCGTCAGCTCATCAAGATGCTGCGACAGAACGGCGAAGCGCACCGTTTGCCCGATCTTCACGCGTCCCGCATCGGGCGCGAGCACTCCCCGCAGAACGTTCAAGAGCGTGGTCTTACCCGCACCGTTGCTGCCCACGATGCCATAGCGATCCCCCGGACCGATCATCCATGTGATGTCGTCGAGCACCCGATGCCCATCGAAGCTGACCGCCACGTTGTCTAGGTCGATCACCTGCTTGCCCAAGCGTGCCATCGCCATGCGCTTGAGCTCGATCTCGTCGCGCAAGGGCGGCACGTCGGCGATGAGCGCACGGGCTGCCGCCACGTGGAACTTCGGCTTGGTGGCCCGCGCACGTGCCCCGCGGGAGAGCCACGCAAGCTCGCGGCGCAGCATGTTCTGCCGCTTCGCCTCGGCCACGGCCGCCAGCCGGTCACGTTCCACGCGCTGCATGATGTACGCGCTGAACCCGCCTTCGAACGGCTCTATGGTCCCGTCATGCACCTCCCACATGGAAAGCGCCACCTCATCGAGGAACCAGCGGTCATGCGTGACCACCAAAAGCACCCCTTGCCCCTCGCGCCACCGCTGCTTCAGATGGTGCGCCAACCATGCGATGGCCCGCATGTCTAGATGGTTCGTCGGCTCGTCCAGCATCAGCACATCCCATTCGCCGACGAGCAGCCGTGCCAGGTCCACGCGCCGCCGCTGACCACCCGAGAGTGCACCCACGCGCGCGTCCCAGCCGATGCCTCCGAGTAGCCCATCCAGCACATCGCGCACGCGCGCATCGGAGGCCCATTCGTATTCCGGCCTCTCGCCCACCACCGCCTCTTGCACGGTGGCATCATCGGCAAGCGCATCGGTCTGTCCCAACATGCCAACGCTCACGCCGCGCGTGTGGACCACACGCCCCGCATCGGGTTCCAACGTGCCTGCCAGCAATGACAGCAACGTGGATTTACCATCGCCATTGCGTCCGACGATGCCGATACGCGCACCTGCATCCACCCCAAGCGACACTTCCGAGAACACCCGCTTCGTGGGGAAATCAACACTAACCTTCTCGCAGCCCAAGAGGAACGCCATCTATGCCTCGCTCCCTGAGCCCATGGTACTCATGACCGGGCCGCCCGTATGGCCGCGATCTCGGTGCCCCATCCAGCCAGGTCATCCTGCGGCGTCTCCAAGAAGAACGGCAGGTCACGCAGCGCTGGATGCTCCGTCACACGCACGAGCGCATCGAAGCCGATCTGACCTTCCCCGATACATGCATGGCGATCCTTGCGCGCGCCGCACGGGTTCTTCGAGTCGTTCAGATGGATGGCGCGCAGCCGATCTAGGCCAACGGTGTCATCGAGCTCTTCCAGCACCGCATCCAACCGTTCCGCTACATCGTAGCCGCCGTCCCATACATGGCAGGTATCCAGGCACACCCCCACATGGTCCTTCAGGTTCACGCGCTGGATGATCCGAGCCAGCTCGTCGAACGTGCCACCGATCTCGGTGCCCTTGCCCGCCATCGTCTCCAGCAACAGCGTTGTGGTCTGCTGGTCGGTCAGCACCTGGTTCAGCGTATCGGCGATCAGTTCGATGCCCACCTCGGCACCTTGCCCCACGTGGCAGCCGGGGTGCATGTTGTACATCTGGCCGGGCGTGGCCTCCATGCGCGCAAGGTCGTCAGCCAACACCGCCAAGGCGAACTCGCGCGTCTCCGGCTTCTTGGACGCAGGATTGAGCGTATAGGGGGCATGGGCAAGGAATCGCTCGATCCCCGCTTGCGATGCCAGCGCGCGAAACGCCTCCACATCAGCCGAATCGATGTCCTTCGCCTTACCGCCGCGCGGATTGCGCGTGAAGAACTGGAACGTATTGGCATCGATGGATGCCGCATCGGCTGCCATCTGACGATATCCTTTGGCGCTCGAAAGATGCGCTCCTATGGTGAACATGCACTGCCTTCCGAAAGCGTGTTTCCTATCACGCATATATTAGACGTATCGAAGGCCATCTGGCACGCACACGCATACTTTCACGAAGATGCGCAGAGACGCAGCTTGCCGCAAAACCGATGCGCCTCACCACGTGAACAGCACCAGATGGGTGTAGGAGATGACGCAGCACACCGCAAAGGCGATCATCAACAACACGAACACCACATTCGCCACGCGCGGGCGCAACCGATCGAACCCTTCGCATACCAGTGGATAGAGCAACCACACGTACAGCATGGCCGCCAACCCGATGAAGAAGTCGTTCACGAGCCACGCTTGACCGAACACGTTCAGCGGCAACTGCGAGTTGTCCCAATACGGGTATTCGCCTGTCGCATCAGGCTGGTTGATAATCCACCCGATGATGAGCTCCATCAGCATGGCCAGCACCACGACGAGCAAAAACGATTCGAGCAGCGCCCCCCACAGCGTCTTGCGCCGCACGATGATGTGCTCTTTGAGTGGCTCGACGATCAACGTCATGATGACCGCTCCGATACCATAGACCCAATACGGGTGATACCACGGGTCGATCCAGATGGCGTAATCGGGCTCCACGATACCGAACAGCGCATCCATGATGATGCAGTACAGCAGTTCCATCCAGTGTCCCACGATACTGAACAGGCAGAAGCACACGATCAGACTGCGCCAGAACTCCCAGCGTTTCGGCGCGAAGAAGCCGATCTCATCCTTCTCCGTGATCTTCTTTATGTGCAACCTTGACATGCATCGCCTCTCAACCTTGGCCTCACGCCCGATTATGCGCCTGCGCGCATGACCTCTCGCCCCGCATGAACACCTTGTTAGATAGCTGATGACCAAACAAGCCATCCTGTCAGAAAAAAGCAGCCTTCATGTCCTGCAGGAAACGGTTCGCTTCAGACTCTCTGTCACCTTTCGGCTCTCGCCCGCACCGCTCGCGAGCGTTGCTACGATCGGATACGAGCACAAGGAATCAATCCGACCAGGAGGCACATCATGAAGAGCATGATCGAGCGATTAGGCAGAACGCTCTTCGCTGTCGCATTCGCTGCTTCGGTCGTAGCGCCAGCCACGCTGTTGGCCCAAATTGACCCCTCACAGGCGAATGCGGATGAAGAGACGCAAGCCACCACCGACGAAACGACAGCAGCCGCCTCCGATACCGAAGGAGCACAGCAGCC
>CASTMW010000109.1 GCA_949450265.1 uncultured Eggerthellaceae bacterium | reverse complement strand
CCTGCACCCGGCCGTTACCACGTTTTTGGAGGCGACGAAGGACTGCTTCTACGAGGTGGAGAGCAAGCCGGGCGGTGGGAAGGCGTTCGTGACGGCGCGCGGCTGGGAGGACCTGGCGAAGGTGATCGGGCTGTACGAGCGGCTGGGCAAGCCGGTGGATCGCGAACTGTTCGGCCAGTTCCTGCGCGACGACGAGATATGCGACCAGTTCAGCGTGTACTATGCGCTGTTCCAGAAGTATCGTTCAGACTATCAGGTGGATGCCATCCTGGCGGGCACGGCCACCGATGCCATTCGTCAGCGGGCGCGCGATGCGGCCTTCGACGAGCGTGTGGCGCTGTTGGGGCTGCTGCTAGATGCGCTGGGCACTGCGTGCGCCGAGGTGTTGCAGGCCGAAGATGTGTGTATGCGCTTGCGCGACATGCTGCGCGAAGCGAAGCCGGAGCTTCTGGCTGGCGCGTTGGCCGATGTGGCGGTGGGCGAGCGCGCTGCGGCGCTTGAGGCCGAGCTGGCGCGCTGCGAGGAATCGGGCACGGCGTCTGCCGAGCAGATACGCCGCGACCGACTGGCATTGGAGCTGTTGAAGGCGTGTTTGGCGGAATGCGTGCTGCAGAAGACGCCGTCGGGGCAAGCGGCCTTCGCCACCATCCAAAAGACCTATGGGGCTGAAGCGGCGAAGGTGCAACCTGCTGTGGATGCGGTCAGCGTGCGGATGGACAACGCATTCACCTTCGTGGATGAATGTATGGGCGATCGCGAGATGCTGGTATTTCTGGCCGAGATGACCACGCGGCGCGCCACCACGCGCTTCGTGTCGCATTATGGTAACGATGCGTACTATCGCTTCAACGACAGCCTGCAGGTGGATGCGGCGCGCGCCGAGCTGGGCGAGCGGGCGCGCAGGCTGGCGGAGTTGGATGTGGATGGAGGTGAGGGCGCATCTGTATCTGCATCGAGAAGCGCTGCTTCGTCTACGTCTGTTCCTGCGTCTACGCCTTCATCCGCGTCTGCCCCTGTGCCGAACGCTGCGGACTTGGCCTCCCACTACGCCACCAAGGAGTTCGAATACGGGTTCGCCTCGGTCTGCAAGATGCTGCTTCCCGCAACTCAGTTGAAGGGCAAGCGCGTGCTGGACATCGGCAGCAGGCGTGGCCGCGGCGTCTACAAGATCAGCAGCATGGTGGGCAACGATGGTCATGCCATCGGCATCGACTGGAGCCCGTCGTATGTACAGGAATCCATCGATGGCATGGATCGCGCGTGGCATGACAGCGGCCTTGCGGGCAACAACATGGAGTTCCACGTGGCCTATCCCGAGGACCTGATCGGCGCGGGCATCGGCACGGGCACGATGGATGCGGTCTACGTGAACAACGTGATGACGCTGTTCTACGACCAGGAGCGCGCGTTGGCCGAGTTCGGGCGCGTGCTGAAGCCGGGCGGCCTGCTCATCATGGAGACGGTATTCGCCGACCGGCCGCGCAACGAGGCGGTGGTGGAGGCGGCGCGCCAGATGGGCAATAGCATCCAGGCGGCGCGCACCGAAGCGGAGAATCTGACGTGGCTTGAGGCGGCCGGTTTTGAGGCGCCCAGCGTGGAAGACGAATATGAGGTAGCAGCCAACCTGGGCTACAAGGCTGGTCAGACGGTGGACACGGTGCCTGGCGACGACGACGTGAGGTACAAGGCGGTCAGCCTGTATGTGCGCAAGAATGTACCTTCGAAACGGAACAGCTGATCGTGCATCGCGCCACAACAGGGCATCCTGGTCGCGTTGAACACGAACCTTCGTGCAACATGCCCCTGCACGGCCGTTTCATCCCTTCCGTAAGGCGCAGGGTATGAGATACTACGCATAGCATCAATTCGCACGATAGGAGCTGGCTGTGCAGGTCAAGGATATCGCTCGCGAGGACGACGGCGAGCAGCAAGAGATCGTCCTGACGGTGGTCGCATCGCCCGAAGAGGTGAAGGCTGCCACTAATGAGTTCTTCAAGCAGGTGGGGCAGCGCGAGATCCCCGGGTTTCGCAAGGGCAAGGCCCCGCGTGCTGTGCTGGAACAGCAGGTGGGCGGCCACGCGAACGCCATGGGAGGCGTGGCGGAACTGCTCATCAACGAACATGCCTTCGAGGCCATCGACGGCGCCGATGTCATCTTCTTGGACGAACCGCAATTCAACGTGTCCGACATGCCTGAAGAGGACGCGCCGTTCACGTTCACGGTGTCGGGTCCGGTGGCGCCCAAGATGGAACTGACCAGCTACGATCCGGTCGCTATCGAAATGCCGCCGTCCGAACCCACCGAAGCGGAAGTGGACGGCCAAATACAAGAGCTGCGCGAGCATTACCACACCTACCGCGACATCGAAGATGCCGACCACGTGGCGGCCGATGGCGACTACGCCATGTTGGATATGACCATCGTGGATACCGACGGGAAGGTGGTGCCGGGTTTGCGCAATACCAGCCGCCTGATCGGGCTGGGCGTAGGCGCCATGCCCGCCACCTTCGACGAGCATATCATCGGCGCGAAGGCGGGCGATACGCTTGAGTTCGACTTCGAAGCGGTGGACGAAGAGGGCAACGCGCCCTTCAGTGAGGGCAAGCTGCACGCTGTTGTGGATGTGAAGAGCTTCCGTGAATACGTGCTGCCCGACCTGGACGATGCGTTCGCCGAGAAGGTGGGCGCCAAGGACGTGGAGGACATGCGCAACCAGTTGAAGCAGGCCATCCACATGCAGAAGACCCAGGAACTACCCGGCTTGAAGGTGGACCGCGCCATCGACGCGGCCATCGAGCGGCTGGACGGGGACGTGCCCACGTACTTCGCTGATTTCCTGCGCCAGGATGTGGGTCGCGAATTCATGCAGAGCTTGCAGGACCAGGGTACGAACCTGCAGCAATGGATGTTGCAGAACTCGGTGGACGGCGACGCCATGAAAGAGGACATCGAACGCGAAGCGCGCCGCCGTGCCGCTATCGATTGTGCGCTGGAAGCCGTGTTCGCTCACAACGGTTGGACGGTGACCGACGAGGACATAGATGCCTTGTTCGAAGGCGAAGACGACCCGCAAACCACCCGTGCATCCTGGGAGGAAGCGCATCGTATGGCGGACGTGCGCAAGATGGCACGCCGCGCAAAAGCAGCAGAATGGCTGGCCGACACGGCCGATGTGACCATCGTGGAATGAAGAAGGATCGGAGACACAACATGGAGATCGGTTCAACAGTAACGCTGACGTACACGGGTAAGACCGACGATGGCGAGGTATTCGGTTATGCAGACGCCGACAAGCCCATGAAGTTCCAAACGGGCATGGATATGGCCATCGACGGCTTCGAGCGTGAGATCCTGGCCATGGAGGGCAAGCCGGGCGAGAAGCGCACGTTCACCGTGGATCAGTACGAGGCCTACGGGGAATACCTGGACGATTTTGTGCAGCATGTGCCCATGGAACAGGTGCCGAAGGGCAACGTGAAGGTGGGCCAGCGCATCTGGATGTCGTCCAGTGAAGATGGCACGCCCATGCCCGTTACCGTGAAGGCGGTGGAGGACGGCATCGTGGTGTTCGACATGAATCATCCGCTGGCCGGACGCGACCTGACCTTCGAGGTGGAGCTGCTGGAAGTGGAAGAGCCCCCAGAGGACTTTGTCAGTGCAAAGGAGAAGGCTGAGCACATGAAGCAGCAGAGCAAGCTGCTGGGCGGCATGCAGGGCAACGACTACCGCTAAGAACAGTAGAGCGTCGGCTTTAGGTGAACTGCACACCGTTCGGACGTTCTCACTGCTTATGGGTATAAGCACGCTACTCTCGTATGACACAGTCTGACTGATGCAGAGCCTCTTCGATGTTCTTTTTTAGGGCATGCAATGTATCAGAGGTTGGAGATTTCATCTCCTATTGCTCATTACCTTGATGTCTGAGAGCATAGCTTTTGCTTGGATGCCATGTAATGCGCTTTATCTGCTACAGATAGAG
>CASTMW010000108.1 GCA_949450265.1 uncultured Eggerthellaceae bacterium | reverse complement strand
ACGACGTTCGCTTGCGCCGACAGCTCGCTTGACGGGAAGAAGGAGATGACCAGAGCGAACAGGGTGACCGCCAGGCCAACGCCTGCCATGATGCACTTGCCCACCGTGCTGTTGCCGAACACATGGAACACGCGCGGCAGATCCTTCTTCTTCAGCGCCAGGTTGAAGTAACCCAGGAAGAAGAGCACGTAACCGACCAGATAGATGACCACAGTCAGGCCAACGGCGGTCAGATAGGCCACCGAAGAGCTGGAACCGCCGGACAGGGCCATGGACCCGCACAGCACCGCGTCCCAGATAGTGACGATGATGCCTTGGATGACGACGGTCTTCACGCTGATGCCATGCTTGTTGGTCTTTGCGAACGTCTTCGGCAGGATGCCCTCGTCGGCAGTTGCCAGCAGAGCACGCGACGGACCGACTATCCAGGAGGATATCTCGGCCAGCACGCCAGCTGCCAGCAGGAACGCGATGACGTACACGAGCCAACCAGCATGGAAGTGCGCATCGAAGATGGCCGCAAACGCCGCGATGACGCCGTGGCTCATGTTGCCCTCAAGCTCGGACAGTGGGATGGTCATAGCCACAGCCATGCCACCGAGCGTGTCAAGGATGATGGTCAGAATGCAGAGCACGATCATGACCAGGGGATAGATCTTGCCAGGATTCCTCAGTTCGTTCACATGCGATGCAGATGCCTCAACGCCTGCGAACGCCAGGATGAACGAAGCGAAGATGACCAGCGTACCTGTCTTCGTAAAGTCGGGCACATAGCTTGCGGTTGCCAGGTCGATCTGGGAGATGCCGCCCGTTACCAGGTACGCGATCAAGCCGATAAGCAGCACGACTGCCGGAATCATAACGCCTCCGAAGAAGCCGATCTTAGCGATGCGTGCGGTCAGCTTGGTGCCACCGAGCTGCGTCAGCGTGAGCACCCACACGATGATCGCAACACCGATGAACATGACGAGCGGGTTGTTGTACAGCGCATCCCAGCCCACCATGTAGGAGATGGCCGCCAACACGAAGAACGCCATGGTGACAAACCCTACCGTGATCTGGAACCACTGATAGAACAGGGCCGCAAAGCCCCACCGTTTACCGAGGGTCTTCCCGACCCATGCGAAGATACCACCGGTCTCCCAGCCTTTCACCGTGGCCATCTCTGCGGCACAGAGAGCTACGGGCAAGAACCAGAAGACGCCGCCCAAGATCAGGAAGAAGATGAGATGCATGCCCGATGATGCGAAGTTCGGGTATGCATACACCGTCATGACCATAGACGCGGTGATGGCGAAGAAGCCGAAGAATCCTAACGTCTTCGCTGCGGATGCCACCGGCGGCTTGGCAGGAGCGCCGGAGGCTACGCTAGCAGAAGCAGTACTGGAAAGCGGTGCTTGTGCATGCGCATTCTGAGTAGTACTCATGATCGCTCCTTTCATTGACAGGTGTCGGAGTGCGTGCCAGCCGCACAGCCTCTTGACACGTTTTCTGAGACACCTTGACGATACGCCCTGAAAAAGATGATTCTTGGGTGATAGCCTCCGTGTTTTCTTCACAGGGTCCAACCGTAATGGTCGTGACATATTTTGCCTGTGTATTAGTAGTTTTTTGATGATGGATCGAGTCATCGTTCATGCGGACGGGAAGCGCACGAAGGCGGCCCGCAGGCCGCCTTCTGGGATACGTCGTTCTTTTTTGTGAGAATGCGTCGCTCTCTTTTTTTTGAGATGGCGCGTTGGATCGTGTTCTATGGCGCGGTCGCAGCTGTGGGCTACGATCGTGTGCCGCCTTACTTCATGAGCGCACTGATGGCCTGAGCGAACGCCAGCGGATCGTCGATGGGCAGACCCTCCACCAGCATGGCCTGATCGTACAGAATGCCCGTGTAAGAGCTCACTTTGTCGGCGTCGCCCGCCTCATGGGCGGCTTTCAGCACCTCGAAGATGGGGTGCTTCGCGTTCAGTTCCATGACAACCTGGGCGGTAGGTGCCTGCTCGTTGCCGGGCTGATGCTTCAACACCTCAGCCATCTGCAGACTGACGGCGCCTTCCGTGGTCAGCACCACCGGCGCGTCGGTCGTGCGTGTGGATACCACCACCTTCGCCACCTTGCCATCCAACGCGTCGCGCATAGCGTCGAACAGGGCAGAGTTGCTGGCGGTCGCCTCTTCGGCTTCCTTCTTCTCTTCCTCGGAGGTCAGGCCCAGATCTTCGCTGCCCACGTTCTTCAGCGGCCACATGGTAGGTGCGGACTGTTCGGCGTCGTCGCTGGCATCGTCGGCCAGCGCCACCTTCGGCGCCACCTCGTAGGCGCCCAGCGCCATCATGCAGAACTCGTCCACGTTCTCGTCGCACAGCAGCACGTCGTGGCCCTTGGCCAGCACCGTGGTCACGATGGGCATCTTCGCCAAGCGCTCGCGGCCGTCGCCCGACGCGAAGAAGATGGCGTCCTGGCCTTCCGGGGCCGCTTCCACGTATTCGGCCAGCGTGACCATGCGCTGCTCCTTCGCCGACCAGAACAGCAGCAGGTCGGCCAGCACGTCGCGCGCCTGCCCGTAGCTTGAATACAGGCCGTATTTCAGCGTGCGACCGAACTCCTTGAAGAAACCCTCATAGGCTTCGCGGTCGTCGTCGCGCATCTTCGCCAACTCTTGCTTGATCTTCTTCTCCAAGCGGCGGCCGATGGCGCGCAGCTGTCCGTTGTGCTGCAACGTTTCGCGGCTGATGTTCAGCGTCAGGTCGGCACTGTCCACCACGCCACGCATAAAGCCGAAGTATTCCGGCACCAGTTCTTCGCACTTGTCCATGATGAGCACGCCGCTGCTGTAGAGCGCCAAGCCACGCTTGAAGTCGCGCGACCACATATCCCACGGAGCGTGGCTGGGCACGAACATGAGCGCGTCGTAGGTCAGTGTGCCTTCGGCGTGCAGGCTCATGGTGCGCAACGGGGCCTCGAAGTCGTGGAAGTCGGTCTTGTAGAACTCGTTATATTCCTCGTCAGAGACTTCCGAGCGCTTGCGCTTCCAGATAGGGATCATGGAATTGATGGTGTCCAGCTCCACGTAGCTCTCGTATTCCGGGCGCGCGTCCTCGGAGGCGTCGTCGGGCAGCGGCAGTTCGCGGCGCTTCGTGACCTCCATCTGGATGGGGTAGCGTACGTAGTTGCTGTAGCGGCGAATCAGCTCGGTCAGGCCGTGCTCGGTGGCGAAAGTGCCGTAGCGCTCGTCGGAGGTGTCGTCCTTCAGGTACACGATGACATCGGTGCCGTGCTCGGTGCGCTCGGCGGCGGTAACGGTGTAGCCGTCGATGCCGTTGCTCTCCCAGGCCCAGGCCTCGTCGCTGCCGAAGGCGCGGCTGACCACACGGACCTTCTTGCCCACCATGAAGACGCTGTAGAAACCCACGCCGAATTGGCCGATGATGTCCACGTCGGTCATATCGTCAAGGCCCTTGCCGCTGGCCGGTTCGCCATCGGCGGCCGCCTGCTGCGCCTTGAACTCGTAGGAGTCGCTGTGCGCGATGGTGCCCAGGTTCTTGTCCAGGTCGTCCTTGGTCATGCCAATGCCGTTGTCGCTGACGGTGACCGTACGTGCATCCTCGTCGTAGCTGACCGTGATGGCCAGGTCAGAGCGGTTGATCGTGCACGATTCGTCGGTCAGGCTGCGGAAGTACAGCTTGTCCACCGCGTCGGAGGCGTTGGAGATCAGCTCGCGCAGGAATATCTCGCGATTGGTATAGATGCTGTTGATCATCAGGTCGAGCAGCTTTTTGCTCTCTGTTTTGAACTTCTTCATGTAGATGCCTTCTTCTCTGTTGTTTGATTGCTTGTTACTAGCTGCTTGTTCTTTGGTTGTTTGGTCTGTGCTCTCTGTTTCTGCTCTTGGTTCTCTGTTCTTTGAGATTTTCTTAGTGTGCATTATACATATTTGTTTAGCACTCTACTAGCAAGAGTGCTAATCCTACGAAGAATCTCCACGCGCCCGGGCGTGCCC
>CASTMW010000107.1 GCA_949450265.1 uncultured Eggerthellaceae bacterium | reverse complement strand
TAGGCTGAGCTGGGATGACCGTCCTCAAGAGAGCACACTTTTTGAAACATAACCCTCCGATAAAGTAACCCCAGCTGCCGTCGGTGGTGCTATCCGACCCCATCCAGAGCCCTGCACCCGAACTTGGCGCGGTGGACGCCTGGTAGGTGTCGATATAGTCCATGGAAACGCCGTCCACGCTGATGGTGTGTGACCTTGCAGCGGATGCGGTGGCGGCCTGCGTCTGCGCTTGCGTGGCGGAAGCGGCTGCTTGTTGGGTGGCTGCTCGTGCGGCGGCGTTCGCGGCATCGTTTTGCGCGGTAAGGGCCGCCAGCTCTTCGCCCACCATGTCGGCCTGAGCATCCAGCAGGTTGTCGCCCTGTTCCACCGTCAGGTCACAGACGTGCGCGATGGCTTGGTCTATGCCGTTGTCAAGGGTGTATTCGTCCGCATATTCATCTGCACGGGCCTGCGGGGCCGCCGTGGCCGTTGCCATCAAAGTTGCCAGCATGATCGCCGCCGATGCGGCCAACATGCGCTTCGATCCGATAGCGCTCATGATCGGGTGCCTTCCTCTTCTCGCGTGAAGGCCTCCGCTCCCTCTCCAAACCACGCCCCTTCATGCTAGCCCGGTGCTGGTCTTCGCGGCTGTGTGGCAGCCCCTTCGCAACCTTCGCGGGTAAAAAATGTAACCGATACTACATTTAAGAAATCGAGAAATCGTCCATCCAGAACGAAGCTGCGCGCGTTTCGGGGTAAGATGGTACGGATACCGAAAGAGAAGAGGGGAGTCGGCGCACATGGCAGACGGTTACAAGTACGACCGCGTCCTTCTGAAGCTCTCGGGCGAGGCGCTCGCGGGCGATCAGGGGTACGGCATAGATCCGAAAGTTGTCGATGACCTGGCCGACCAGATCGCCGATATCGTGCAGGATGGCGTGCAGCTGGCCATCGTGGTGGGCGGCGGCAACATCTTCCGTGGGCTGGCGGGCTCGGCCGAGGGTATGGACCGCGCGCAGGCTGACTACATCGGCATGCTGGCAACCGTCATGAACGCCTTGGCGCTTCAGGATGCCTTCGAGCGTCACGGGGTGTATAGCCGCGTGCAGAGCGCCATCAACATGCAAGAGGTTAGCGAACCCTACATCCGGCGCCGTGCTATGCGCCATCTGCAGAAGGGGCGCGTGGTCATCCTGGCCGCTGGCACCGGCAACCCGTACTTCACCACCGACACCACCGCGGCGTTGCGCGCCTGCGAGCTGGACGTAGATTGCTTGATGAAGGCCACGAAGGTGGACGGCGTCTACGATTGCGATCCGGCGCAGAACCCGGACGCACAGCGGTTCGACCGCATCACGTATATGGAAGTGCTGAACAGGGGCTTACACGTCATGGACGCAACGGCCACCTCGCTTTGCATGGATAACGACGTTCCCATGATCGTCTTCGATCTGACCCAGCGCGGCAACATTCAGCGCGCGCTGCGCGGCGAAGATGTGGGAACCACGATCGACTGAGAGGATGCGTCATGGCTGAGATAGATGAGATCTTGTTGAACACTGAAGAGCGCATGGGCAAAGCGCTCGCTTCGCTGCACGATAATTTTGCGTCGGTGCGCACCGGGCGCGCTAATGCCATGGTGCTCGATCGTATCACGGTGGACTATTACGGCGTGCCCACGCCCATCAACCAGATGGCGGGCGTGAAGACGCCGGACGCGCACATGCTGGTCATCGAGCCATGGGACAAGTCATCGCTGAAGGATATCGAACGCGCCATCCTGGAAAGCGACCTGGGCGTCACGCCGAACAACGATGGCTCGGTCATCCGTCTGCCGTTCCCGCAGCTCACCGAAGAGCGCCGCAAGGAACTGGCGAAGCAGTGCCGCGTATATGCCGAAGAATCCCGCGTAGCCGTGCGCAATGCTCGCCGCGATGCGAACGCTGCCATCGAGCGCGCCCAGAAGGACGATGGGCTGCCCGAGGACGAAGCCAAGCGCGCCGAAGCCGAGGTGCAGAAGCTGACGGATAAGTTCGTTGCTGACGTGGATGCTGCAATGAAGGCCAAGGAAGCCGAGGTCATGGCGGTGTGATCGCCTGGCCTGCGTTTGCCTTCGATCAGCGATCTACCGAAGCTGCCCGTGAAAGATCTCAGTGACATCTTCCCTGCACCGCCAGCCGATATCGATCTGGCGCAGTTGGACGTTGCGCGCATCCCGCAGCACGTGGCCGTCATCATGGACGGCAATGGGCGCTGGGCCAAGGCGCGGGCGCTGAACCGGCTGCGCGGGCACAAGGCGGGTATCGAAGCGGTGCGCGAGACCATCCGCTGCGCCAACGACTTGGGCGTACGCTACCTGACCATCTATTCGTTCAGCACCGAGAATTGGAAGCGGCCCGAAGACGAGGTGGTCGGGCTGATGAACCTGTTCGCCAAGACCATGCTGGCCGAAGTGGACGAGTTGCATGAAGAGGGCGTGCGCGTGATGACCATCGGGGACCTCTCGCCGCTGCCCGCGGAAACGCGCGAGGCGTTCCAGGCTGCGTGGGAGCAGACGCGCCACAATCAAGGGATGACGCTGGTGGTGGCGGTGAACTATGGCGGCCGTGCTGAGATCGTGCAGGCGGCCAACGACTTCATGCGCGAAGCGGCGGCCGTGGCAGCTGCGGGCGGTGAGCCGCCGGTGCTGACCGAAGAGCTGCTGGCGCGCCATCTGGCTACAGCGGGCATTCCCGACCCAGAGATGCTGATCCGCACGAGCGGGGAGCAGCGGCTGTCGAACTTCCTCTTGTGGCAGGTCGCCTATGCAGAGCTGGTGTGCTCGGATGTGCTCTGGCCCGACTTCGATCGGTACGAGTTCTTGCGGTGCCTGCTGGACTACCAGGGGCGCGATCGCCGGTTCGGAGCGCTGTGATGCCGGAAGAGCGCAACGATCAGCTGACCGATACCCAGCGTGCCGCTCGCGAACAGCTTGAGCGCCGGGTGACCGAATTGATCGAGCAGGCTGACCAGCGCGCAGCGTTGTTCCAGGCGCGCCCCACCACCAAGGAATTGGATGAGGGTCGCAGCGTGCAGGACCCCGCTATCATCTACGACCCTGAAGCGGCCCCGCCTGGGCCGCCCTGGCATTACGACGTGACCCCCGATGAGGTCGCCGAGAAGCAGCAGAAGAAGGAGAAGCGTGCCGAGAAGCGCCAGAAGGTGAAGGAAACGGCGTTGGAGAAGACGCCCAAGAAGCTGAAGAACCCCTCCAGCTTGCAGGTGCGCTTCCGCACAGGCTTGGTATACACACTGCTGACCATCGCCTGTGTATTCGCGGGCAACATACCAACCATGCTGTACCTCATGGTGGTGGCGGGCATCTGTGCAGGCGAGTTCTATTACATGCTGCGCTCCGACGCGAAGCTACCCAACGAGGCGCTCGGCATCGGCGGGGCGGTGCTGTTCATCCCAGCAACGTACTTCTTCGGCATGGCTGGTGCGCTGGTGGTGGCTATCGTACTGCTCATCGCACTTCTGGTCTGGTATGTCTTCTGGTTACGCGCGCGCATCCAAGATGTTGCCATCAGCTTCTTCGGAGCAGCCTATACCGGGCTTCTACTCTGCGGGTTGATGGTCATCCGCCAAGCAGTGGCGCCTCCGTGGGGTGGGCTGGTCATGTTCATGATCTTCCTCAGCGTGTGGGCCAACGATGCTTTCGCGTATTTCGTGGGCAGCAAGATAGGCAAGCATAAGCTGGCACCGCGCGTCAGTCCCAAGAAGAGCTGGGAGGGCTTCTTCGCGGGGCTGGTGGGCTCCATGCTGGTCTGGGCGGTCATGTCGTTCATCCCGGGCATCGTGCTGTCCATTCCACAGGCGCTGGTGTTCGGGCTTGTCTGCGGACTCATGGAAGTGCTGGGCGATCTGGCCGAAAGCCGCATCAAGCGCAATTCTGGGTTCAAAGATTCCGGCACCATCATGCCTGGGCATGGTGGCTTGCTCGATCGGACCGATTCGCTGTTCTTGGCCTCGGTCACTGCGGCGTTCCTTATGGTGGTAGGAGGTGTCATCCCGTATGCCGTCCCCTTCTAAGGGC
>CASTMW010000106.1 GCA_949450265.1 uncultured Eggerthellaceae bacterium | reverse complement strand
AACGAATTAATCGTGGTGACAAGTGCTTGGTAATCCATCTCGCGTTCCGCAATCCAACCCATCTCACAGAGTTCTAGTATCGTTTTGAACTCACCCGCATCCTGGACGAATCCCTGAATCAAAAGGGATATTTTGAGCAATGCAAGAAGTGACCCCATGAGCTGGGGTTACTTTGCTTTTGCGAACGGATTGAGTTCAACGCGCCCGATCAGGTGCACTAAAAACACTCCACTGGAATAATCTAGCTGTCCGGGGGCAAGCATCCAGCTTGCCCCCCATTTCTTGATCAACAAGCCCGATGCAACCGAGTGCATTAAATGCGGTGCGACAGAGGCTGAGATGTCCGCTGCGCTTCAAAATGCAACGGATCCTCTCGCAAGCGCTCCAAGCCCTTCAGCTCCGAGCACGCCGAAGAATTAAGGACCGCAGACGGCGCCGTCTTCGCAGAAGATATAGTGCGCAACAAAGAGCAGGGCAACAGTGGCCAGGCATGTTGTCCTGCTTTTCATTGTCTACCCATGGCGGATGTAGGGTAGAGGCTTACGGGGATCGCGATCAGAAAGGCGGGCGCAGTTGCGAGGACCGCGAACGGGATAACACCAACGCCGAAGAGCTCGAGCACCAATACCAGAGCCGTGAGCGGGCAATTAGTGCATGCTGCGAAGAAGGCTGCCATGGCGGCAATAACAAGGATGATGTTCGCATCCACGCCCAAGAGCGTAGAGGATAAAGACCCCGCGGTTGCGCCAAGGCAAGCTCCGATGGCCAGGACCGGCATTATCTCGCCGCCCTTGAACCCGCCGGCGAATGTGAGCAGCGTCAATATCATCTTGGCTGCGAATGCCCACCAAAGCATCGCCTCACCGGTCAGAGCCATTTCGATCTGCAAGGATCCGGTGCCACAGTAGACGAGCATCTCATCGAAATGGAATAGCCCCGTATAGCCGACGATGAGAGCTGTGGCAACGCCGCCGACCGCCAATGCGAATACCGGAGCTCCCAATCGGGCAAGACCGATGCGCATCCACTTTAAGACGGAACAGAATATGAGCGCCAGCGATCCTGCTGCCACACCTGTTGCAATGACAATGAGGATCAATGCGTAAACAGGATCCATTCCCCCAAGAGCATATAAGCCGTTGATGCTCGACGCGCCTGATGATAGAGCGGACGCTTCCAGGAATCTTACGCCCGCCAATTCGACCACACCCCATGCAGCGAACGAGGTTATCATCGGCGCTGCGAGCGCTGCGATCGATCGTGGATGCTTTCGCAGAGCCTCGAAAGAGAAGACCACTCCCGCCAAAGGTGCATTGAGCATCGCACCGAGAGCAGCTGCCATGGCCGCTGGCGCAAGCGATCGACGAAAGCGCTCGGGAACTCGACTGCGCAACAAGGTGCTCATCCCTGCTCCCATCTGAAGGGCTGCCGCTTCCTTGCCCACTGATCCTCCGCAGAGCACGGTGAGCGTTGTGCTCAGGATGATCGCTGGCGCAAGTAGCGGCGGTATAGGTTGTTCATCCTGTGCCGCCTCCATTACCCGTCCGGTGCTCCATGAGAAATCAAGTTTGAGCGCGCGATAGATGCCGTAAGCGATAAAGCCTGCTATAGGACGCGCTATCGACCGCAATGCTTAGCACCACGGTCAGCGCACCAACCATAGCACCGAGCACAATAAAGGAGAGCGCCAGCAATGCGCTCTCCTTTATTGTGCGTCTCCGATCTGGAACCATGTGGATCACCGCATGCCTTTCGGAGGATCCAGCTACCTGATTCGGATGCAGGCCTTATGCATGATCCTCTTCGAGCACTTCGACCTTTCCACTGTCCGTATGATACAGAGCGGGGAGCAAGAGAAGCTCTTCCTGCTCCTCCATCGCTGCTATGTCGGAGATGCAACGCAGTTCCTTCAAGGCGTTCACCGCATTGAGCGCGCTTGCTTCATCAGGATCCTTAACGCTTCCAATAGCGTTCGCGATAGGACGAGATAAAGGATTGAGAGCCTCATCGTCGCATCCTTCGAGCACGGCGCTGATAGCGCCACAGTGCGTGTGTCCGAGCACCATGACGAGCGGCACGCCCAAATGCTGTACAGCGTATGTGACGCTGGCAGCTTGAGTCTCACCTATCACATTGCCTGCTACACGTATGACGAACAGCTCGCCGAGGCTGCGCATGAAGATATCTTCTGGCACAACGCGGGAATCGGAACAAGCAACGATGGCGGCATAGGGCTTCTGTCCTTCATCGCACAGGCGCTGTCGCAAGTCCGGTGAGACATCTCCTTGAGCAACCTTGGCATTCAGATACTCGACGTTGCCGGACAATAGTCGATTCAAGGCATCGAGCGCTTTCTTTTTCATCGTGATCAGTTCCAATCGAATGCTGTCAAAGCAATTCACCAGGGTCATTGTAGGCAACTGCTGAGTCAGGTCGCGCCTGGCAAACGAGGGTGAGATCGAACTCGCGAGCAATGCGAATGGTCTCGTCGGTGGGCACGGCCTTCGTAGCCAAGATGGGCACCCCGGCGTGAATGGCCTTCATGACCATATCCACTGGAAGCCTCCCGCTCGAGAAGATCAGTGCATGGCGCAGATCGATGCCGTTGCGCAAAGCCAGCCCGACAACCTTGTCGAAAGCGTTATGACGGCCTAGATCTTCGCAGCAGGCGACAACGTTGCCCTTTTGTACGAGATAGCAGCTATGGGTGCCCGTTGTCGCCTGGTGTAAGGGGGTGTCCTTCGCGAACGCCCGAGCCGCAGTGAAGACCCACTCCGCCTCGAAGTGGATGGGCACGACATTGGCCGGGCGTTCGTCGTTGGTGAAGTATTGGTTGTAGGTGCGGTTGCCGGTGCAGCAAGAGGGAACCGCCTCGATGCTATTCCGGGAAAGATCTGCACGGCGGCAGGAAAGGAGCACGGAGGCTCTTGTCCCCTGATCGCACAGATGTATCGCGTCGATGTCATCGATGCCGTCTACGATGCCACCGGTGTAAAGGCGACCTACGATAAGATCGATCAGATGATCCGGAGTGCAGACGATGCGCATGGTGGGAACCGCATTCACGATGACCTCCATGGCGTGCTCGATGAGCACCTTCCTCTCAACGGGACCGGCATCTCCTTCAGGAGTCAGAAGCCTGCCCTCGTAAAGTTCGGCAAGGTCGCTCTCCCGATATCGATCGATCACTTTCATCGGTTATTTCTCCAGCTTCTTCTGTTGCTTCTTGTGGTAGATGAACCAGTAGGCCAGACCCACGAGCAATCCTCCGACGATGTTGCCGAGCGTGGCCAGGGCAATGTTGTAAGCTACACCGCCAAACGTGACCGCACCGGCAGCACCGACGCCACCCAGATTCAGCACAAGGCCCATCGGCAGGAAGAACATGTTAGCCACGCAGTGCTCGAAGCCGCATGCCACGAATGCGGAGATGGGGAACAGAAGCCCGATCACCTTGTCGACGATGGTCTTGCCGGAAAAACCGATCCATACAGCCAGGCATACGAGAACGTTGCACATGATCGCCTTGAAGAACAGGATGATCGGATCAAGTGCTACCTTACCGGCAGCAACGGATACGAAGGCCTCGCCTACGGCACCGCCGTTCATTCCCTGCAAGTTGCTCATGTAGATGATGAACATGGCCAGAAGGGATCCTGCAAGGTTGCCGAGCCAGACCACTACCCAGTTGCGAAACAGGCCGGACCATTTGATCTTGCCGGATGCTTTGGCGCAGATCATGAGCACATTGCCGGTGAACAGCTCGGCGCCGCAGCATAGCACGAGCGTCAGTCCTAGGCAGAAGCAGATGCCGCCGACCATACGCTGCACTGCGAACGGCATCGTAGGATCTCCCAAAAACGTGCAGAAATACATTCCACCGAAACCGATGAAGGCACCGGCGAGCATAGCGGCAACGAAGCACTTGGCCGGGTTCATGGTGGCTTTGGTGATGCCGACGTTCTCCGCCTTGGCCTCTGTGGCCGCAGGCGCCAGCGCATCGGGACACACAACGGTGAGATCTTCCTTTTCGATTGACATAGATTGCATCCTTTCCTAATTCACGTAAGGGTATTGCTCGAAATCACCGCCAGCGGCGATTTCGTCGTATATTCGATCCACAGCCTCAAGCACGTGCGGGCTCACCGGGTCGAAGAATTCGGTGCCCGCCGGTTGTACACCGAGGAACACCACCTCTGCGCACATCTCCTCCAACTCTTCGAGCAAGTAGGTTATCGG
>CASTMW010000105.1 GCA_949450265.1 uncultured Eggerthellaceae bacterium | reverse complement strand
CGAGCTGGTGGCCATGCTGCACTCGTTCGTGGGTGCAGCTGCGGTGCTCGTCGGATTCAACTCGTTCTTCATCGATCCAGGCATGGGCACCTACGATAACGCTTTCCATATGGGCGAGGTGGGGCTTGCGGTATTCATCGGCGCGGTCACGTTCACCGGGTCCATCGTGGCGTACCTGAAGCTGTCGGGGAAGATGTCCGGCAAGCCGCTGACGCTGCCGGGACGCAATGCTATAAACCTTGCCCTGCTCATCGTGTGCATCGTGCTGATCGCGTGGTTCATCAACACGTTGGGCGTGGCGGCTGGCATGGTGCCGCTGGTCATACTGACCATCGTGTCGCTGGTGCTGGGCGCACATCTGGTGCTTGCCATCGGCGGGGGAGACATGCCAGTGGTCGTGTCCATGCTGAACTCCTATTCCGGGTGGGCGGCCGCTATGGCCGGTTTCACGCTGGGCAACGATCTGCTCATCATTACCGGAGCGCTGGTGGGCTCGTCGGGCGCTTATCTGTCCTACATCATGTGCCAGGGGATGAACCGCTCGTTCGTCTCGGTCATCCTGGGCGGGTTCGGCGGTGATTCTGCGGCACCCACCGCGGCGGGCGCGGATCAGCCCATGGGTGACTACACCGAGGTCACCCCGGAAGAGGTGGCCGAGCAGCTGAAGAGCGCCAAGCGCGTGGTGGTGGCGCCTGGATACGGCATGGCGGTCGCGCAGGCGCAGTATCCGGTGGCCGATCTGACACGCAAGCTGATCGACCGCGGCGTGGACGTGAAGTTCGCCATCCATCCGGTCGCAGGACGCATGCCGGGGCATATGAACGTGCTGCTGGCCGAGGCGAAGGTGCCCTACGACAACGTCTTCGAGATGGACGAGGTCAATGACGACTTCGGTGATGTCGATGTCGTTTTGGTGGTGGGCGCCAACGATACGGTGAACCCGTCGGCCGAGACTGATCCCGGCTCGCCCATCGCGGGCATGCCGGTCATGCGCGTGTGGGATGCGGGCACGGTCATCGTCTCCAAGCGTTCTATGGGCAATGCGGGCTACGCTGGCGTGCAAAACCCGCTGTTCTTCAACGAGAACACCGAGATGCTCTTGGGCGATGCGAAGGATTCCGTCGACGCCATCATCGCGGCACTGTAGGGCCGTCGCGCCGCAGGTGCTTCATGGGACGACCATCGAGGAAGCAGCAGGATCGCGCCCCTAAGGAAGCGATCGAAGGGTCTTCTCGGGTGGTCCATCCGCTTGCGCCCATCTGCGACGCGTCGTCCCGCGTGCTCATCCTGGGAACCATGCCCTCTCCGAAATCGCGCGAGATCGGCTTCTACTACGGTCATCCGCAGAATCGCTTCTGGAAGGTGATGGCGGCCATCTTCAACGAGCCTGTTCCGCAGACGAATGCCGAGCGGGAAGCGCTCGTGCTTGCGCATGGGGTGGCGCTCTGGGATGTGCTGGCCTCGTGTTCCATCAAGGGAGCGGCCGATGGAACCATCGCTGACTGCATGCCTAACGACATCGCGTTCTTGCTGGGTAAGGCTCCCATCCGCGCCATCTTCTGCACGGGAGCGAAAGCGGCTGACCTCTACCGGCGCTTGTGTGAGCCGAGCACGGGCATGCCGTGCACGCGCCTTCCGTCCACCAGTCCTGCCAATGCGGCCGTTTCGCTGCCGCAGCTGATCGAAGCGTATCAGCAGATCGTTCCGTTCTGCAAAGAGGGCTCGCTGCCGCGCGACTGATCCCCGGCTGGCAACGATGCGTCCGCTCTGCTCGTCATCTCCCTAAGAACCAATACGGCGAAAAGAGCAGTCTTTCAGGGGTAGCTACCAGCATCCCACCAAGATACACGTTCCCTTCGGTGTAGAGGGACGTGATGAAGATCCGCCAGTCGAAGCCAGACGCGATGAAGGCGACGAGCACGCATGCGATGCCTCCTGCGAGCAGGAAGAGGCAAACCTTGAAGAGCATCTGCCACGTGCGCTGGGAGGCGCTTTCTTCCGCATGCTGCTCGGCAGTTTCAACACTATCGGGCTGACTTTCCAACGACGGAGCGGCTCCTTGCGCGTCCGCTGGCTCTTCACGCTCGGCGTCAATGTTGATACCTTTAGCACGTCGGCTTCTTCCAAAGCCTTCCACCTTGATGACGATGTTCTTCCGTTGCCAGACCAGAAAGGCCCGCGTCAGGGCATAGGCGCCCCTGAGGATCCATACGCCCGCGCCGAAGAGGAAGAGCGTATAGCCCGCGTTCACCAACGCATAGGGCCCGTTTCCGATCTGCATGCCCCAGAGCGCGAACAAAAGGGCGCACGGCGATGACACGACGAACGCGCCTCCCACCACCCAGACGCAGCCGATGAGCGTCCACGCGACCAGGTAGATCGCGAAGACTACGATAACCAATGCCAGCGCGAGTGCGGCTGCCGTGACCAGAAGGGAAAGCCAAAGGGGCGACGTCAAGATGATGGCGACCCATTCCAGCGGGGACAGATGACGGTCCTTCAGCCTTTCGAGGAAGCCTCGCGACTTCTCCGCGGACACATCGTCAGAGGCCAGTTCGTCATATGCGTCGACCAAGCCTTCAAGGATCAGCGTATCCTCAAGCGTCCGCTCGTTCGGGCCTCCCATCTCGGAGATCTTCGCAGACAGGATCGCCATCGCCGCTTCCTCGGGCGAGGCTATCGAGGCGACCGCTTCCGTTTCCGTGGCGCCTTCGTCCATCCGATCCGCAATGGTCTCCGTATAGAACGAGATGGCCTCTTCGCGCTCCTCCTCAGGAAGGCAGCTTATGAACGTGTCAAGGCGCCTTCTGTAATCTTTCGTGTTCATGCTTGCTCCAAATCCCATCTGTGCGATGTACCGCGGCGGCTCACATGGCGCGCGTGGCCTGCTCTACGAATCCGAAAACGGCGTCTATCTCGTTCCGATCGCTCAAGAAATCGGCAAGGAAGGCACGGCCTGTTTCGGTCAGCGAGTAGTATTTCCGAAGGCGCCCGTTGTGCTCGGCCTTGCGAACCTTGATGAACCCCCTGGTCTCCAGCCGCTTCAAAAGCGGATAGAGAGTGGATTCGCTGATGCCGATAAGATCGGGCATATCCTTGATGATCTGATAGCCATACGTTTCCCCTTGCGCCATCGTTGCGAGAACGCACGCATCAAGGAATCCTCGTTTCAGTTGCGCATCCATCATACCTCCCGACGCATAATACTATGTATTGCATAGTATTATGTCAAGGACTATGTTGTGGTCGCGCGGTTGGTATGCCAGTGGAATATCGGCCTGACAGTGCAGACGGGTGCGGTCGTCTAGAATACAATGGCTCACGAACACTCAGCCGCGGATGAGCGGATATAAGAATTCCGATGCAGAAGGGGAGCGCGATGGGCTTGGATCAAGGTACCGAAGATGTGTGCGCAGCGGTTTCGGTGGTTCCGGTACGGATACGTCGTGCTACCGTGGATGATGCGGCAAGGATCCTTGCCATCTATCAGCGCTATGTAGAAACAACAGCCACCACCTTCGAACGCGTTGCACCCAGCGTTAACGAGATGTGTCGCCGCATTTCAAGCACACTCGAGCGATATCCGTATCTTGTGGCAGATCGCGCTGGCGATGTGGTGGGATTCACGTACGCGGGTCCGCTTCGCGGGCGCCCCTCCTACGATTGGTCGGTCGAAACGACGATATACGTTGCTGAGGGCCAGCGCGGCACAGGAGTAGGCCGCATGCTCTACGAGGCGCTCGAAGCGGCATTGTCGCGAATGGGCGTGCTCAGTGCGTATGCTTGCATCGCTTGCACCGAGCGCGCTGATGCACACCTAACCGATGCCAGCCTGCGTTTTCATGAACGCGTGGGGTATTCCAAGGTGGGAGAATGGCCGCACTGTGGCAACAAGTTCGGAAAATGGTACAACGTGACCTGGGTCAAGAAGGATCTCGGCGCGCATACGCCCAACCCCGCACCCGTCTCCTTCGGCGCGTGGTGATGCGCAGCGAGGTTCTTGTCGCTGCTTGATGGCACCAACGGATCAAGAGCTTTCTTGCCAGCGTGAGTGAGCATCTTCTTCATGCTCCAATTCTTCGATCTGGCGCAGGCTTTATCTTCTATCGTTCACTAGTTAGCGCGCGGCTGTTGTTCTCGCGCATACCCCAACCCTCGTGGTGCTTATTGAAGACTGTCTTATTGCCCAATGAGCTTTGTGGACGCTTTGTAAGATGTGCACGCAGGAGTTTGACGGAGAGAAGGAGACGAACAGGGACTCTTAGGCATCAAGAAAGATATCAGCCGAGAAGAACTCGCTGAGGGTGATGCCCAATCCTGACGCGAGCTTCTCTAAATTGATAA
>CASTMW010000104.1 GCA_949450265.1 uncultured Eggerthellaceae bacterium | reverse complement strand
ATGCTCCGGCCCACAACCAGGTCCACACTCTTTGCCTACACGACGTCCTCCCGATCTACAGACGCCTTCATGTCAGTAATCCCCAGCGCGTCCAACACGATGAGCACGAGAATGGGCACGATGAGGTCCCAAATGGTGCCACGATCGGAGATGTTGAGGCCCTTGTACTCCTCGATGGCGCCGGCGGCCGCATCGTCGATGTCGCCCTCCTCGGTCACCACCGTGGGGATATTGGGAGCGCCCTCCAGATCGACCTGGGCCTTATCGGCGATGCGGGCCAAGGATACGGCCTCCAGCTTCGAGCCGGCCGCCGGAATGCGATCGTCGGCCGCGGCCTGAGCAGCCGCCATGGGGCCGAAGTCCTTCTGGATGAACAGCATGAAGAACACGAAGAAGATGGTGAGCAGCGCGTAGAAGTTGTAGGGGATGGAGGCGACGAAGGTGTTGAAGCCGTCTTCGCCAAGATAGCCGCCCACGGCGACCGCCCAGCTGCTGACCGGCGCGATGATGCACACGGGCGCTGCGGTGGAGTCGATGATCCAGGCCAGCTTCTCGTGGCTGATGTGGAAACGATCGGTGATCGGACGCATGACGGCACCGACGGTCAGGCAGTTGAAGTAGTCATCCACGAAGATGATGATGCCCAAGATGGCAGTCAGGATGGATGCCATCTTGGCATTTTTGATATGCGTGGATACCCATTCGGCATACGCGCGGGAGCCGCCCGACACGGCGATGACCACCGTGAGCGCCCCCAACAGCGCAAGGAAGAGCAACAGCGCTCCATTACCGGCGATCTGTTCGGCCATCATCTGCGGCACCATGGTGAACGAGGCGACGAGCTGCTCGGCGCCTGCGCCGTTCAAGGTGAATTGGTAGATGATCATGCCGACGAACACGCCGATGGTCAGCGACGAGTACACTTCCTTCGTGATCAACGCTAGCGCTAAGGCCAAAAGCGGCGGGATCACGGACCAGAAGCCGGTCGAGATCAGGTCGAAGCCTTCCATGTCCCCTCCAAGGGTCGGCCGCGATGCACGCGGCTGCCTTGCCCTGCGGGCGGTGCGCCCGCGGAGGCACCGCGCTCTTTGCGCGGCTGTCCGTCAGTGTATCAAAACCAGCCTGCACGGGCTGCGGATTGCTATACTCATGGGAGGTTCGAACTGACGAATGGAGGCGGCGATGTCAACAGCGGCGATAGTGCTCTGTGCGGGCGCTGGCACGCGCATGAGGTCGGAGAGACCGAAGGTGGCCCATGAGGTGCTGGGGCGCCCGCTCGTGCAATGGGTGGTGGCTGCGGCACGCGCGGCGGGAGCCGACCCGGTGGTGAGCGTGGTGGGGCATCGCGCCGAGCAGGTGCGTCCGCTGGTGGAGGGTACCGTGGTGGCCGAGCAGCCCGAGCAGCGCGGTACTGCCGATGCGGTGGCTTGCGCGCGGGAGGCCCTTGCGGGCTTCGACGGTTCGGTGCTGGTGCTGAGCGGGGATAGCCCACTGATCACGGGCGAGACGCTACGGATGCTAGCGGATGCACGGATGCGCGAGAAGGCGGCTTGCGCGGTGCTGACCATGCGGATGGCCGATCCGTTCGGGTACGGGCGCATCGTGCGCGGCGCGTGCGAGGGCGAGGCTGACCTGGGCGACGTCCATCGCATTGTGGAGCAGAAGGACGCTACCGCAGAGGAAGCCGCTATCTGCGAATGCAATTCCGGCTTCTATTGCTTCGATGCTGCAGCGCTCTTCTGCGCGCTCGAACAGGTGGGCTGCGAGAATGCTTCAGGCGAGTACTATCTGACCGACGTGCTGGAGATCCTGCGCAAGGGCGGCCAGCGCGTGATAGCTGTGCAGGCGGCGGATCCGCAGGAGTGCATGGGTGTCAATTCGCGCGTGCAGCTAGCTGAGGCCACGCGCGTCATGCAGCAGCGCATCAATCGGACGCATATGGAAGCGGGCGTTACCATGCTGGTGCCAGAACTGGTGTGGATCGGGCCGGATGTGACCATCGAGCCCGATGTGGAACTTCTGCCCATGACCTTCCTGATGGGTGCGACGGAAGTGGGGCGCGATACCGTGGTGGGCCCGAACAGCCGCTTAACCGATACGCACGTAGGCGTTGGATGCACGGTGGACGAGACGGTGGCTGTGGAGGCGCGCATCGACGATGGCGCCACCTGCGGGCCGCGTGCGTATCTGCGACCGGGTGCCCATCTGATGGAGGGCGCGAAGGCGGGCACGCACGTTGAGATCAAGAAATCGACCATCGGGCCCGGCAGCAAGGTGCCGCATCTGTCCTATATCGGCGACACCACCATGGGCGCTGGCGTGAACATCGGAGCGGGCAGCATCACGTGCAACTATGATGGCGCGGCGAAGCACGCCACCGTGATCGGCGATGATGTGTTCGTAGGGAGCGACACTATGATGGTGGCGCCGGTGACGATCGGCAACGGCGCGGTGGTCGGTGCGGGCAGCGTGATCACGAAGGATGTGCCCGCCGACAGCCTGGCGGTGGCCCGGGCGCGCGAGCGCGTGATCGATGACTGGGCTAAGAAGCACGCCAAGCACTGATATTGCGAGCGTGTGCCCGGTGGCACGCGCTACAATGGACGCAGAGGATCCCACAAGTGATGAGGAGCGCCCTTATGACGGAAATGAAGAAGTCCATGGCCGTGTTCTCCGGTTCGATCGCGCCGGAGCTGGCAGAGAAGATAGCCGATCATCTGGGTGTGAGCCTTGGCAACGTGAAGTTGGAGAAGTTCGCCAATGGCGAGATATATGCGCGGTACTTGGAGAGCGTGCGCGGCGCTGACGTGTTCATCATCCAGAGCGTGGCGGGCACGGGGGATGCGGACGTGAACGATGCGCTGATGGAGCTGCTGATCATGGCCGATGCTGCCAAGCGTGCCAGCGCTCGCACGATCACGGCGGTCATCACGCATTATGGATACGCCCGTCAGGATAGGAAGGCTGCCGCGCGCGAGCCCATCACGGCGAAGCTGGTGGCGAACCTGATCACCACATCAGGCATCACGCGCGTGATGACCATCGATTTGCATCAGGGGCAGATACAGGGCTTCTTCGACATGCCGGTGGACCATCTGACGGCGCTTCCCATCTTGGCCGATTACTTCCGCGCGAAGGGATTCCCGGCGGGCGAGGTGTGCGTGGTGAGTCCGGATGTGGGACGTGCAAAGGCCGCCAAGAAGCTCTCGGACATGCTGGAGGCCGATCTGGCCATCATGCACAAGGGGCGCCCGGGTCACAACAAGGCCGAGATAACGGCGCTGATCGGCGATGTGGAGGGCAAGATCTGCATTATCAACGATGACATGATCGACACGGGCGGCACCATTGCGGCGGCCGCCGACACGCTGCGCGCGAAGGGCGCCAAAGAGGTGTACATTTGCTGCACGCACCCCGTGTTCAGCGGCCCGGCCTACGAGCGGCTGGAGAATGCCAGTGTGGAAGAGGTCGTGGTGTGCGACACGATTCCTGTGCCGCTGGAGCGGCAGAGCGGGAAGATCAAAACGGTCAGCGTGGCGCCGTTGTTCGCCCGTGCCATCTCCAACGTATACGACAATGGGTCGGTGAGCGATCTATTCGATCCTGATTTCGCTCTATAGGTCGTGGGATTCTTCAAAAAGAAGGCGCCGGGTAGCGCTGAGGGTGCGGATTGGCTGATCGTCGGCTTAGGGAATTCGGGGGATGAGTACGCGCACACGCGGCATAATGCCGGGTTCGATGCGGTAGATCTGCTGGCGGATGATCTGGGTGCGCGCTATTGGAAGTCCGAATGCGGAGCGCTGTGTGCGCATGTCGAGCATGATGGCAAGACGCTGATCCTAGCGAAGCCTCAGAGCTTCATGAACACGTCGGGCGGTCCGGTGTCGAAGTTGGCGGCGGAATACGGTGTGCCTGCCGATCATATCATCGTGATCCATGATGAGCTGGATATCGACCCGGGAACCATTCGTGTGAAGTTCGGCGGTGGCTTGGCGGGACACAACGGTCTGAAATCGATCAATGAGAAGCTAGGCGGTCCGGATTGGTATCGCGTGCGCTGCGGCATCGGGCGGCCACCGGGGCGCATGAGCGTGACCGATTGGGTGCTAAGCCGTCCTAAGGGCAGCGCGGTAGAGGATTTTGAGGCCGCTACGGCGCTTGCGGCCGAGGCTGCGCTGTATCTGGTGGGTCATGATCTGGCTGCTGCCCAACAGAGGTTCAACTGAGCGCTCTGAGAGAGCTTGGGAGAGACGCGCATGCGAATGCTTGCGTTGAGCAGGACTAAATCAGGCCATTCGATGCATCATCGCATCATGGGCTTGAAATGTACAGAATTGTAGATTTAACGTCCTTGTTTTCTACAATATGTGAGAAAATCAGGACGTAATACCGATAATGTCAAAGATACATCTCTGATATTGCGGAGGGTCATATGCGCCGGTTTCTCATGGAAGAACTGATCATATGGAAGAGTGCTCCTCACCGTAAG
>CASTMW010000103.1 GCA_949450265.1 uncultured Eggerthellaceae bacterium | reverse complement strand
TTGGATCTGCCCATAGGCAACAAGCGAGCATGCGCATCCCACAGCGGCC
Source organism: uncultured Eggerthellaceae bacterium (assembly GCA_949450265.1). Classification (GTDB taxonomy): domain Bacteria; phylum Actinomycetota; class Coriobacteriia; order Coriobacteriales; family Eggerthellaceae; genus Adlercreutzia_A. Next base: position 4,452 of record CASTMW010000103.1, on the reverse strand, counting down.
AAGACCGCCGAGCAGACCGCAAGAGGCAAGCGCGCAGGCAGCGCGACTTGGAACCGATCCGACAAGAGCAGGAGCACCAAGAGCAGCATGATGGAGGCGAACCGAAGATCGAAGTCGATCAGTGCATGGACGATAAGACAGAGAGCCGCCAACAGAGACGCCACATCTCGCATACGCACAAGCGCTACGATGCTGATCGCCAAGAAGGCCAGGAAGCATGCAAGAGCCAGCATGCCACCATCCAGAGCAAGCTGCATGTACCCTGAATGCATGACGCCGGTATTGTATTGGGCCGTCTGCACATATCGGAACTGCTCAAGAAACGCATCCGGACCGATGCCCAAAAGCGGATTAGCAGAAAGGAGCGTCCACCCATCGCGCAAGAGGACAAGACGCTCGACGAATGTTGATAGAGCCTGGTCCGCGCGCCACCCTTGCAGCACGACGAAAGCGACCAGGCAAGCGCCTGCGCATACGAGGATGCACGCCACCGCGAACACCACGGGGAATCGCCGGTGCATGCAGGCCTTCTCGATCGGCCGGCAGAGGGCGAACGAACCAAGAACCGCCACAACTGCGCAGACTGGCGCCCAAACAGCACCGGCGACCAAGCAGATGCCGTAGATCGCTGCCGCAAGGATCGCCTGCACAAGCGTCGATGCCGAGCGATCGCGGCTTTTCTTCTTCAGAAGGTATGCCATCAGGGCGATGAAGACGATGGCGAAAACCAAGATCATCCCGAACGATTGCGTCAAGAACAACGCGAAAGCGGACAGCACGGCAAGCGGGTGCAGCCGAGCACTGCCGCATATCACCTGGATCATGAAGAATGCAGCGAAAAGGGCGGCCGACGCATTCGCATACTGTAGGCTGAACTGCAAGCGATCCATGGCTACATAGCCGTTGCCTTCGAGCAGACCGCTATACATGAGGATGCCGATGATTGCGCATAGAACGCCCACCCACCCCGCATAGCCAAGAGTACGTTCCTTTTGCTCCGCATCAAGCTGAGCGCACATGACCGAGGCGGCGAAAGCGGTGAACCAAATGGCGACCGCTGAGATGCGCGTCAGGGTGAGACCGTTCACGATACCGCTGATGATGCAGCAAAGGCATACGCCGAACAAGCATAAGCATGGCCACGGGAATCGCACCTGCCCAGCACGCATCTTAGCCCGCACGAGCGCGATGACGATGCCTACGACCGATGCCAGCCCCACCCAAGCCGCCTGGTCGGGATGATACGATCCTTGCACGAATATGGCGCTTCCCAATAGCGCAACGATGTACAGGCAGAATGGATCGGGCTCTCTTTCCATCAAGCGATCGAAGGCTCCCTTGGACTGTGAAACGGTATTGCTCTTGGTCGCCATTAGAACCTCGTATCGCTCACGGAATCGATGTCGTGCTGTTCAGCGCGTGCCGCTTCCTCGGCTTGCTTGTCCTCCACTGGCGTGTAGTAGACATCCAGCACCGTGCGGTAGACCGCATCCTTATCAAGATGGAACTCCTGATAGCCATCCTGGCCGATGGTCATTTCGCCCTGCAAGCTATCGACGCTGAACGAGTCAATGCCATAGGCCATGAAATGCGATGCAAGATAGGTGAACTCCGGGATCCCGATATTCGTATAGGAATACTGCGAGAGCTTCTCGTAGATGCCGAGCAATACGCTCACATCGCCCTTCGCCTCAGCGAGCGCCTTGCCCGCGAATGCCTTGATGAACTGTTTTTGGCGTTCTTGACGACCGAGTGCCGTATCGTTTTGCTTGATATCGCGATATTGCAGATAGTCATACGCCTTCTTGCCAGTCAGAAGATATTCGTGCCCTTTGTAGATGCCCGCTCTAGGCACATCCTCCAGTGCTTCCACCTGCACGCCTCCCACCGCATCGGCAAGATCGACGATGCCTTCCATGCGCAACGCATAGTAGTAATCGAGGGGGATGTTGTACATCGCACGCGAGACCGCTTCGCACATGAGCTCGCATGAGAGCTCGTCGGAGTTCGCATAGCGATACGCAAGGCTCAGCTGCTCGGTCACCGTATCGGCATATTGTCCGTCCACAGTACGGTTGTACTCCACCATGGAATCGCGAGGGATGGAGATCAGGCTGGTCTTGCCGCTATCATTGTTGATGGCAAGGAGCATGACCGCATCAGCACGACCGTTCAACTCGCCTTCCGCTCCCTTGTCAACACCGATGATGAGAACGGATGCCATGTTCTCGTTCAGGCGATATTCCTGGCCTTCGAAGAAGACGGTCTTGCCGCTGTTATAGGAAACGGCACCCTCGTTCAGGTCGACCTCGTCAGCCGATCGCATCATGTTCATGCGCCCAACGTTCATCGCAAAGGCAACAGCAGCCATCGCGACCGCTAATAAACATGCGATGGCAATGGATGCGATGAGTACGACCTGGCGCTTACGCGATCGTATCCCGGAAGATCGCTTGCGCGTCTCCTTCTCCGCATCGGGGGTGCCAGAAGACGCATCGGCCTTTTCAGCCTCGGTGACATCGCCTTCCACAGCCCGCGATCCGGGATCTTCCACGAGAAGTTCATCGAAGGGAACGAACAGCTCGGCCGCCCATTCACCTACAAAGGCAGTTTGGAATTCTGGAAGCACTTCCCCTTCGAGCACGCGCGATGCGGATGCGCGATCAGCGACCCGCGCTAGCTTCGCTTCATGCTTCGCACGAGCTTTATGTTTCTTAGCTGCTGACATCCTGCACGTCCGTCAAGACACCCACAACCAGATATCTGCTCGTCGCCTGCGAAGGCATCGTGCACGTGCTCAATACCACCACATGATCCTCACCTGCCACGAGCGGCTCCACCTCACGCACGTTCTTATTGATGGAATCGGGATCCTGCACCATATCGAAGAATGCCTGGAGCTTGGCTGGATCTTGAAAGCCCTCGTTCGTTTCGAAAAGATGCCTGTTGTCGTATTCGAATGCCGAGACGATCTCGTAAGTCAGTTCATGCTCGGGCGTGTAGATGGTGAAGTTCGGGTGCTCATCGAAGAAAGTCGGATCCTCGAATTCATGCAATTGAGAGAACATGGTGCCCGCCAACTCGTGGGTGTTCTGGAACGTATGACCATAGATCACCGTAAGCTCATCGGCGAGAAGATCCTTGCTGTTCCATTGCTTCTGGGTATAGAGAGCCCCAGATATCTCGGCTTCACCATCGATGGTACGCACCAGATAATAATCATCTACAAGAGGATGCTGCAAGATGGGAAGGTCGATATCCGTTCCAGGAACCTCTATCCAAGCATACACATTATCGTTGCGCTCCTGCCACACGTCCCAGTCCACATGTGAGCCAGCATATTCTTGCTCGCTCACAGCCATATCATCTTGCGCGCCGGTGATGGCGCCATCCTGGCCGCCCATCAGTGCAAAGAAGGCGATCGCGGCAGCCGCGATGATTGCGATGACGACAACGAGCGCAACGATGAGTCCCTTATGGTTCTTCGTTGATACATCCGATATGGAACTGCCATGCTGGCTATGCTGGGCCATGGGGAACTCCTTGGCGATGCTCAGGCGGCCGGGGTGCCGCATCCTTCCTAAAAGAGAAGAGAAGCCGGTTGCCCGGCCTCCCTTACACATGAAATCGCGAAATCATGCATCTTCTACGTGGTGCGATCAGGTACGTTATCGGTGGTTCTTCCGATATATCCTAGAAACCGGTCTTAGGGGAGACGCCCACCGCGCCGACCGTACGGCCAGCACGCTCAAGGTCGGCGGTCAGACCCATGTCGATCAGGCTGATGATGGAGAACTCATGCAGCGTGTAGGTGAGCACACCATCAGCGCCAACGGGCACGGTGATCTCTTCGACCCAATCCCCGTGCAGAATCAGCAGCTTGACCGTGTGACCAGCCATATCGGGCATGGTCTGCACGAAGACAGAACCATTCTCGGGGTCATCCGGGCTGCCGATGATCTCGAAGGCGCCCAAGAACGTGCCATCCAATGCGGCCAGCTTGTCCTTGAACTCCTTCACGGCATCCTCGGTGTAGAGGCCGCTGTAGTTATCATTCTCGATGTCATCTTTCGTGACCTTGTTGAGATAAGCGATGGTGGCATCCGTCACGCTCATGGAGGTCATGCCCTCGATGCCCAGTTTTTCCACAGTCTGCTCGCTCATAGTGTAGATCGAAGTGCCCTCCTCATCGATGGTCACGGTGCCATAAGCCTCCTGATACGTGTACACATCATCACGCACAGGCGCATTGTCAGCGTCACCCTTGCTGCCCACGCCGAACGCGCTCATAGGAAGCGCAGCGGCCAAGGCAACGGCACAAAGTGAAGCAATGATCTTCTTCATTGTTTACCTTTCCTCAGTTCTTATTATTCTCCACGCGAAATGCACAATCACATGCAAAAAATGACGATACCCCCCCCCCAGACATTTTTGTCAATAGCGAAGCGGCAA
>CASTMW010000102.1 GCA_949450265.1 uncultured Eggerthellaceae bacterium | reverse complement strand
ACCGCAACGACTGATCTTCAGCACGTGCGGTTTTTTATTGCCTGTTGAAAGGATTCGCTTGAAGGTTCGAAAACACAAGCCTCACAGTTCGTGACCTTCGGCTGCGCGGTGCCAGCGCCTGCGGCCGTAGGGGCCGACGTGGGCGGTAAGGGGTAACCGTGCTCTATCTTTCTCAAATGCTGGGGAAGCCGGTGGTGGATTCCAGCGGCGAGAGGATCGGCGTCGTGTCTGATCTCGCCATTTCCACGGGGGAAGTGTTCCCGCGCATCACCAGCCTTGCTTTCAAGGGTCCTGGCAACGTTCCCTTCATGATCAGCTGGCGCAAGTACGTGGATTCCTTCGATGACGACGAGGGTATCACGTTGTCGGTGGAGGCGCCCGACATCCGCTTCAGCTACTTGCAGCCCACCGAGGTGCTGTTGGCGCGCGACCTGATGAACCGTCAGATCGTGGATACGCAGGGCATGAAGGTGGTGCGCGTGAACGACCTGAAGCTGTCGCCGTCAGGCACGCAGCTGCGCCTTCTTGGTGCGGAGGTGGGGGCGCGTGGCATCTTGCGCGGGCTGCATCCGCTGATCGAGCGTGCGGCGGTGGCGGTATCGCGCGTGTTCGGGCATCGGATGGACGAGCAGATCATCGCATGGAACTACATGGACCTGCTCGATCGCGACCTCTCGGAGGTGCAGCTGTCCGTGACGCATCGCCGTTTGGATGAATTGCATCCAGCCGATGTGGCGGACATCCTTGAGCAGTTGGATCCTCAGCAGCGCGCGGCCGTCTTCGAGCACTTGGACGAATCGTCGCGCACCGAAGCCGTCTCGGAGATGGAAGACGACGTGCAGGCGGAGTTCCTGGACGATCTAGATGATGCGACCGCAGCGCGCCTCATCGGTGACATGGACCCTGACGATGCGGCCGATATCGTGCGCGATTTGTCCTATGAGAAGGCCGAGACGCTCTTGCGCCTGATGGGCATGGACGATGCGGCTGAGATCCGACGGCTGCTCGGCTTCAAGGATGGCACTGCTGGTGGCATGATGACCACGCAGTTCGTGTCCATAGAGGGCGATGCCACCGTGCGTGATGCCATTGCGGTGCTGCGCGACCTTCCTGACGATTTCCCCACCGTGCATTATGTGTACGTGACCGATGGGTATGGCAAGCTGGTGGGCCTGCTATCCATGCGCACGTTGGTGCTCTCGTCCGACGATGCGCCGCTCTCCAGCATCATGTTCACCGATGTGATCAGCGTGCCGCCCGACGAGGAAGAGGACGATGTGGTGGCGGACATCTTCAAGTACGACATCCCGGCCATGCCGGTGGTGGACGAGCGCGGCGCGATGCTGGGCATCGTGACGACCGAGGATGCCTGGGATGCCATCGAAGAGGATCGCAGCACCGACAAGCGGCAGAAGAGCGCCTTGCGTATCGTCGGTGCGGTGCTGGGTGAGGTGCTGATCCTGGTCCTATACACGGTGGTGCTCTTGCAGGTGCTGGCTTCGATCGGCATGGTGAGCGGTGCTTGAGCGCGGTCGCACCATAGCGCGAACCTCTGAGGTGAACGGGACGTCGGCACCGCGGCGCAACCGGCTGCTGCTGGTGTTGGCCGCCATGGGCCCGGGTATCATCACGGCCATGGCGGGCAACGATGCGGGCGGTATCTCCACCTATTCCACCGCCGGTGCGCAATTTGGCTTTGCCACACTATGGGTGATCCCCATCATGTGCGTCATGCTGGTGCTGGTGGAGATCACCGCCTCGAAGATGGGAGCGGTGACCGGCAAGGGGTTCGCCGCCCTCATCCGTGAGCGCTTTGGCATCCGGTTGACCACGCTGGCCATGGGAGCGCTGCTGATCGGCAACGTGGCCACCACGTTCAGCGAGTTCGCGGGCATCGCCTCGGGCATGGAGATGTTCGGCGTATCGAAGTACGTCAGCGTGCCGGTGGCGGCGGTGGCTGTGTGGCTCTTGATCGCAGGAGGGTCGTACAAGCGCGTGCAGAACGTGTTTCTGGTGCTCTCGTTCGTCTTCATCACGTATATCGTGGCAGCGGTGATGGCGGCACCGGATTGGGAAGCGGCCCTTATCGCCACGGCAGCGCCCACTCTTGATGCGCAACCGGCGTTCATGTCGCTGGTCATCGCGATGGTGGGCACGACCATCGCACCATGGATGATGTTCTTCACGCAGAGCAACGTGGTGGAGAAGGGGCTTGATACCGACGACATGTTCAGCCAGAAGGTGGATGCCATATCCGGCTCCATCGCGGCGTGCGTGATCGCATGGTTCATCATCGTGACCACCGGTGCGGTGCTGTTCCCGGCAGGTATCCAAATCGATTCGGCGGCCGATGCTGCCATGGCGCTTGAGCCCTTCGCTGGTCAGTACGCCCGGATGCTCTTCGCGGTCGGGTTGGTGGCGGCCAGCTTCTTGGCGGCATGCGTGCTACCGCTGACCACTGCGTTCGTCATCTGCGAGGCGTTCGGCTGGGAGGCTGGCGTCGACCGGGCGTGGCGCGAGGCTCCCACGTTCAAGGGCATCTTCACAGGAGTGCTGATCCTGGCGGCGGCCGTGGTGCTGATCCCCGATGTCGATCTGATGGGCATGATGTTGACCGCCCAGTTCGTTAACGGCGTCATCCTGCCCGTGCTGCTGGCGTTCATGGCCTTGATCGCGTCAGACAAGCGCATCATGGGTACGCACCGATCGGGGCGCATCGCGTGTGCGCTGCTCTGGGCGACCGTGGGGGTGGTGGCCATCCTGACGGTGGCGCTGTTCGTGATGCAGCTGATGGGGTTCTAGATCCGAGGGAAGCGGGCAGGTTGAAGCGTGGCTGGCGAGCAGCTCTAGGCGTGGGATGCGCGCATCAGTCGGCGGCTGGCAGCCCTCAGGCATTCAGCAAGGTACAGATCGGCCTTCACCGAGTCGTGCGCGCATTTCAGCAGCATATCGAGTGTGATGCTGCCAAGATAGGCGTCATAGCTGGAGAGCACCATGTTCATCACGCGGAACAGGTCGCTCATGGATGATGTGCCGTTCGGATTGTCCCGGCGAGCCCGAGAAGCGCTGGTCTCGTCGCCGTTGATGGCGTTGAGCACTTCGAGCAGGGTTATCTTGTCGGGTGGTCTTGCGATGATGTAGCCGCCGTTCTTGCCCGATCGTGATTCGATCAAGCCCGCTTCGCGTTCCTGCTGAGCCAGCTGGATCAGGTAATCGCGGGGAATGCCCGCCTGCTCGGATATCTCTTTCGACGAGCATACGCAACCACGCTCTGCCAAGTACAACAGAGTTCTTAGCCCGTAGTCTGTGGAAGCTCGTAAAAGCATCTGCTCCTTGCGAATACTGGTGATCGCGCGTGCTTTGCACCTCGATCGCGTGCTCCTGCTCCTGTGGAACGCTCATGCTGTAGCTTACGGGTCCTGCTCGATGGGAAGAACGTGCGGTAGGACATGCGTTGACAACCTGTAATCAGCGCGACACGATAGCGCGGCAACAGCGTGCCGGTATCTGTTCGTCGGGCATTGTCATCCTGTGTGAAAGTGTGTGAAAGAGTTGACGTAGGAAAAAGACCCGCAGAAAAAGACCCGCACGAGGCGGGTCTTTTTCTGCGCGATCTGGTATCTCGTATCGCCTGGGCGTCCGTCACCTGTTATTCTGCGTGCGCCTTGCCAGCACGTGCACGGCGCAGGCTGATGAAGTGGAACGCCAGCACCACCACGATGAGCAACACCAGTCCGATGCCCAGTGCGATCCAAGGGTTGCGCACGAAACCGGCGATGATGTAGCACACGAAGCACACCACCATGACCGTGGTGGCGTACGGGATCTGCGTGGCCACATGGCGCAGGTGGTTGCACTTTGCGCCAGCTGAGGACAGGATGGTGGTATCCGAGATGGGGGAGATATGATCGCCGTACACCGCGCCCGCCAGCGTTGCGCCCACGGCCACCAGGAACAGCGGATCGCTGGCATCGAACACGCCGATGACGATGGGCAGGATAAGTGCCACGGTGCCCCAGCTGGTGCCCATGGCGAACCCGATGAAGGCTGCCACCACGAAGATGATGGCGGGCAGCAGATCGAGCCCCACGCCCAGGTTGTTCAGGAAGCCCGACACGAATTCGCCAGTGCCGAGCAGATAGCGGCATACGCCGCCGAGCGACCACGCCAGCACCAGGATCATGATGGCGCCCACCATGGAGCGCACACCTTCGCTCATGGCGTCCATGAAGCCGCCGATGGTGGTCAGCTTGCGCGGCAGGTACATGATGGCAGCGCAGACGAGCCCGACGCATGCGCCAATGCACAGGCCCATGACCGGATTCTCGCCCACGGCAGTGGCGAAGTCGACCCCTTCGAAGAAGCCGCCCATGTAGAGCATGCCTAGGATGGAGAAGATGATCAGGATGATGATGGGGACCACCAGGTCGGCCACCTTGCCCTTCTCGGAGATGTTCAGGCCCTTGTATTCGTCGATGGCACTGCTGGTGGCCTCTTCGATATCGGCGCGTTCGGTCACCTTCGGCGGC
>CASTMW010000101.1 GCA_949450265.1 uncultured Eggerthellaceae bacterium | reverse complement strand
CCCAGCGCAGCACCGATGGCCGCCGGAAAACCGAACCCCATCGTGCCCAGACCACCGCTGGAAAGCCAGCTGCGCGGCGTTTCGCGATCGACGAACTGATGGGCCCACATCTGATGCTGCCCCACCTCGGTCACCACCACCGAAGCGCGGGGGTCCAACTGCGCAGAGAGCTCCTTCATCACCACCTCGGGCACGATCTCGGCATCATCATCTTCGATGTTGGGGTGATAGAACGGATAGCGCTTCTTCCATTCCTCGATGGTCTTGACCCATGCCTGCGTACGCGCCTGCGCGCCATCCTTGGCAAGCTGATCGACCATGGCCGCCAGCACGCCCTTCGCGTCGCCTACAATGGGCACCTGCGCCTCGCGCACCTTGCCGATCTCGGCCGGGTCGATGTCGATGTGCACCACCGACGCATGAGGTGCGAACTCCGATATCTTGCCGGTCACGCGATCGGAGAAGCGCGCACCCACCGCGATGAGCAGATCGCTCTCCGTCACGGCCAAGTTAGAATACTTCGCCCCGTGCATGCCCACGGCCCCCAGATGCAGTGGATGCGATGCAGGGAAGGCCCCTTTGCCCATCAGCGTGGTGACCACCGGGATGCCCATAGCCTCTGCCAACGCGACCAGCTCATCGCACGCATCCGAAGTGACAACCCCACCGCCAACATAGAGGATGGGGCGCTCGGCAGCCTCCAGCAGCTTGCACGCCGCACGCACCTGCTTGGCGTTGCCGCGATACGTGGGCTTGTACGAGGGGATGTTCACCTGGTCAGGGTATTCGAACACCATCTCTGCCCCGGCCAGATCGCTGGGCACGTCGATGAGAACGGGACCCGGGCGCCCGGTGGAGGCGATGTGGAACGCCTCACGCAGCGTCGTGGTCAGCTCATCGGTCGATTGGAGCAAAAACGAATGCTTCACCACGGGCATGGTGATGCCCACGATGTCCGATTCCTGGAACGAATCCGTGCCGATCACCGGACGGGGCACCTGACCGGTGATGACTACCAAGGGCACCGAATCCATATAGGCAGTGGCGATGCCGGTGACAGTATTGGTAGCGCCTGGACCGCTGGTCACAATGGCCACCCCTACCCGGCCGGTCGCACGAGCATAACCGTCGGCCATATGCACCGCGCCCTGCTCGTGGCGCGCCAGCACATGATGAAGCTGGTCGGAATCGTAGAGCGCATCGTATATCTTGATGGCCTGCCCGCCCGGGTATCCGAAGACGATGTCCACCCCTTCGGCCTCAAGCGACGCCACGATGGCTTCCGCTCCCAACATGGTCTTGCCCTGCTTGGCCGTGTTCGCTCCCAATCCGCGCGGGGCACCCACGCTCGCTGCGCTGCGACGCTGCTCCCCTGCGGCCTCGGTCGATCTCTTCTTCTGGGTCATTGCACATACGCCCCCTCGTCAGCTGATGACACCGAACGCGCATACTTCGCCAGCACGCCATGATCGTGCTTCGGCGCAGGCGGCGTCCAGGCCGCACGTCGTTGCGCAAGCTCTTCATCGGAAATGCCGATCGTCAGCGCGCCGCCTTCGATATCCACCGTGATAGGATCGCCCTCTTCGATCAAAGCGATAGGACCTCCCGCCGCCGCTTCCGGGCTCACATGGCCCACCGCTGGGCCCTTCGTGGCGCCCGAGAACCGTCCATCGGTCAGAAGCGCAACGCTCGTGGAAAGCCCCATGCCCACGATGGACGAGGTGGGCGTGAGCATCTCGCGCATGCCCGGACCGCCCCGCGGACCCTCATAGCGGATAACCACGACATCTCCCGGCTTCACGCCTCCGGCATTGATGGCCTCGCACGCCGCCTCTTCGCTATCGAAGACGCGCGCCGGGCCCGTGTGGCACATCATGGACGGGTCGACCGCTGAACGCTTCACGATGGCCCCGTTAGGCGCCAGGTTGCCATGCAGCACCCGCAGCGCACCTTGGGCGCTGAACGGATCGTCATGGGTGCGGCATACCTCGCCATCCGCTGGCCGCGTGCACGTTGCCAGATACTCATCGAGCGGGCCCATGCAGGTCAGCGCGTCCCGATCCAGCAAGCCAAGCTGCGCCAATTCGTGCATCACCACTGGCACGCCGCCCACCTCGTACAGGTCGCTCAGCGGTCGCGGCCCGCTCGGTTGCAGCTTCACCAGATGCGGCGTGCGTGCGCTGGCCCGGTCCCAGTCGTCCAGGGTGATCGGATGCCCAGCCGCCCGCGCGATAGCCGTGAGATGTAGCACGGTGTTCGTAGAGCCCCCAAAGGCCATGTCACATTCCATGGCGTTATGGATGGCCGCTGCGCTCACGATATCGGTGGCGGTGATGCCGCGTTCCACCAATTCCATGATCTTGGTGCCCGCTTCCTTCGCCAAGCGGATGCGCTCGGCGTACACCGCCGGTATGGTGCCGTTACCCGGCAGCGCGATGCCCAGCGCCTCGCACAGGCAATTCATGGAGTTGGCTGTGAACAGGCCTGAGCAGCTGCCGCACGTGGGGCATGCGGTGTTCTCGTAGTATTTCAGCTCTTCTTCGGTCATGGTGCCGTTCATCACAGCCGCAGCACCATCGAAGAGCGTGTTCAGATCGGTGGTGGGGCCGCACCCGCTCGGCTGGCATCCTGCCAGCATCGGACCGCCCGAGACAAACACAGTGGGAATGTCCACCCGCAGCGCCCCTATCAGCATGCCCGGCACCACTTTGTCGCAATTCGGGATGCACACCATGCCGTCGAAGGCATGCCCCTGCACCGCACATTCCACCGAATCGGCTATCACCTCGCGCGAGACCAGCGAATAGTGCATGCCATCATGATTCATGGCGATGCCGTCGCACACGCCGATCGTGGATATCTCGAAGGGAACGCCGCCTGCCATGCGGATGCCCGCCTTCACGGCCTCTGCTATCTTATCCAGGTTCGTATGGCCCGGAATGATGTCGTTTCGAGAATTGATGACAGCGATGAAGGGGCGCTCCATCTCGGCATCGGTGATGCCGTCCGCCTTCAGCAAGCTGCGATGCGGCGCGCGGGCCACGCCACGCTTGATCTGGTCGCTTCGATGCTCCATACCGCTCCTTCCACGATAAAAAAGCGCCTGCCGGCGCCTGTGCTTCTTATCCCAGAAGGCATGCCCGCAGCTGCGCGCATGGTCCCCAACGGTTACGGAGTCACCGGTCCGGCCCTACTTGCAACCTGCGACCAGACGGTAAGCCTTGCGAGCCGCAGATGCGTTCATGCTGAACTGCTCGGAGGTGGCGTTCGGATCGTCCATCACCGGCTCGCACCATACCGCCGGCTCTCTTAAGATGGATTCGCCCCTACTCTTCCTCGTCAACGCATTTGTACGTATGAACTTGGGTCGCAGTATACTCCACTTCCCCTTCCGCGCAACCCCTCTCTCCCTCCATGCCAGCGATCGCTTTCCTGCCTTGCTCGATGCGCATCGTGTATAGTCTGAGGGAAACGACGCGAAAGGAAGCAACATGGACTACGAGAGCATGCGCATCCATCCCACCGCCCGCATCGCGCGGGACGCTACCGTCATCGGCAACGTGGAGGTCGGGGCCGAAGCGTGCATCCTGTTCGGCGCCGTGGTGCGCGGCGACTGCGAAGGGCGCATCGTGATCGGCGATCGCAGCAATGTGCAGGATCTCGTCTGCATCCATCTGCCTATGCACGGCCAGACCATCATCGCCAACGATGTTGCCATCGGTCATGGCGCCATCATCCACGGATGCACCATCGAAGAGCATACGCTCATCGGCATGGGCGCCATCGTCTTGGATGGTGCGCACATCGGACGCGATTGCCTGATCGGCGCCGGTGCGGTGGTCACAGAGAACAAGGTCATCCCCGATGGGTCGCTGGTGCTAGGGACTCCTGCGCGCGTGGTCGGGCAGACCACCGACAAGCATCTTGCCTACATCGACGGCTCCCTGGAGGAATACCTGAAGATCGGGCGCGAATTGGTGGAGCAGGGCATCATCGAAGAGGGTTACGCCGCCAACGGCCACTGACAGGACGCCACCAATCTGCTCATGCACGGCATACGCCCAGTCAAAGGGCCTCTCAAAGCAAGAATAGCGCTCGCACCCGATCGCAACGCGTCAATCGCCGATCGGGGGCAAAAGCTGCACCACACCTTCGATAAGACGGCAGAAATCCTGACTGCGATCGGCAGCCACGGCCAGCACCTCATCATCGGAAGGGCTCGCGCCCTCCACCCCACATGCCATGTTTGACACCAGCGAGATGCCCAGCACACGCGATCCCACATGGCGTGCTGCGATCACCTCTTCACACACCGACATGGCCACCGTATCGGCACCCCACCCGCGGAATGCCCGTATCTCAGCGGCCGTTTCAAAACTGGGTCCTAAAAGCCCCAGGTACACACCTTCCTGGACCGCGATCCCTTCACGAGACGCCACCGTTCGCGCGATACGGCGCAGCTCAAGGTCGAAGCACTCATACATGCTGAAGAACCGACAGGCCATCTTATCCGGGTCGGCCCCTGCCACCGGATTGCGCCCCGTGAAGTTGATCTGATCGGCCATGATGCAGAAATCCCCCACGCGGTACCGTTCGTTGATGGCCCCGGCGGCATTCGTCGTGATAAGCGTGCGCGCGCCCAACAGGTGCATCAGCCAGATAGGATAGGCCACCTCTTGCGGTCCGTACCCCTCGTAGCCATGCAGCCGTCCCTGCATGCAGACGACGCGCTTGCCGCCAAGGATACCGAAGACGAACCGCCCCACATGGCTGGTGGCCGTTGAGGTCCTCATGAAGGGCAGT
>CASTMW010000100.1 GCA_949450265.1 uncultured Eggerthellaceae bacterium | reverse complement strand
AGCGCTCCTTTGCTGGACTGGCTGGGCTTGTTGCGATGGATCTGCCCTGCCACAGCCAGCGTGTCGCTACCGGTGAACTTGGCGGTCTCAAAGCTGAGGGGCGAGCCGAGCACCGATGAGGCCGATCCCTTCGCATCCTCCCATGCCTCGTCCTCGATGACGCTGGGACGCGATCCTTCCTCCGGCATCTCGAAGGCGGTCAGGGGTACCTTCACAGGCTTCTCGTCGCCGACGCGCACGACCACCAGCTCGCGCGGCACGTCAAGTTCCACCACCTTCCCCTCGCCTTCCGGAGTCTGTACGGCGGCACGCACCTTGGGAGCGCGGCTCTTGAAGTCCTTGTACGCTTCGTCCTCATAGCGCAAGCAGCACATCAGACGCCCGCACAGGCCAGATATCTTCTGCGGGTTCAACGAAAGATCCTGGTTCTTCGCCATGCGAATGGACACCGGATTGAACTCACCGCCCAACCGCTTGCAGCACACCATCTGCCCACAATGCGCCACGCCGCCCACGATGCGCGCCTCATCGCGCACGCCGATCTGGCGCATGTCGATGCGCACATGGAAGCGCGCCGCCAGCTTGCGCACCAATTCGCGGAAATCGATGCGTGCTTCGCTCTCGAAATAGAACACAGCCTTATCGCCGTCCAGCAGGAACTCGACCGCTACCGGGTGCATGTCCTCGCTGGTCTCGCGCGCCATCTCGCGGAAGATGGGCATCGCTTCACGACCCCGTTGCTCCATCTCCTGCGCGCGTTCCAGATCCTCATCGGTGGCCACGCGCTTCACGGGTTTCAGCGGGCTCTTCAGCTTCTTGATCTCTTGGGAAGAGACCTCTTCGATATCGCTTGCACACACGCCAAGCTCAAGGCCTCGCGCCGTTTCGACCACCACCTGGTCGCCAGCATGAAGCTCAAGGTCACCGGGGTCGAACCACAGCGTTCGCACGTTATAAGCAAGGTTAATTGGCGCTACTCGTGCCATTCAAACCATCCTTTATTTCGAATAACAGCATGTCCATGCATGTTTCTGGAGATACATTATAGGCCAGCATCCCATGGAGGGCCTCGATGGCCGACATCGCGCGGCACAGGTGCGCCATATCCGCCGTTGCCGCTGCCGCCTGGATCGCCGGTGCGGCATCGGTGTTGATGATGAGCTCGGGCGTACCTGCGCGCACCGCCATCACATCACGCAGCCAGCTGGAGGCGATATGGATCGTCTGGTCGAGGCATTCGCGCGTCTGGGCCGACAGGCGGCGCTTGTTGCGCGCTTCGATCTGGCGGATCGCGCTCTTCTCAAGGAAATCCGCGTTCTCAGCCAGCTCGCGCTCCTGCTGAACGCGCACCGCATCGAGAGGCGCCTTCGACAGCTGTACCAGTTCGCGGGCGCGCCGCACGATCTCCCAATCGTCGGCCCGATCCACATCGGCCAGCATATGCAGGATGCGACGACGATCGTCTAAGCGCTGGTTGCCCGCATCGCGCAGGAAGGACACGGCCGCCGACAGCGACCCGCCGCACGCTTCGATGGCCTGGCGGGCCTGTTCCATGCTGGCACCGGTGTTCTGCGACACGATGCCCGCCGCCTCGGTGGGCGGGATATGGCGGAACGGCACGATCTGGCACCGCGAAGCGATGGTGGGCAGCACGGTGTCGCGCGTGCGTCCGAGCAGGATGAACACCACATCTAGCGGCGGCTCCTCCAGCGTTTTCAAGAACGCGTTCGCAGGCGCGGTGCCCAGCAGGTCCACCCGATCTAAGATGTAGACCTTGCGCGCAGCCTGGATCGGCGCAAGCGGCACATCGGCAACGATGTCGCGGATCTGCTCGACCAACCACCCGTTCGTACCTGCCGGTTCAAGGTAGTGAACATCGGGGTGGCTCTTGCGCCCCACGCGCGCGCAACTGTCGCACTTGCCGCACAGGCCACCGCCCGACGTTTGCGCGTCGGGGCAGAGCAGGGCACGAGCCAGCGCGTACGCCGAGGATGTCTTGTTCGATCCCGCAGGGCCGATGAAGAGGTATGCGTGCGTGGTATGGTCGCTGCGCACGCTAGCGCGCAGGAAATCGCGCACCTGCGGCTGGCCCAATATCCCTTCGAACGCATCAGCCATCTCAGGCCACCGCCAATTCCGGGAACCGCTCGATGACCGCTTCGAGCAGGCGCTTGGCCGTGCGCGCCTCTTCCTCATCGGCCATGATCTCCACCACACGCTGCGGATGTCGCTGTGGCAGGTCAGCGAAGGCAGCGCTCACTCGCTCGTGAAAGCCCGCGCCGGCAAGTTCCATGCGGTCCTTCGCCGAACGAGCGCCAATACGACGATCCTTCTCGCCAGCGTCGGGCAAGCTGAGCAGGATGGTCAGGTCCGGCTCGATGCCGCCGGTCGCGAAATCATTCAGATCATGCACCGTATCGAAGGGAAGCCCGCGCCCTGCCGCCTGATAGGCCACCGTGGAATCGGTGAACCGGTCGCAGATGACCACCGCTCCCGCTTCGAGCGCTGGCACGAGCACCTCCTGCATCAGCTGCGCGCGCGCCGCCTCGTAGACGAGCAGCTCGCAGGCAGGTGTCATCTCCACATGGGCCGGATCGAGCAGCACCGAGCGCAGCTTCTCGCCGATGGCGGTATTGCCTGGCTCGCGCAAGCACAATACCTCGCGCCCGCTGCCCCGGATGACCTCAGCCAAACGGCGAGCATGGGTGGACTTGCCCACCCCATCGTCGCCTTCGAACGTTATGAAGATGCCGCGGCTCAGCGCTGGCCCTCTTCCGCACACGCTCGCACGGCGGCAGCCACGGCAGACGCCACCCGCGGATCGAACGGATCGGGCATGACATGGTCGGCGGAAAGCTCGCTGGCATCCACCAGGTCGGCCAACGCCCGCGCCGCCGCCAGCTTCATCGGTTCGGTGATGCGCTCGGCTCGCGATTCCAACGCGCCGCGGAAGATGCCTGGGAATGCGATAACATTGTTCACCTGATTCGGGAAGTCGCTGCGACCCGTGCCCACCACCGCAGCTCCAGCTGCACGCGCCTCGTCGGGATATATCTCGGGCACAGGATTGGCTAGAGCGAACACGATGGGATCGTCTGCCATGGATGCTACCATCGCACGGCTTACCACGCCCGGTGCGCTCACACCCACGAACACATCCGCACCCACCATGGCATCGGCCAGCGTACCCGCCATATCCTGGCGGTTCGTCACCGCCAGCATGGCGCGCTGCGCATCGTTTATGCCCTCAAGGCTGCTGGAGATGATGCCGCGACTGCCGCACATGATGATGTCCGTGAAGCCATACGATAGCAAGAGCTTCGCGATGGCGATGCCCGCCGCACCCGCACCGCTCATGACCACCTTCACCTGGTCCGCCTGCTTGCCCACCAGCTTGAGCGCATTGATGAGCGCCGAGAGCACCACGATGGCGGTGCCGTGCTGGTCGTCGTGGAACACCGGGATATCCAACGCATCGTTCAAGCGATCTTCGATCTCGAAGCAGCGCGGAGCGCTGATGTCCTCCAGGTTGATGCCGCCGAACACCGGCGCCAGCTTGATGCATGCATCCACGATCTCGTCGGTGTCCTGCGTGTCCAGGCAAATGGGAAACGCATTCACATCGCCGAACGTCTTGAACAGCGCGCATTTGCCCTCCATGACGGGCAACGCCGCCGCTGGGCCGATGTTGCCCAGGCCCAGCACCGCACTACCGTCGGTCACCACTGCCACCGTATTGGCCTTAATGGTGTACTCATAGACCGCATCCGGATCGGCTGCGATGGCGCGACAGGGCTCAGCGACCCCCGGCGTATAGGCAACGGCCAGATCGTGGCGCGTGGCTATGTCCATCTTGGGCACGGTGTCCATCTTGCCGTGCCAACGGGCATGCGCTTCGAGCGATTCCTCTGCTATTCCCATGGCTTCTTCCCATATCTCATCCGATATTCTTGGTCCCAGCGATTATACCGCTTCGTAGTCGAGCTTCTTCTCGAAGTGACGGCTCACGAACATGATGGGCAGCGTAAGACACAAATACAGTGCCCCCAGCAGCAGAAAGCAGCCGAAGAAGTTGTAATTGGTGGCGCTGATCTCGCGCATCGTCTGCGTCAGCTCGATGACAGCGATGACTGACAGCAACGACGAATCCTTGATGATGCTGGCAAATTGGCCGGTGAGCGCAGGCAACGTACGCGTGATCATCTGGGGCAGCGCCACCGACACGGCGGTCTGCACGCGCGTCAGGCCCAGCGCCCGCGCCGCCTCCAACGGCCCTGAAGGGAGCGATTCGTACCCCGCGCGCACGATCTCGGCAATATAGGCGCCTGCGAAGAGTGAAAGGATGATGATGCCCGCGAGCACCTTGTTTGATACACCCCAGGCCGTGCCGATGATGTAGTAGAAGAAGTATATCTGCGCGATGAGCGGCGTGCCGCGGATGATCTTCACGTACAGATCGCATAGGCTTCGACACGCCAGGACGCGCGCGTTGCGCCCGAGCGCTACCGGGATGCCGATCGCCAAGCTGCCCACCAAGCTGGCAACGGAGAGCCACACGGTCATCAGGAACCCATCAACGATGCGCATCCGATATTGCGCGACAAAGCTGAAATCCAACGCAATGCCAGCGGCTGCAAGGGACGCAACGCACACAGCGACCACCACCACGCACACGATCAGATAGTTCAACGCGCGGGCGATGCGGGGCGCGGGCACGCCTGGTGGCGCTATGAAGAAGTCTCTCATGGTGCGCATGCGTGCCCGTCCTGCCCTTCGCTGCCGTGTTCGCTCGCTTTCGCTCCTTTGCCTATCCTACTCGAAATCGAAGAACCATTTGAACTGATGCTCGTCGAAGGCCTGCCTCTCCTCTGCCAGGTACTT
>CASTMW010000099.1 GCA_949450265.1 uncultured Eggerthellaceae bacterium | reverse complement strand
ACAAGGTGATCATCATGGCGTATGCGGCCATGGAACCCGAAGAGGCTCAACGTGCCGAGAATGCCCCGCGCGTGGTGTTCGTGGACGATGACAATGCCATCGTGCGCTGCACGCGCTATGAGGCGCACGGACGCTTGGAGGACATGCTGGAAGCAGGCTGAGCCTGCGCCGTCGGTGCTGCGGCCGGACGATCGTTCGCCTGGCTTGTCTGATGGCTGCGATGCTTGCGCATGATGCGCGCGAAGAAGATGGAGGCCACGAACGCCACCGCCACGATGGCGATGTCGATCAGGAGCGTGTGCGAGAAGCCGGACGCGTACGCCTCTGCCTTGCTCATGCCCGCTGCCATCAGGCCATCCACATCCGCCGACATGATGCCCACGAACAGTGCCGACCCAACAGAGCCTGCGATCTGCACCAGCGTGGAATGGATGGACGAGCCATGCGAGTAGAGCTGCTTGGGCAACGAGCCCAGATCCACAGCCTTCAGCGTGGGGAACACCAGGCCAACGCCCGCATAGGACAGCGCCACGCACGCCATTATGGCGATGACCAGCATCAGCGATGACGTGATGGCCATAATGACGAACCCGCTGAGCAGCATGAGGAAGCCCGCGGGCACGAGCGGCCAGATGCCATGCGCATCCTCTATCCGGCCTCCCACGAAGCAGGCGCCCGCGTAGCAGAGGATGGGCACGGTCAGGAAGCACCCGGCGATGAACGCCGAAAATCCGGCCGTTCCCTCAAGGTAGAGCGGCACGAGCAGGCTCATGTAGATGGAGCCCATATACCCCAGCATCATGAGCGTCTCGCCCGCAACGAACCGGCGATGCTGGAACGGTGCCAAGTTCAGCAGCGGGGCGAGAATGTGGAATTGCCGCGATGCGAACAAGTCTAACACCACCACGCCTGCCACCATGATGACCGCTGAGGGCAGCGGGTCGCGGGACACCTCGTTGAGCCCGAAGATGACCGCACCCAGCCCAGCGAAGCTGAGGGCTACGCTCAGAAGGTCGATGCGCCTATCCTCGCGCTCGTAGATGTCATGCAGGAACAGCGCGCCCAGCACGATCAGCACCACGGACATGACCACGGGGATCAAGAACAGCGCCCGCAGACCCACATAGGTGAGCAGGAGGCCGCCGAGCATGGGGGCGAATGCCAGGCCCACGCCGATGACCCCGCTGTTGATGGCCAGCAGCGTCCCGCTCTTCCCGGCAGGCGCCATGGTCAGGATGACGCTGGTGACCACGGGGAAGAAGAGTCCCACGGTCAGGGCTTGCACCAACCGCGCCGCCAGCATCATGGGAAAGTCAAGGGCGAAGAGCCCCAAAAGCGACCCCACGAGTGATGCGGCATAGCCGAAGATCATCACCTTGCGGATGCCGTAGCGCTTCAGCAGCGATGCGGCCATGGTGATGGTGGTGGCCGCTACGATGGTGAAGCCGAGCACCATCCAGTTCGCCGCGGACAGGCTCACGTGGAAATCGGTGGCCACTTGGTCCAGAGCGATGTTCATGAGAGATTGGTTGAACGATGCGAGCAGGTTGCTGCCTAGCATCAGGGCAAGCATCACCCACATGGCCTTGCCCTTCGGTATGGCCGCTCGATCCACACCGCTCTCCATTGCGACCTCCTTGTGCTGAACCGGTCTTTCATCCCACCATAGTCCTCTGCGGCGGTTAGCAGGAAGGGTGCTGCGCGGTTGTTTTCCGCATGAAACCGAACCGACATGCGTGCTGCGCTATAGCATTGCGGTTCAGTGCGCTGGCGTTGCTGGGTTCTTGTCGTTTCGTGGGGCGCACGGGCTGCTCCTATGCGATACAATGCGCTCAAAATAGAGAAAGGGCGTTCCATGCTAGAGTTGAAGGACCTTGTCTTCGAGGTGCCCGCCACTGATGGCACTGACACTCCGAAGCGCATCATCGACAACCTGTCGCTGTCCATCCCCGACGATCGCTTCACGGTCATCACCGGCCCGAACGGCGGCGGCAAGTCCACGCTGGCGAAGCTGATCATGGGCATCGAGAAGCCCACGAGCGGGCAGATCCTGTTCGATGGGACCGACATCACGCAGATGGGCATCACCGAGCGCGCCCGGGCGGGCATCGGGTATGCGTTCCAGCAGCCCGCGCGCTTCAAGGGCATGACGGTGAAGAAGCTGCTGGATCTGGCCGCGGGGCGCAAGCTGCCCATGCTGGCGTGCAACGAGTACCTGCGCAAGGTGGGCCTGTGCTCGGCCAGCTACCTGACGCGCGAAGTGGACAAGTCGCTTTCCGGCGGCGAGGTGAAGCGCATCGAGATCGCCACCATCTTGGCGCGCGATCCGAAGTTGGCCATCTACGACGAGCCGGAAGCGGGCATCGACCTGTGGAGCTTCGATCGTCTGACCGAAACGTTCCGCGACATCCACGAGGCGCGCGATGGCCGCTCCATCGTCATCATCTCTCATCAGGAGCGCATCATCCAGCTGGCTGACGAGATCGTGCTGCTGCGCGACGGACGCGTGGTGGATGCGGGCACGCCCACCGAGATGATGCCGCGCTTGGCGCTGTCCGCCCGCGGCTCTGACGGATGCCCGCTGACCGAGCCCACCGAGTTGCATCTGACCGAGATCCCCACCACGTGCTAGGAGACGATACCCATGGCAGAAGAACTGACCCAAGCTGAACGGGACCTGCTGTCCCAGATAGCCGGTTTGCACGGCATGCCGGAAGGCGCGTTCAACATCCGTCGCGACGGCGAGCTGGTCGAGCGCCATTCCTCGGCCAATATCGAGATATCCACCAAGACCGGCGAGCCAGGCATCGATATCCGCATCGCGCCGGGCACCAAGAACGAGACGGTGTTCATCCCTGTCATCGTCACGCAGGCCGGGCTCAAGGACGTGGTGTACAACACGTTCTACATCGGTGAGGACTGCGACGTGCGCATCATCGCCGGGTGCGGCATCCACAACGATGGACACGCTGCTGCCCAGCACGACGGCATTCACACGTTCCATTGCGGGGCGAACAGCCGCGTGGTGTACGTGGAGAAGCACTACGGCGAAGGCGATGGCGATCGCATCCTAAACCCCACGACTAACGTGCATATGGATGAAGGCGCGGTGTGCGAGATGGAGCTCACGCAGATCGGCGGCGTGACCTCTACCATCCGCGACACGAACGCCACCCTGGGCCCCGATGCGCGCTTGGTGCTGACCGAGAAGCTGCTGACGCACGGGCATCAGACCGCCGAATCGAACATGAAGGTGGAGCTGACCGGCGATGGTTCTTCGGTGCAGGTGATATCGCGCTCGGTGGCCCAAGACGATTCCATCCAGGTGTTCAACCCGTTGGTCATCGGGCAGGCGGCCAGTCGCGGGCACGTGCAGTGCGATGCCATCATCATGGGCAACGCGAAGGTGAAGGCCATCCCGGGCATCGAAGCGGCCAGCGAGGATGCGGTGCTCGTGCACGAAGCGGCTATCGGCAAGATCGCGGGCGATCAGATCGTGAAGCTGGAGACGCTCGGGCTGACCGAAGAGGAAGCCGAGCAGGAGATCCTGAACGACTTCTTAAACTAGTCGCGTGGGCGGCCGGCCGCGTCCCAGTGCGCAGGGCACGGCGGCTGCAAAGGTGTGAAGCGGGCAACGGATCGGTTCCGGTCGGTGCATCTGCGCCGCCGAACGCCTACCATGGGCACAGACGATGAACGGAGGTGTCCATGGATAAGGCGCGGGGAAAGGCGTTGCGCGAACGTGTGCCGCGCAGCCAGCAGGGCTGGTGGACGGTGCGCTCCGACCGCACGGAGATGATGGAGCTCTTGCGCCAGCAGGAATGCGGCCGCTTGCCCGAGCTCTTGCCGCTGCGCCATGCGCGCATGGCGGCATCCCCCTTCGCCTTCTATCGGGGCGCTGCGGCCATCATGGCGGCCGATCTTGCCACGTTGCCCACCACGGGCGTGGATGTGCAGCTGTGCGGAGATGCCCATATCGCGAACTTCGGCGGTTTCCGCTCCCTTGAGTCGCGCTTGGTCTTCGACATCAACGATTTCGACGAGACGCTGCCGGGCCCTTGGGAATGGGACGTGAAGCGCATGGCGGCCAGCGTGGAGATATGCGGGCGCCAGCGCGGGTTCGGGCATAGGTGGCGGCGCCGTGCCGTGAAGGGCGCGGTGAAGAGCTATCGTGAGGCCATGCGCGAGTTCGCCCAGCAGAGCGCGCTGGCGGTATGGCGGCGCTACATCGACCTGGATGAAACGCTGCGGCAGGTGCGCGAGAACGTGCGCAGTTCGGATCGCAAGGCCATCGCGCGCCAGCTGGAAGCAGCCTATGGCAAGAACAACGCGTCGGCGTTCGAGCGGCTGGTCCGCATCAAGGACGGCGTGCCGAAGATGGTTTACGATCCGCCATCCATCGTGCCGCTGGAGCAGTTCTTCTCGGGCGGCGGAGCGGAGCGGCTGCGCGATGCCATGGAGACGCTGCTGGCCAGCTACCGCAACAGCCTGCCTATCGAATATCAGCATCTGTTCGACCAGTACCGCTTCTTGGACGGCGCCATGAAGGTGGTCGGTGTGGGTAGCGTGGGGATGCGGGCATGGGTGGCCGCTCTGACCGACAAGCAGACTGCGCATCCGCTGGTGCTCCAGATGAAGCAAGCGCGTGCGTCGGTGCTGGAACCGTATTGCGGCGCGAGCGCCTTTCCCAACAGCGGGCAGCGCGTCATCTGCGGCCAGCGGCTGATGCAGTCCACGTCGGATCGGTTCTTGGGGTGGGTGCGCTTCACGGCGGATGATGGCGAGGTGCGCGACTACTATGTGCGGCAGCTGTGGAACTGGAAGATGAACATCGACTACGCGAAGGTCAGCGCGTCCCAGATCGAAATGATAGCGCAACTGTGCGGATGGACGCTGGCCCGTGCCCATGCACGCTCGGGCGATCGAGGCGCCATCGCGGCGTATCTAGGGTCGTCGGATGCGTTCGATAACGCCATCGCCGACTTTGCCCGTGCTTATG
>CASTMW010000098.1 GCA_949450265.1 uncultured Eggerthellaceae bacterium | reverse complement strand
AATCGCATGCCGCCACATCCGAGGATGCTGTTGGAACCTGCTCTGACTGTACTGCTTGAGCAACCGCAGCAAGCTGCTCATGTTCATCCGGGCATTCTGTCACATTGTCCGTTACTTGCTCTGTCCACCGTGAGCCATCCCACCAGCGATACTTCTCTGCACCTGATGGGTTCTCGTACCAACCGGCCGGAGCTGCGCTTGTTCCTGGAGAGTTTTCATCCATGTTCGGCATCCTTTTGCTTCTATGCTGGATGCCTAAACGGTTGACGAATACGACGGAAGACATCCACCCCATGTCGCCAAACATTTACGCAGCGTGAAAGTACACAACTGGTCGGACAGATGCCCTCCGGCACATGTACTTTCAAATGAGAAAAATCGTTCTCTGCATAAATGTTTGGCATGCTCCATTCTATCATGCGTCAACTACGTGGATAAGATACCTTGTAAACTGCACAAGCTCGCTAAAGCAGCAGTAGCAGAGCATGGCAATACCCTCGATTCGCTTCTCTTAACGTCGTCTGCAAGGTTCAAAACAATCGCAAAGCAGGCGGAGAAAGACATGGCAGTATCTATATCCGTCAGCATGCTCTATTACCTTGGAATACCATGCTTAACGCAGTAAATTGGTCGCGCTCTGGCAGTTGATGCAGAGAACAATCAGGACGCAATGCATATAAAGCTACACAGAGTTGAAGCTGCATCTCCATACAGCTTCAACGAGCACAGATGGGGTTAGCCACATGCGCATGTGCCCCAAAGTTCCCCTCACATGAGGGAAACTACAAATCCCGCTTGGGTTACTTCTTGCTGGTCGCGCGGCTGCGCGCGCCCTTCTTGCCCTTGCCCTTCGCTCCTTTGGCCTCCTTGGCCTTCGCTTCCTCTTCCTTGCCAGGGCAGTCGAAGTTCGGACAGAGCTTCCATGGACCGCGGTTGGTAGTCACGATGACCATGGGCGCACCGCAATGCTCGCACACCTCATCGGTAGCGGTGATGGCGCCGTACTGGGGCAAAGGATAGCGCGTGCCACACTCGTCGAAGTCGACGCACGTGACCGAGCGCTTCAGCGTCTTGGGATTGCGGCGAGCGATCATGTCCGAATCCCGCCCTGCCGCAGCACAGACTGGGCACTTCCCCACCACCACTTCGGGCTCTTGGTTGGTGGGACACGCCGGATCGATGCACATCACGCGCGGCTTGGTGCGGAAGGCCGTCACCTTCACTTGGGGCATACCGCACGTGGGGCACACCTCCGGCACCGCTTCGATCTTACCCTTCGGCAAGGGGTAGGTCACATCGCAATCGGGCCATCCGGCACAACCGATGAACATGCTCTTGGTCTTGCTGGATGCGCGTATCTGCAAGTCGTGACCGCATTTCGGGCAGACGCCCACATAGGCATCAGCTGCAACCGCGTCGCTGAGCGCCTCGCCCACCTCTTCGGAATGCGGCATCAGATCGGCCAGCTCGTGCGCCAGCAGGTTGCGCGAGCCCATCACCACGTCGGTCTTCGTGTCCGTACCCTCGGCGATGCGGTCCATGCCCGCTTCCAGCTCGGCGGTCATCTCGGGGTGCGTGATATGCGGTGCGAAACGGTCGAGCGCATCGATCACCGCGATGCCCAGCTGCGAGGGCTCCAGCGGATCGTTCTGGATGTACTTCACCTGCATGAGCCGCTCGATGATGGCATGCCGCGTGGATTTCGTGCCAAGGCCCAACTTCTCCATCTCCTGGATGAGCTTGCCCTGGCTATAGCGCGCGGGCGGCTTGGTCTGATCCTGCTTCACGCTGGCACCGTTGAAGGCGATGGTCTGCCCCGCCTCCAGCGCGGGCAGCTGCTCGTCCTTCTTCGCACCATACGGATATATCTCGCGAAAGCCCGGTTTCACCAGCACATCGCCCTTCGCGATGAACGGCTCGCCGCGCACATCCAGCGATACCTTCGTGCCTTCCACCACGGCCGCCTCCGAGAGCGTGGCCAAGAAGCGGCGCGCGATGAGGTTGTACAGCTTGTATTCGGAGGCGTTCAGATCGTCAGGCGTGGCACCCTTCGTGGGATAGATGGGCGGATGGTCGGTGGTCTCCTTCTTGCCGCGCGTGGCGGTCAGTTTGCCGCGCGCTAGCAGCTTCTGGCAATAGGGCTTGTACGCCGGGTTCGCCTCCAGCGCGCGCACCACCTCGACCAGATCGAGCGTGGAAGGATACACCGTGTTGTCCACGCGCGGATAGGAGATGTAGCCGTCCATGTAGAGGCTTTCGGCCATGCGCATGCAGCGCGCAGGCGTGATGCCCTCGGCGGCAGCGGCTGCCATGAGCGCCGTGGTATTGAACGGCACCGGCGCAGGTTGCGTGCGCTTCTTCTTCTCCACTTCGGACACGGTAGCGCTCGCCGCACCATCCACCGTGGCCATCACCGCATCGGCTGCCTCTTCGCTCTTGAAGCGAGCGGTGGCATGCGGCGCTTCGAACTCGCTCTCGGCATCAGTCGGCCCTGTCTGCGCCGTGGCGTCGAAGAAGCCTTTGATGACCCAGTAATCCTCCGGCACGAACGCCATGCGCTCGCGCTCGCGCGCCACGATCAGCGCCAACGTGGGCGTCTGCACGCGACCCGACGAACGCACGTTGCCATAACCGGCAAACTTCACCAAGGTCAGATACCGCGTCAGCGCCGCGCCCCAGATGAGGTCAATATCCTGGCGCGTGGCACCTGCATCGGCCAGCGCCGTGTCCAATTCCACCAGGTTCGCGAACGCACCTTCAATCTCTGGGCGTGTGAACGACGAATAGCGGGCGCGCTTGGCGGGCGCCGTCTTATTCACCTCGCGACAGCATGCCAGCGCATCCGATCCGATCAGCTCGCCCTCGCGATCGAAGTCGGTGGCGATCACCAGCACATCGGCTTTCTTCGCCAAGTTCTTCAGCGAGCGGATGATGTCCTTCTCCTTGGGCAGCTTCTCGATGGGCGCATAGGCCAGATACGGCAGCGCCTCCATCTTCCAGCCCTTAAGGTCCACCCCATCGGGCGTGAAGGGCTTCTTCTTCTTGAACGGTGGCTTCGGCAGATCGGCCGGAATGCTCGCTGGCACCGTTTCGCCGTCAGCGGTGACCCCCTGCCATCCCTTCGTCTTCTGGTACACCAGGCTCGGCGTGAAGTCAGGTTCCAGGATATGCCCGCGCAGGCCAATGGTGACGCATTCATCCTCACCATCGTCGAAACGGTAGACCGGCGTGTTGTACACCTTCTCCTGCTTGGGCGCCTTCTTCGCGAGCAGCCGTGCGATCTGCTGGGCGGCGTCGTTCTTCTCGGTGATGATGAGTTTCATCTGATCCCTTCAAGAGTTGGATATAATCACTGCATCATAGGATGATAAGGATACAAGATTTCATGCGCGATGATACAGGCTCTTTACACATCATGCGGGAGGATGACACAGAATGGCGATCGGAAAGATCATCGGCGGCGTGGTGGTGGCAGCCGTCATCGTCGTGGGCGGCACTGTCGCGCTCGAGCAGGCGGGCGTGGAGACTCCCCTCACGCAGGCCAAGAACGATGCGGCGAATGCGGCGCTTGATGCCACAGGGCTGAAGGAGAAGGCCGATGCCGCGCTGCGCGCGAACGTGGATCGCATCGCACAGAAGACGGGACTGCCCGCATCCATGGTGGAGAGCGCCATCGACAGCTTGGATATTCCCAGCTGGCAAGTGACCAACGTGCCGGCAGATGCCACCGCTACCGGCACGAGCATCATCGACTACGACGGCATCGCAGCCACCGTCACCACCTACGACGACCCTTCGGTGGTCACTATCGACACTGGGGCTGGGGCTGTCACCATGGCGGTACCGCCGAGCGCCCAGGGCTACCTGCAATACCTAGGATATCTATAACGACATGGAAACCCGATTGGGATTATATTGACGTACGCTATTACGTACGCTATAGTCAAGATGTCGTTATAAGGAGAGCGTATGACAAGCGTGACCGCAACCGCTGCTCGCAAGGATATCTACAAGCTCATCACGCGCGTGAATGAGGACTGCAAGCCCATCGCTATAACCAACGCGAAAGGAAAAGGCGCTGTCTTATTGGGCGAAGACGACTGGGCAGCTATCGAGGAAACGCTCTACATTATGGGCGTTCCCGGCATGGCGCAGACCCTGCTAGACGCTCGCAACGAAGACCTCGGCAAATGCCTCGATGCAGACGAGTTGGACTGGTAGTTCCTGATGTACCGCGTCGTATTCACCAAACAGGCTGCGAAGGATGCAAAGAAGCTGAAAGCGGCTGGGTTCGATCGCAAGGCTAAGGAACTGATCGCAATCGTGAGCGAAGATCCCTTTACCTATCCCCCCGCATTTGAGCCTTTGGTAGGGAGCCTTGCCGGCATGTATTCGCGAAGGATCAATAGACAGCATCGCTTCGTCTATGAGGTGGTCGATGAGACAGCGCAACATGACGGCCGGACATTCAAAGGCACCGTCAAAGTCCTCAGCATGTGGACTCACTACGAAGGGCTCTAACCGAATGCTGCCTGTGCTATAGCCATCGCACAGTCCACAGCCATAGATATCACATCGTCCTTCAACCACTTCACTACGCTGTACGCCAGCATCTCCAGTTTTGCGATCCCTCACTACGCCTTCGACGCGGTAGCCTCTTCGCGCTGCTCGCGTTCGAGCACCTTCTGCATGGCAGCGATGGCGCATTCTATCTGATCATCATCGGGTTCGTTCGTGGTCAGGTACTGCATCTGCATGCCCGGCCACAGTATCACCTTCACGAGCGGATTGTCCGGGTGGCTGCCCGCCCATTTCACCGTGATCTCATAGCTGATGCCCGCGATGACAGGTAGGAACAGCAGGCGCACGGCGATGACCAATGCCAACTTCGGCAGCCCATCCGGCACGCCCCACGCCTCGATCAGCGCATTCACCGGCACGAGCGTGTACACGATGATAGCAATGATCAGCACCATGATGAGGAACGCCGTGCCGCACCGCACGTGCAGCCGCGGGAAGCTGCGCGCGTTCTCCGGCGTCAACGGCAGGTTATGCTCGAAGCAATGGATGGTCTTGTGCTCGGCGCCGTGATACATGAACATGCGGCGGATATCCTCCATGCGCCCGATCAGCCAGATGTAGAAGATGAACACCACCACGCGCAGGATGCCATCGACCACGTTCCAGAGCACCATGTTCGAATCGTACTCGCCCACAATCAGGTTGGTCAGCGCCGCTGGTGCCACAATGAACAGCACAACACCCAGGATCACGCCGAAGATCATGCTGAAGGTCATGGCGCCCTTG
>CASTMW010000097.1 GCA_949450265.1 uncultured Eggerthellaceae bacterium | reverse complement strand
GCCATCGCTGGCTGCCGGAACCGGCGTCTTTCCTACCATCTCTTGCGCGAGGCTACCATTGATATACACGTTCCACGAATAATAGGCATTGTTGCCCGTTTTTATTTTGGCCCAAATGTCGGTATAGTTCGCACTGTCGGCATAGGCCTTCTCAACAAGCGAAAACGTCTGCGACGCCCTGCCCCACGGGAATACGCCCGTGCTGGGCGGGGCTATCTCGGTCACCTTGATGTCATCCTGTAAAGCAAATACACCCACTTCGGTTGTAGCCTTAGCACTTCCACCCGAACCGATTACCTCTTCATCGGTGTAACCGCGCTCGGGATCGTCTATGGTGCCCTTGGTGCCTATTACTTCGCCTTTATTGGGCCATTCTCCCAACGGTATATCGGTAGCGAACGCAGGAAAGCACATGCCCACACATAGCACGACAGCAAGAACCGCCGACAGCACCGCCCGCAAAGAACGTGCGACTCCGGGGTGCGAATACCTTAGGGTTGCACCGATATGGTGTTTTACATTCTTCATACCTAAACCGCCTTCGCAGTCCTAGCCTTCGACCATGATGGTCACTTGCGCATTCACCGCGCCGACCTCTTCTTCTGTATCGGGATCATACGCATGGAAGAGCGCTGTTGCCTTATATGTACCCGGATCAAGATCCTTCAGGAGCTTTGCGTTGGTTATGTGATGGTTTGGCTCCAAGATGCCTGATTCGTAGAGCACGTCTCCTGTTTCGTCTTCGGTGATCACGCAATCCAGCAGATACCGATTGCCCGGCACGTTCTCTATGCGCACTTCGCCTTCGCTCTGGCCATCGGGGAATACCATGGTATGCGCGATGGAGATGTCGAACATGCTCTCGTCCACCACACGATTGAGCTCAGCTTGTATCTCCGCTTCGGTCTTGCCGTCAAGCTGGCCGAATTCCGCATCACCGCTACGCATGCGCCCAGGCATATCGATATCAGTGCACATATACAAGCTCAGCAGTGCCGCTATGATGATGGCGATAAGAACAACGACGATAGCGATGATGCGACGACGCTTCTTAGACCGCTGCTGAGCTTCAGCCTTCGCGCGCGCAGCGGCGCCCATGTTCGCGTTCATCTGTTCATTCATCGGTGTGTTCAATGCGTATCCTTTGTCGTAACTGCGCTCAGGCGCTCCCTGTGTCTTCGAACCTTGCATCCCAGCTAGCTAGTTTCTGCCGGTATGATGGTGTAAGTGATATCGAATGCGTGCAGGGCCTTCACCGCTTCGGCTGGTATGGGCGCGGTCACCCGAGAATTGAAGCCTTCCATGGTGATGCCCATAACCCCCGGCTGAACATCCCCGTTGCTCATTCGCTGGGCAGCATTTATCGTAAGAGGGTAATTACCCATGATCTCTATGGCAGGCTCGGTGATCCCATCATCCGATACGCCCAAAGGCCCTATAGGGGTAGAGTTGTTATCGGCAAAAAGACGAATGAAAAACTGGCTGATATATCCCTCATCGGTATTCTTATCGAAGGTCGGCTGTCCACCTATCCATTGGTAATTCTTGAAACCGAAACCGCTCGCCTTCGTCTGGCCGGGGTGTTCGGGGTCGGGTATCTCAGAGGTCGTATGGATGCTCTTCACGCGCACCTTAAAATCGGAGTAGTTCTCTATACCATAGCCCGACCCCGATCGGGATGGGCCATCGACACTAGCAGCACTTCCAGCTACCGATGCTTGTGTACGCGGGTCGGGAGCCGAGAATTTGCCCCCATCCCATGTGAGTGCAAGTGCAACGCGCACCGGTACCGACACCCTTAGCTGAGATGCGCTGGCATACATAGCAACATCGCTTCCGGCCGAAACATCATCGGCACCGCTCTGCGGTTCATGCACCGCATCGTCTCCCACCGCAGTATTTCCCACCGCAGTAGCAAACGCAACAGAAGGTGCCGCACACAGAGCGCATACAAGCGATACGGCGCATGCAACTACGCGAATGTCTCTTGATATGGTTCGAGCCATGTTTGTCCTCGCTCTGTCTTGATTCTCATAGATTGGCTTTCGGAACTGCTTCGAAGCCATTAGCTGAGACAACACGGTCTGGGGGTGTGTTGTCTTAGCTAATGGCCTGTTGCCGGGTGCCCGAAACCCGACAACAAGGCCTTCATTACACGTACTTACACGTGCTTACACGCACCGCTTACAAACCGATGGTGTAGGTGATGTCCAGAGCCTTGGTGGCTTTCACAGCCTCAGTACCGATGGAGCCATCAAGCTGGGAGTTGGTGCCCTTGATGGCGATACCCATGACAGTGGGGGTGACCGTCTCGCCCTGCTCGGTGGCACGACCGATGGTCCACGTAACGTTCTGGGTAGCCTTCAGGATCTGGGTAGCAGAACCAGAGGTGCCCTCAGCTGCATTGGCAACCGGCTCCAAAATCAGAGCCAGACCAGCTTTCTTGCCAGAAGGAGCAGCAGTGCTGCTGGTTGCAGCGGTGTTGAGCAGGCCGAAATGCTGATCCACAGTAACATCAACCTTGGACACCTTGATCGGCATGCCGCCCAGGTTCTCGATGCCATAGCCGCTGCCAGAACGCTTCACAGCAGGGGTCGTGTCACTAGCAACCTGATCGGTCGTGGATGCGTTGGTACGAGCATCCGGACCAGAGATCGGGCCGCCAGCAGAGGTCAGGGCCAGAGCCACCTTCGTGGGCACAGAAACCTTGATCTGGCCCAAGCGGCTGAACACGCCAACTTCAGTCTTGGCACCAGTGATGGAGCTCGTGCCATCAGCAGGCACATACTCCTGGTCGGTGTACTGGTTCTCCAGGTTGTCTGCCGTTGCCTGGTCGCCAATGATCGAACCCTGGTCACCATTGTCCAGCGGAGCGGCAAACGCAGGCACAGCGGTACCCACGGCCAGCGCGAAGGCCATCGTGGAGGTCAACAGCGTCTTCTTCAAAGAGCTCTTCTTCATTTCTTGTTCCTTTCGTCTTTTTCCCTTTATCGTTCATCCAAACGCAGCTTGCGCTGCTTC
The DNA here is from genome assembly GCA_949450265.1 of uncultured Eggerthellaceae bacterium. Lineage (GTDB taxonomy): Bacteria > Actinomycetota > Coriobacteriia > Coriobacteriales > Eggerthellaceae > Adlercreutzia_A. The sequence goes on along the minus strand of CASTMW010000097.1, from coordinate 2,376 downwards.
CTACATGGCCGCTTCCTATCTCGGGCCGACAGAGAGCGGCTTCCGCAGCGCATCTAACCCATGCGCTCGGAATGGAACACGATGCATACCCTTTATTCATCACCTCCTTCAGTTTGGTCCCCCACAGAGATGACGACCTGAGCATCAACAGCCCCGATCTCTTCATGGCTCTCTCGGTCGAAAGCCGTGAAATGAGCGACAGCCTGATGTATGCCGTCATCAAGGGGATAGGCAAAGGTGATGTCCTCGAAGTAATTACCAGGAGCCTTCGATTCGAAGATGGGGTCATCCTGGTCCTCCGGGACGAGAGAGACTTTCAGATCGTAGTGGTTGCCCGGCACGTTCTCTATGTATGCCTTGCCGGTCTTGCCATCGGTGGATTCGATGACACTGGCAATGGAGATATCGAACATGCTCTCGTCTACCACGCGGTTGAGTTCGGCCTGTATCTCGGCCTGCGTCTTATTGGGCGCGATGCCTTCGAGCGTGCCGTCGTCGTAGAGATTCTCAGGCTGGCTCAGCGCGAAGAATGCACCTACGCCGGCAACGGCCAGCAGCAGTAACAAGAGCAAGATGATAAGGATGCGACGCTTGCGCTTCTTCTTGCGCTCTTCCTCAACGCGTGCCGAGGCTGCGGCTGCAGCCGTTGCGCCTGCGTTCGATGGTGCGTTCAATGACGCAGGTGTGCCGACACCCGGCGTTGTACCAGGCACCGCACCTGCACCTATGCCCGGTGCTGACGCGGGTCCACCCGCGCCGTTCGAGGGCATGTTCGATGTTGGCATGTTGTTCGGCAGATCGGTCATTTCGTCTCCTATCCCGCTGTCCCTATATGGCAATTCCCAGGGCCCCTACCCTGCGAACACTCCCAACACGAGCAGCGCAAGCGCTGCCGAGCGCACGGCATATACGTCCACATGCAAGTGATACGAACATGCAGATATAACGCGCAGGCGCACAAGTGCGCCGCGCCGAAGATGCGTATTCAGTTGCTGGGATGCAAGCTGCAAAAGCACTGCACGTCAATGCGACGCAACGCAGCACAGCTATAGGATCAGGAAAGGTACGTGCATGCAAAAGGCCAAATGACCAAGCGCTGACTGCACATGACAACATTCCACGGCAACTGTACCTGAGCATAGAGGAATACCCCTTGGCTCTGCCGTGTTCACGCCTTAGTGAGCGAGTCTCATAACACGGTGCGGCTATTCAGTTGCTATTTGCGACGTTGTCTCAAAACGTGGTTCATTTATACTAAATGGACGGCTCATTTGCAACCAAATCGTTATATTCGGCGGCGACATCATCATAACCCCATAACCAAAATGCAGCGCCCAGCATTCCGGTTGATCGCAATCGCAATCTTGGAGTTCTGGGGCGTATTCAAGAAAACGTCCACGCCCCTTGAGCGATCTTGAACCAGACACGGAAGTTCCTGCACAGCGCGCAGCACTGCCGCTGACATGCCTCTTTGCAGATTCAGTTATTCTTCTATTCCGAGGTATTCGGGGAGATACTCCTGCAAAAGCGGCAGGGCGAAGCGAACTTTGCCTCGCGATGCGGGCTCTATTATGCCGCGTTCTATGAGACGCCTTCGATACTGAGAAGCATAGCTGTCGGTCCGACCCATGCGCTTCGCGATCTTGCCCGTGGACGATTCAAGAGCATCCGGAAGCATGGCAGTAAGAAAACGGATATCGCCTTCAGAGAGCTCGTTCAAGGTGGAATCAAGCACGCGAGTGCGCATGTCAGCCTTGGCACGTTCGATGCCGATTTCAACATGGGCGACCGTGATCTCCGGCTGCTCTCCGGCTGCTTGCCACGAACGATAGCCAACCAGCTGCATCATGAATGGGAACCCATCGCTGACAGCAACGGCTGCGCACAGCGCCTCATCAGTGAAGCCCTTCTCTGCCGAGGCGGCGGTCTTTTGCAGGGCGAGGCTGATATCCGAATCAGGAATCTGACCCAGATGATACTGGCTCGCGCGACGCAGGAACGAAACGGATCCATCGTTAAGCAATGAAGAGACTTCTGCACAGCTGATAATAGCTTGCCAGCTCGATCATCTCGCTCAAGCTCGGGCGCACCTCGTCGACGGTGATGAGCAAACCCACTCCCGCATTTTCCAGCTTATCCAAAAGCGAACTCAGGCGCGCATACCATGTAGGCTGCACGCTGTCTGCGCTCTCCCATTCAAGGCCGATCATCTGGCCAAGACTGATCCCAGTAAGGCGTGCACCGTTCTCGGCATCTATCAGATGAGCTGCGGCATTGGCGGCACCCTGCACGATATTCTCCAGCATGCCGTCTATGCAGGGAACATTCACAACGACCCAGCCTTGTCCTTGAGCATCATTCGCTAGTTGCGACAGC
>CASTMW010000096.1 GCA_949450265.1 uncultured Eggerthellaceae bacterium | reverse complement strand
GTTCCCCCGGTACTACTGGAATAGAATCCCTTTAACACATAATTACTCGAAGAAGGAAGATTGCTTGTGCTGAGCCATACGGACCCAGCATCCGTGCCCAACTTATTGGTCGAGTTGGACGCAGTCGTAGTGATAGTGTGTCCTGTTGCGGTGTACTTTGAGAAAAAATCTCCTGTATCGGTACCGCCATTTTTGAACCAATCGTAATAATAAATATAAGTCTTCGAAGTATTCGCTGTACCCGTAGCATCCGACGGAACGCTGCGATTAATAGTCAGCGTGGTCATCCATACCGCACGAACGGTTACCTGCGACGTATTTGCCATACCCCGAATAGCTAGTACTTATCTTCCCGCTGCAATTAGTTACGAGATCACCGGTCAACTGCCAGCCGCAGAACGTCCAACCTCCGCTAGTACGGGTCACTGTAGGAAGCGTCCGCGTGGTCGAATCCTCAATAGTAAACTTACGGTACACCGTCTTTGAGCTAGTGGTCGCTGAGGTAGTACATGAGGAATTGCTATACCATCCGCTCAAGGTTGACGATGAAAAGGTTCCGCTTTCAGCAGATACGGTCATAGTGTAAGTTTTCGCGGTCCATCGAGCTTCCCAGGTAACATCGCCTGCGATGGTTCCGGCTGCATAAAAACAACCGTTCGATGATATCCGCAGACCATTTGTTGTTACGCCTTTTTCATAGAAGCCATTTAAGGTATATCCATCAGCTGTTGGAATTGAGGTGATCCACTGTGTTGTTGTGGTTTGAGTGAGCTTGGTTAAAGAAGCCGCACCCCATTTGCCAACAATATTGTCCTTAGAAAAGAACTTCGTACCGTTGCTGAAATCGTAGTAGTGAAGCGTCTGATTAGAATTATTCGTGCCAGAAGGGCTCAAGGTAGGCTTGCTGCACTGCACGGTGATGTCAGCTCTCCAGGCAACGGTAGCAGTGAGATTACCCCACCATCCTGTTCCCGCAAGCCCGGAACTGTACGTCGGAACCCCAGAAACAAAGTCCTTTATCCCGTTTCCTTTTCCAGAAACAAGGTCTCCCGAAAACACGATACCAGACCAATGCCAATTGTTACGTTCAACATCTGGCCAGGTGATCCCATTGGTCAGGATAGTGAATTTACGATAGATCACACCACTGGTTGTTGTAGCATCTGCTGTTGTGCAAGCGGGATTGCTAGACCAGCCAGCTATTGATGATGATGTGAAAGTGCCCCCTTTACTATCGAAGGTGACGACATATTCGATAGCTTTCCATGTGGCGTAGTAGGTCACCGCTGCGGTTATATTCGTAGTCATGCTACCGCTCGTGGTGCCGGAGGCAGCAGAAGGGTTTGTGCTCCAGCCCATGAATTGATACCCCGTACGCGTGGGAGCCGCATGGACAGGAACCGTAGCCCCTGTTAGATATTCTGCTTGGTCCGTGGTTGCACCGTTGGAAAAAGCACCTCCGTTCGCATTCCAGGTGACCACCGGATTCAAGCGCCAAACCGCGTAGAGCGTGACCGTGGCACCATCAGTAGTCGTTAGATTCTTTACCTGAGCTCCTGGACCATATGTAGGCGTAGTAGCGGTGGGTGAAGTACTCCATCCTCTGAATTCGTATCCGGTTCGCACGAATTTATTAGCGCTCAGATACTCTGGCGTATCGTATTTCATCTTCAGGGGATCCATCGAACCACTGGTCGCATTATTGCCATTGAACTTGATCGTATAAGAGATCGCTGTCCAATTTGCGACGATAGTCGTGCCATTGGCCAGGTTTACTGTTTCCCCTGTGGATTTTTTCCCATTATTGGTCCATTTTGCGAACTTGTAGCCTGTTCTGTGCGCTTGTACTGAGAACCGGTATGATGGAGTGCCATTGATTTCGCCATAGTTCTGAGTGGAATCCAAACTGTTGTTGGTTCTTATAGTATGAAAGTATCCGTGCGCGCCTGCTGGACCATGCGTCCCCCCACCATAATGGTTGAACGTATATGCTGTTGTTCTCTGTGAAATGTCGCCCAGAGCATATGCCTGCGCCCAACTATTGTTTGTATTCTCTTCTTTCTTTGGCAAATAAAAATATACGAGCCTACCTCCGTTAGGGTTGATAGTGATACTTCTCTTTGTCTTAGACGTGGCCCGCGATACTGTACCACTGCTGAGAAGGCTGATAGCTTCATCCCCTACAACCTCTTCATCAAGATCGCCAAGGATGTCTGTCTGAGGATCCAGAGAAGCAATCTGCGAGACGATCTGTTGCAGCGATTCGATCATTTGATCCTCGAAGACCGGTTCGTCAGCAACTTCATACACCGGTGATCGATCTGGATCTTGGGAATCTTCCACCTCTTCTGAAGAGGGATCATCTTCGATCGTCTCGGGTTGCTCGATCTCGGGCTGTTCAACGCTATCCATTGCCTCAGCCGTTTCTTCGGGCTGGGACGCTGCAACAAGGACTTCTTCTGCGCTTGGTTCCGTAATTTTCTGTTCGGCACTATCCTGATCGGCTTCCACTGCTGCTTCAAGGGCAGCCGTCGCTTCGGCCTCGGCTTCTGCATCGGCCCCATTGCCCGGCTGCATGAGTTGCACGGTCTCGTTGAACATGATGTCAGCCGTGGGCACCGTTGGGCTTTTATCCTCGTTCGCAGCGATCTCTACCGGGTCGATTATCTCCACCGTCACATCCTGGCTGACCATGGTGGGACGTTCGGGTTCGGTAGGCCCTACCTCGATCGGGTCTTCTGTGACCTCTGTTTGCAGAGGGACATCCTGAGACACCATATCAGGACGTGGCGGCCTTGACTGATCGGCGTCGGATCCTGCGACGGCATCGGCATCGTCGGCTTCGTCATCCTCCGCGCCGTCATCGGCGCCACCTTCGCCATCTTCGCTGCCTTCAGTCCCTTCGCCATCCTCAACAGCGGCATGCACCACCTTCACCGTGCAGGTGGCCGCTGCCAGCATGCGGTCCTGAAAGACCACCGAGGCGGTCACAGTGGACGACCCGGGCATCTTGGCGGTAACGGTGCCATTGGTATCAGCGGTAACAGCCTTGCCCTTGTAGGACACCTGCAGCTGGGCCTGGTCGGATGCGTACACATAGCCGCCATTGGCGAAGAGGTCGGCGGACTGGCCTTCCTCAAGCTGGAACAACACGCCTGCCATCTTCACGCCATAGGGCAGCAGATGATTGCCCGAGGTGGGCAGGCCGGTCGTCCATGCGTAGTCCTCATTCGCGTCGAACGGCACATACACGCTGGCGCCACTGGTGTCGGCCAGGGCGGCAGGGCTGACCTCATCCACGCTTCCCAGCGCAACGATGGCTTGCAGGTTCTGGCAGCGCGCGAAGGCGTTGGACTCAACCGTGCGCACGCTGCGCGGGATGAAGATGGTCTCTAGAGCGGTGCTCTCAAATGCGCTTGTGCCGATTGCTTGCACGCCTTCGCCAAGCGTGACCTGCCGCAGGGCCGAGGCGTCCTGGAATGCGCTTTCGGGAAGCTGGCTGACGCTGCCCGGCACAGCAACGTCCTCAAGGGCGGTGCACCCCTGGAACGCATGCGCGCCGATGGTGGTCACGCTGCTGGGGATGGTGATGCTGGTCAGATCGGTCTGGTCCTGGAACGCGCCTTCGTCGATGGTGGACACGCTGTAGGCCACACTATCTATCTCTGCCTGCGCGGGTATCTCAACTGTGGTAGCCGCCCCGTCGCCTTGCCAGCGCACGGCCAGCGTGAAGTCATCAAGTAGGGTGTAGGCAAGGCCGCTGTTGCCCCAGGCCGGACCGGTCATGGCGCCGGGTTGGGCGGGTTGGGCAAAGCGTGTGAAGCCTGCCGCTTCCCAGGTGCCGCGTGCGGCGTTGTCGGCAAGGACCACGGTGGCGCCTTCCACCGTTTGCGGCATGAAGGCGGGCACGGGCCCGGTGGGGGTGTCGGCGGTATTGGCGTTGGTGTCGACAGCGCCGTTGCTCTGGTTCGTGCGGGCCGATGGATCGAACACCGGGTTCACCTCGATGCCTTCCACATCACCCGATACCACGATGGTGCGCAGGGCGTCGTTGCCCCAGAAAGCGCCCTCGGCGATGATGGAGCATTCGGGTGCGATCTTCACGCTGGCACCGATGCCTGCAGGGACTGCCACCAGCGTCAGACTTTCTCCATTCTCGGCGCTAGTAGCTTCGTCGCTTGCGCTTTCGCCGGTTTCGTCATTCTCGTTGTTTTTATACAGGATACCGTCTCGGCTGGTGAAGGACATGCCTTCAAGGGCAGAAGCGCCAGTGCTCCCTGACGCGACGTGAATGGCCGTAAGTTTTGAACATCGGGAAAATGTGCAAACAGGGACGTGGGCCAGACTGTCAGGGAGCACGGCATTGCCCTCCAGACCCTCCGGGACGAGGAGGAGGTTGGTTGGTTCTCCGGCATCGTTGGTACCGAAGAGCATGCCGTTGTACGAAGTGAATGCGCTGTTGTCCGCAGCCACACTGATGGCGGTGGCGTTCGGGAACAGCTGGAAGAAGCCCGGGTCGATGGTGGTGACCGAGGCGGGAATGGAGATGCTGGTAACGCCGGTGTAGAGCTCAGCTGCGTAGGGGTTTACGGACACGTTTGCGCCAGATTCGTCCTTCGTTGTTGAATCGCTATCCGCGGGAGCACTTGAGGCGCTCTCGCCGTCAGCGGCAATCTGGGTCGGGTCTACGTCTGCGGGATCACTCTGAGACGGCGTTTCCTCCCCCGCAATTCTTTATGAGCACTGATGCTCGTGACGGTGTAGGTAGTGCCGTTCTTCTCGATCTGAGCCGGAATGTCCAGCGCGCCGGTGGGCGTGGTGCTGAATCCGACCAGGGTAGCGGTGAGCGCGCCTTCCGCGTTCTGGGTCAGCTGGAAGCTCATGCCACTGTAGGAAAGCAGCGGGGCAGCCTGATCGTTGCCCGCCTGCACCTGCACAGCTGCGCGCAGGATCTCGGGCGTGTCGTCGGCGGCGGTGGACTGGTCGTCGGTTGCCGATGTGTTCACGGCATGCTGCTCGTTGATGATCGCAGAGGATGCGGCATCGTTTGCGCTGGAAGCGTTGATGTCAGATGCGCTCTGGTCCGTTTCGCTTGACGACAAGGCATCGGAGGCGTCAGTGACATCCGTAGGTGCTGCGGTATCCACATCAGCGGTAAGCGCGTCGGTCCCTGCCGCAAGAGCAGCAGACGGCACCAGCGTAAACGCCAAAAGAGTCGACAATACGACAGATACAGCCCGACAGGGCAAAGAGTTCTTCTTCATTTCTGTCCCTTTTCACGCTTGTCTGTGGACCGGCGATTCCCGATGCTGGTCTTCCCTCACAGATAAGCGCTTGTGTCTTACTTACCCGATACACTTGCCTTCAGCGAACCGAAGGTTGCTCATGTTATAACCGGGACATTCGAAGATTCGCAAGAGCTGCAGCGCAGACTTCACATTTTCAACAAATGGGTAAC
>CASTMW010000095.1 GCA_949450265.1 uncultured Eggerthellaceae bacterium | reverse complement strand
GTATTTTTTTGCCAGGGTGACCCCCAGGCCGCTTTTGCCGCAGGCGGTGGGGCCGACGACGCAGACGATGGGCTGACGATCCTCAGCCATCGACGACCGTTCCGGAAAGGTACCATGTGCGTGCCTCGTCCACCCGCACCGGCACGATGGAGCCGATCAGCTCGTCGATATCCACCCCATCCGGTATCGAAGCGTGCACAGTCTGGTTCTTCGGGCTCTTGCCCGCAAGGATGCGTTCGTCGCGCTTCGATGCGCCTTCCACCAGCACGCCGATCGTCTCCCCTTTCGCAGCCTGATTGAACCGGTATGCCTGGTCCTGCACAAGGCCGACCAAACGATCGAAGCGCGCCTGTACGATAGCGCGATCCACCTCGTCGGTCATCGAGGCTGCCGGCGTGCCGCTGCGCGGCGAATAGATGAACGTGAACGCTTGCGCGAAGCCCACCTGCCGCACCAGATCGTAGGTGGCTTCGAAATCCTCGTCGGTCTCGCCGGGAAAGCCCACGATGATATCGGTGGACAAGGCGATGCCCGGGCATGCGCGCTTCAGCTTCGCTATCAGGTCAAGGTAGCGCTCGCGCGTATAGGAGCGGTTCATAGTGCGCAGGATGCGATCCGACCCCGATTGGAAGGGCAGATGGAGCGCTGGCATCAACGATGAAAGCGACGCGAACGCATCGATGACCTCGTCGCTGAGGTCCTTAGGGTGGCTCGTGACGAAGCGGAGGCGTTCGATGCCCGTAGCGTCCACACGACGCAGCACTTCAGCGAAGCGCGGCTCACCATAACGGTCGCGCCCATAGGAGTTCACGTTTTGACCGAGCAGCGTGATCTCCTTCACACCGGAGCGGACCGCGCGTTCTGCCTCGGCCACGACATCCTCGATCGGCCGCGACCGCTCGCGACCGCGCACATAGGGAACGATACAATACGTGCAGAAATTATCGCAGCCGGTCATGATGGGCACCCAGGCAGCCCAAGCATGCTCACGCTTCTGAGGAAGATCGGAAAACGGGATGCCGCGATCATCGGTCGTATCGCTGCTGCGAAGATGGTTCTGCAGGCGATCTTCCAGCATGCCTGGCAACGATGCCATGCTGTGCGTGCCGAAGACGATACTGACATGCGGAAAGCGCGCCAGCAGCTCTTCCCCATCGCGCTGCCCGATGCAACCACCGATGGCGATGATGCGCTGATCGAGGGGCGAACCGCTGCGGAGGGGCTCATTTTTGCACGAGGCGATCTGACCGAAGAGCCTCACTTCAGCCGCTTCGCGCACGCAGCAGGTCATGAAGACCGCGATATCGGCATCATTCAGTTCTGTCACTTGCGTAGCACCGAGCGCGTCGAGCATACCGCTCACGCGTTCGGAATCATGTTTGTTCATCTGACAGCCGAATGTCAGAACGCAGTAGGTGAGGTCGTTGAGAGCGATGGCCATCGCGCGTCCTGCGCGTTCCTAGGAGGTCGATCCCTGGTCGGAGGAGGCCGTGGCGGGCAGGCCGCCCTTCGGTTCAACAGCGAAGCGGATGGCGGTGCGATATTCGCCATCGATGACGATATCAGCGAACGAGGGCACGCAGGCGATCTCGATGCCGACCGGCGAGAGGAACCCGCGTGATATGGCGATGGCCTTCACGGCCTGATTGACTGCGCCAGCACCGACCGCCTGGATCTCTACGGGCGAGCCGTCTTTGATCATGCCAGCGATAGCACCAGCAACGGATGCGGGAGATGATTTCGAGGATACCTTAAGGCAGCCGATCTCAAGTTTCTGGTCGTGAGCCACGTGCGTTCCTTGTTCGTTCCGTAAGCGTTTGTGGTGCATTCATGTTCCATCGAGGCATGCCACGCATGCCGTCAGTGGAACAATTCTAGCGTTCAACGGGCTGTTTCGCAAATAGAGGGCCGCTCAGCGCTCTTCAACGAGCGGGATATCCACGCGAAGCACCCCATCCGTCACGCGAGCGGTCACCTCCACGTCGGCCTCAAGGAAATACTTCTGCGCTATCTCGTTGAAAGCGGCGGCAACATCCTCGGTGAAGGCAGTGATGTCCTGACGCGCGAGCTTGCACGGCGAAGGTGCTCTTCTCTGGCGGGCGTTGTGCTTGGAGGCAGAAGATGCTCGGTGCGGCATGGCGCCCTTGATGCGCTCCATGAGCGTAGCAGGCGGCGCGATCTGCCCATCCATGATGCGTCGGGCTGAGCGGGGCGAAAGCTCAAGGCCGATCCCTTCCGCAAGGTGCGAGAAGTCGGTCGGATCCGCTGCGAACGCAAGGCGCTGGACCGGCTTGGCATCTGTTCGGGATGATGCGAAAGCGCGTGCGGCAGGGCTGACCGTTGCAGCGCCGAACGCAGCAAGCGCAGCGGCGATCTCCGTTGCGGTGCCACAATACACGTTGACAGCGTCACGATGCTCCAAAGCGAACTCGGCGGCCGTGCGCAGGATATTCTTTGGGCCCCGCATGGCTAACGTCGCATCTTCTGCCATCTCGAAATGCGGGAAGGTGGATTGGTCCTTCTTCTCTGTCAGGTGCTCCATATCGACGATCACGCGAAGGACGCTCCCCTGCTCTGGGGCCGAATCGAGCACCTCGGCGCTGCGTGCGTTCACCTGGATCGAATACAAGGCCATGCCACGCCCATGCAACCCCCAGCGATCCATATTGGCGGTGTCGAGCTTCGAGGTGACGCGAGGCTCGAAGACGCGCTCGTGCATATCCTCTGGAATGCCGCATCCATCGTCGATGACAACGATGCTGCGCACGTTGGCACTCCGCTGGGTAGCAAAGAAGATGTTCTTCGCTCCTGCATCGCGCGCGTTGCGCAGCATCTCGATGACAACGTCCTCGGATGAACGGATATCCTGGGCGGCCTGACGCTTTTCGGCTTCGCTGGTCTTGAGTCGAACGAAGCCATGGCCGAACTCATGATCGATGCGTAGATCCGCATCGCCGATGGCTTCCTCGATGAAGGAAGCCAGATCGGCAGAGGTGTTGCTACTTGGCGTAGTCAATGGCGCGGCTCTCGCGGATGACGACGACCTTCACCTGACCGGGATACTGCGTTTCCGTTTCGATCTGATGCGCGATGTCATGTGCGAGCACCACCGCTTGGGCTTCGTCGACCACTTCAGGTTCCACCATGACGCGAACCTCGCGCCCAGCTTGGATAGCGAAGGTGCGTTCGACCCCGTCATGGCTATTCGCGATCTCTTCGAGCTTCTCAAGGCGCTTGATGTAGGCATCGAGCGTTTCCTTGCGTGCACCCGGTCGAGCAGCAGAGATGGCATCAGCCGCCTGCACGAGCACATCGAGCACCGTGTTCGGCTCGACGTCCTCATGGTGCGCTTCGATGGCATGCACGATCTCGGGCTTCTCGCCATAGCGGCGCGCGAGGTCGGCACCAAGGACCGCATGGCTGCCGTCCACTTCGTGATCGACGGCTTTCCCAAGGTCATGCAAGAGCCCAGCGCGCTTCGCCGATACTGGATCGAGTCCAAGCTCAGACGCCATAGCACCTGCCAGATAGGCCACTTCAAGGGAGTGATTCAGCACATTCTGTCCATACGAGGTGCGATACAGCAAGCGCCCGAGCGTGTTAACCAATTCGGGATTCAGATCATGCACGCCTGTATCGAAGGCAGCCTGTTCACCTGCTTCATGCACGCGTTGGCTGACGAGCTTCACCGCTTTGTCATACATCTCTTCGATGCGCGCCGGATGGATGCGCCCGTCAGCGATCAGATTCTCCATGGTAACGCGGCCGATCTCGCGCCGAACGGGATCGAAGCACGATATGGTCACACATTCAGGGGTATCGTCGATGATCAGATTGGTGCCCGTCAGCTGCTCGAAGGAGCGGATGTTGCGGCCTTCGCGCCCGATGATGCGACCCTTCAGGTCGTCAGAGGGAATATGAATGGTGCTGACAGTGGACTCGGCCGTATGATCGGCAGCGACGCGCTGGATGGCCAAGCTGAGGATCATACGAGCCTTCTTGTCGGCCTCAGCCTTCGTGCGTGCTTCCGCTTCACGGATGATGGCAGCCGATTCGTGCGTCACCTCGTCACGGATGGTGTCCAGCAGTTCCAGCTTGGCTTCTTCAGGGGACATCCCTGCTACACGTTCGAGCTTCTGATTGACATCGAGCTCGGCTTCGGACACCTTCCGCTCGCGGCTTTCCACCTGCCCTTGCAAAGATGATATCTGGTGCTCTCGCGAATCGAGCGATTCACTGCGGCGATCGAGCGATTCTTCGCGTTGCGTGATGCGGTTCTCAGCAGCTCGTATCTCATTGAGGCGTTCCTTGTTGTCGGCGTCCACCTCCTGCTTATAGCGCAATGCCTGGTCCTTCGCTTCGAGCTCTGCTTCACGCCGCATGTTCTCAACGCGGCTCTTCGCATTCTCGAGCATCTCATGCGCGTCGCTTTCCGCCTTCTCGTTCAAGGACTGCGCCTCTTCGACCGCTTTGGTAGAGGTCGATTTAGTGACGACGCGTGCGATGACGATGCCGAGAGCGATGCCGATGACCGCCGCGATCGCTATGAAGAGGATCTCCACGGTGCTCTCCCTTCTTGCGCATCCCTTCAGATGCGCGGTCTATATATAAATGAAATGTCGGCCGAGGCCGACATGAGCAAAAGCACGCTATAGCAAGCGAGACGAAGATGTTCGATTATCTATATATCAAGCACGCCGTGCGCGCACATTCGCTCAATCTCGTAGATTATACCCCAATATCTTGCGTTTCCAGCCACACAGATACCGCCTTTGAGGCAAGAGGTGCGCTGTAGCCTTTCGCAAGGAGCTTACGGAATGCTGCGGCACGCTTGTCCTTCGCGCGGGTCGGCCTGCGCGAGAGCAGATCGCATGCTGCTTCTATCTGCGCTTCTTCTCCGGCTTGCTGGTATTCCTGATAGGCTATCAGATCGTCTATACACAAGCCGAGCGCCGCTATCTCTCGTTTCGCGAATTCCATGCCCTTGCCTGCCAGCGCGTGCGAACGTACGAGGCATTCCGCATAGCGTTCATCGTCGATAGCGCCAACGCGTACAGCTTTCTGCAAGGCGAAGTCGATGGCATCGTCAGAGTAACCCGCCCTTGAAAGCTTTTGACGCATGCGAACCGAGGACTGCTCTGCGGCTGATGCCGATCGCAGCACTTTGGCGAAGGCGGCATCCCTCTGCTCGACAGCTGAGAGGGATGCGATATCGTCCTTCATGCTATTTGCCGTCCTTGGGCGTTGGCTGAGCAGCATCTTCGGCAAGGTTGGTGCTTATGACGGGAACATCGAAGCTCTCACGCACCTTAGCTTCGATCTCGTCGCGCAGTTCAGGATTGTCGTGCAGCGTTTGCTTGGCCGCTTCCCTTCCCTGTCCGAGACGTTCTTCACCATAGGTGTACCACGAGCCGCTCTTCTTCGCCACACCGCAATCGACGGCCATGTCGATGATGCATCCTTCGCGCGAGATACCTTCTCCGTACATGAGGTCGAACTCGGCTTGACGGAAAGGAGGCGCCACTTTGTT
>CASTMW010000094.1 GCA_949450265.1 uncultured Eggerthellaceae bacterium | reverse complement strand
CATCGCCCACGAAGGCCACGCGCCCGATCTTGGTGTGTGCGGTGGGGCGATCGTGGGTGCGGTTGAGGGTGGGTGCGCACTCGGATCCGGGCGCGCATTCGGATGCGGGTTCGGTCTGGCTTTCGGCAGCGCATTCGCCTTCGGCGCACATGATGGCCTCAAGCTGGGCCACCTTATCCTGAGGCAGCAGTTCAGCGCGGAATCCATCAAGGCCCAGATCGTCTGCCACGGCCTGCGCGACGGGTTGGCGGTCGCCGGTCAGCATGATGGCGCGCTTCACACCCGTTGCATGCAGGTCGGCGATGGCTTGGCGTGCGTCGGCTTTCACCGTGTCGCCGATGATGATGGAGCCTGCATAGGCGCCATCCACGGCAAGGTGCACCTGCGTGCCTATCATCTCGGCCGTTTCATACGCGATATCGTGCAGGTACATCAGCTTGTCGTTGCCCGCGAGCACCACACGCCCGTCGATCAGCGCTTCGATGCCATGCCCGCTGACCTCTTCAGCCTTCGCGATGCGCTTGAGGTCCACGCTGCCGTCGTAGGCGCGCTGGATGGAAACGGCGATGGGATGGTTGGAGTAGGCCTCGGCATGCGCGGCCAGTTCGAGCAGTTGCTGGCGCGTCAGGTCGCGCGCGGGCAGCACGTCGGTCACCGTGAAGGTGCCAGAGGTCAGCGTGCCGGTCTTGTCGAAGACGACCGTGTCCACCTTTGCCAGCGCCTCAAGGTAATTGCTGCCCTTCACCAAGATGCCCAGACGCGAGGCGCCGCCGATGCCGCCGAAGAACGACAGCGGCACCGATATGACCAGCGCGCAGGGGCATGAGACCACCAGGAACGTAAGGCCGCGCAGGATCCAGTCGGGCCAGTCGCCCACGACAAGCGGCGGGATCACAGCGATGGCGGCTGCCAGTCCCACCACGATGGGAGTGTAGTAGCGGGCGAAGCGCGTGATGAACGCTTCGGTGCGCGCTTTCTTGTCGGCGGCGTTCTCCACCATTTCCAGAATGCGGGCCACGGTGGAGTCCTCGTAGGGCTTCGTGACGGCCACGACCAGGGTGCTGGTGGTGTTCACGCAGCCGGAGATGACCTCGTCGCCGGGAGTCGCTGTGCGGGGGACCGATTCGCCGGTCAGCGCGGAGGTGTCCACCTGGCTTTCGCCTTCCACCACGGTGCCATCGAGCGGGATGCGCTCGCCGGGCTTCACGACGATGCGGTCACCGATAGCCACCTCGTAGGGGTCGACCTGCACGAGCTGTCCGTCGCGTTCCACGTTGGCGAACTCGGGCGCGATGTCCATCATATCGGCGATAGACCGGCGCGTGCGACCCACGGCGTAGCTTTGGAACAGCTCGCCCACCTGGTAGAACAGCATGACGGCCGCGCCTTCGGCCATGTGCGGATCGGTATGGGGGAAGAAGACCAGCGCGAAGGCGCCGATGGTGGCCACCGACATGAGGAAGCTCTCGTCAAGGCCGTGCCCGTGCGCCAGCTTGCGCGCCGCTTCGATCAGCACGTCGTAGCCGCCGATGAGGAAGGGGACCAGGAAGAGCACGAACTCGGCGTACAGGGCGTTCATGCCGAACGCGCGCTCGATCAGGCCTGTGCCTTCGCAGATCAGGATGGCGAAGAACAGGATGATGGCGAAGACAATGCGGTTTCTCCAGCGTTTCTGCTTCTGGGTCATGGTGCGGTCCTATCGGGTGGGGATGTGCTTTGGTGGGTCGGCGCTGCGAGGGATGCTCGGTGTTTGGTGTAACGGCTGTGCTCGGCTCAGCGCACGATGACGCAGTCCTTTTCGTAGCTCGCGCAGATGGTTTGCGCCTCGTCCAGTACGCGCTCGAAGGCGGTGTCGTCGGCGTCCAGCACAAGTTTGCCGGTCATGAAGCTGATCTTGGCGCTGTTGACGCCTTCCAGCTTGCTGATGTCGTTTTCCATATGGCTGGCGCAGTTGGCGCAATCCAGTTCTTGGAGCTTGAACGTGCGTTTCATGGGGTTCCTTCCTTTCGGTGATGATGATCGGTGGTGCTGTGGATGGTGGTGCGGGTACCGAACCAGGGGCTATTCGCAGATATGTGTCATGCCTTGGGCCAGCATGGTGTACACATGACTGTCGGACAGGGAGTAGATGACGTTCTTGCCGTCGCGCTGGAACTTCACCAGGTGAGCTTGCTTGAGGATGCGCAGCTGGTGGCTGACGGCGCTTTGTTCGGTGGTGCCCATGGGACAGTCGGCGCTGGTGTGGCAGCCGCATCCGCAGGTGCACTCCAGCACGTTCTCGGCTTCGTGGACGATGTCGCTGGCTGCGTTCGTCATGATGACTCCTTAGTTTCTCAATAGAACATATGAACAACTATTCATAAGTATACTTGAGCGAAGTACGTTGTCAACGGTTTTACTTGAGCATCTGTGGCGTTATGCCAGCATTCCGCCGAGATTCCCATGCTGTGGTCAGGATTCCGCCGAGAACTCCATGCCGCGACCAGCATTCCGTCGCGGCCTCCGTGCCGTGCTGTCAACGTTTTTCTTTCGCCGGGATAGCGGCCGGGGCGGCGGGCCTGTTCGCCCTGTATAGTGAGGGAAATGGCGCGCGATCGCTCGGTGATGCAACAGCGCGCGGATCGAAGGCAGATCGAGGGAAGCGATACGACCATGGCTGACAAACTGGCGACATTCTGCGCACCGTCCGAGCCACAGCAGGTGCCTGGGTTCCGCAACTTCGGGCATATCCCGCTGCGCGGCGTGACGAACGCGCGCGACCTGGGCGGTCTACCGGCGGCGGATCACAAGCGCATCGCGCGGCGGCGGTTGGTGCGGTCAAGCTCACTGCACGACGCCACGGCCGAGGATATGAAGCAGCTGCTGCACATGCACGCGGTCGATTGCGTGATCGATCTTCGCACCGATGTCGAGGCGGAGAAGGAGCCCGATCCCAAGCCGCTGATGCAGGGCGTGAAGTACATGCACCTGCCCGTGTTCACACAGGAGGCAATCGGGATCACCAGCGGCGGCAATCCCGTGCGCGACATGCGCGCCATGATGGAATACGCGGGCAAGCCCTATGAGATGATCAGCGAGCTGTACGTAAAGAGCGTGCTGGGCGAGCCGGGCAAGGCGGCATACACCGCTTTCCTGGAGGACCTGCTGGCCGAGACGTCGGGGGCTACGCTGTGGCATTGCACGCAGGGGAAGGACCGCACGGGCATCGCGGCGGTGCTGGTCGAGTATATCTTGGGCGTGCCGGTGCAATACATTCGCGATGACTACCTGGCAACGAACCTGTTCGTGGGTGGCTGGGCCGAGACCATGCGGAAGTTCCTGGCCGATAAGAAATTTGGGCGCACGATAGACGAGGATGTGAATGCGTATGCGTTCGCGAATCTGTGCTATCTGGATGCGATGGTGGAGGCTATTGAGGGTGCCTACGGCAGTTTGGACAATTACATCGTGCGGGCGCTGGGCTTCGATGCTGATAAGCAGCGCAAGCTGCGTGAGTTGTATCTGGTGTAGGGTTGCTGTGTGCGGCGTTCGGTATAAGGTGCCGCCGTTGAGGGTTTGATGTGGCGCGGGGTCGCTGTGCTTGGGGATGCGAGGGGGCACGATTGTGAAAGGCGCCTGCTATAAGGTCGCTGTGCTTGGGGGTGCGCTTGGGCGCGCGCTGCCGTTATAATTGAGTGCAGCTATCGGTATCCGTGCCGCGCGCACGCCCACGCGAAAGGTTGTCCTGTGACCGCATTCTCCGCCTTCACCCAGCAGACCGTCATCGTGCTCGATTTCGGCGCCCAGTACGGGCAGTTGATCGCCCGCCGTGTTCGCGACCTGAACGTGTATTCCGAGATCGTGCCGTGCGATGTGACGGCTGACGAGGTGCGCGCCATGAGGCCTGCGGCCATCATCTTGTCGGGTGGTCCGGCAAGCGTGTATGCGGAGGATGCCCCTTCGCTGGATGCGGACATCCTGCGGCTGGGCATTCCGGTGCTGGGGTTCTGCTATGGGCAGCAGGCTATGGCGGTGGCGCTTGGCGGCGAGGTCTCGCATACCGACAAGGGCGAATACGGGCCAGCCGAGCTTGAGCGGTTGGATGGCGCGTGCGGGCAGGAAGCGGGTGCGGAGCCCGTGCAGCCCGCATCGGCGCTGTTCGAGGGAACGCCGTGCCAGCAGACGGTATGGATGAGCCACCGCGATGCGGTGAGCCGGGTGCCCGAGGGGTTCGTGGTCACGTCGCGCACGGATGCGTGCCCGGTTGCGTCCATGGAATGCGCCGAGCGCAAGCTGTATGCCACGCAGTTCCATCCCGAGGTGAAGCATACGCCCTACGGGCAGAAGATGCTGTCGAACTTCCTGTTCGACGTGTGCGGGTTGGAGCCGAACTGGACAATGGATTCCATCATCGATGATTCGGTCGCTGCCATTCGCGAGCAGGTGGGGGACGACCGGGTCATCCTGGGGCTTTCCGGCGGCGTTGATTCGAGCGTGGTGGCCGCGCTTTGCGCCGAGGCTATCGGCAAACAGCTGACCTGCGTGTTCGTGAATCACGGGCTGCTTCGCAAGAATGAGCCGGAGGAAGTGGAAGAGGTGTTCACGAAGCAATTCGACGTGGATTTCGTGCATGTGCATGCCGAGGACCGCTACGCCGAGCTGCTGGCGGGTGTGACCGATCCGGAGCAGAAGCGCCGCATCATCGGCGAGCAGTTCTGGAAGGAGTTCTTCGCGGTGGCGGAGGAGCTGGCCGAGGACGGGCGTCCGGTGCAATATCTGGCGCAGGGGACCATCTACCCGGACATCATCGAGAGCGGCGCGCGCAAGACCGGCGGCAAGGCGTCCACCATCAAGAGCCATCACAACCTGATCCCGTTCCCGGATGGGGTGTCGTTTGAGCTGATCGAGCCGCTTGACCATTTCTTCAAGGACGAGGTGCGTTCGCTGGGTTCAGCGCTTGGGCTGCCGGATCATATCGTGCATAGGCAGCCTTTCCCGGGGCCGGGGCTGGCCATCCGCATCATCGGCAATGTGACGCCGGAGAAGCTGGGCATCCTGAAGGAGGCCGATGCGATCGTACGCGAAGAGTTGGATGCGTACAACGAGCGTTTGTTCGAGGCGACCGGGCAGCACGGTTCGGGCGAGCTGGCGCGCACGGAGGCAGGCGGTCCCGAGGTGGAGCGGCCGGTGTGGCAGTATTTCGCGGTGCTGCCCGATGTGAAGAGCGTCGGCGTGATGGGGGACGAGCGCACGTATCAGCGCCCGATCATCCTGCGTGCGGTGGAGTCGAGCGACGCGATGACGGCTGACTGGGCGAAGTTGCCCTACGATGTGCTGGCGCGTGTGAGTTCGCGTATCGTTGCTGAGGTGCCTGGCGTGAACCGGGTGGTCTACGACATCACCTCCAAGCCTCCTGCCACGATAGAGTGGGAGTGAACATTTGTTCGCTTTTTGGAGTATGAACGTAATTTACTCCAGTTGATAGAGTTTGTCAAACTTGATGGAGTTAACGCATTTCTGCAAGCCACCGATAAAACATGTCACATTGAGAAACCCGTCAGATTGATCTGGCGGGTTTCTTTTTGCCCAGCTAGAGGCTG
>CASTMW010000093.1 GCA_949450265.1 uncultured Eggerthellaceae bacterium | reverse complement strand
AATGCGCACCGCAATGCTCACCTACCAGGGCTTTCGCAAAACTCGCAGGCATGCGGCGAGCCTCGCGCAACGCACCGAAGAAGTAGATAACAACGAACCCAACAGTCCCCCAATCAACGACGCCCTGCAGCCCGATCGTGCAGACGATGGTGACCAGCAGACCGACCGCCGGATGGAACTGATCGTTCAGCCAAAGAATGCCCAGCCCTATAAGCAGGGTAAACAACACGTTCAAAGGCCACTGGAACACAAGGTAGTAAGGCACTTGGGATATCAGCGCGAAGATGCCCAGCCGCACCGCATACGACCGCACATTAGAAGTGTGAGCATATCCTTCCACAAGAAGGAATGCCATGATGGGAAACGTAACCCCGCCAACAGCGTACAACGCGAAATCGAGCTGCGCTGGCAGCATACCGCCGAATACATTCGCCACATGATTGCAAGTCATGGCGATGATAGCAGCGATCTTCAGCTGGAATCCGGTTATATCGAAAGAATGTTTCACGTGAAACATTATACGCAGCCCATGCGACAAAACGAGGGAGGGTGCTGTGCAGCCTTACGGATTGGGATACGCCTTGTTAATAACGGTCTGGGACATGGATTGTTATTGATTGAGTCCTGCGTTTATATCAGGTTCTTACCAAGAGAGATCGGAGAAAACAAATCGACTAAGACAGATAGGATTGATATCAAATGGTAATCGAGCGCGAACAGCGCTAACGATCAGCGGAGTGGCACCAGCAGCAAAGCGAAAGCCGCCAGAGAGAAAGTGTCTCCCTGGCGGCCTTTTCAACATCCTGCGCTCAATTCGCCGAGCGTATTGCCTGTTCACCTAGACTATCGCGTTTCACTAAGTCCAACGGTCGCTTTTTCTGGCTATTGCGTCCCGCTTGACCGTGTCTCTTATTTCATCTGGTCCAACGTTCATTGCGCCTACACTGTCGCATTTCACTTGGTCCAACGTCCGTTTTGCCTAGTACAGCATCCGTTCGCTGAGCTGCGTATTCGGTTCTCCCGGATCCACGTCCGCTTCACCTAAGCTAACGTTCGTCCACCTCATCAACCGTACGTTCCGATCAGCCTCTCGTTCGCTTTCCTAGTCTATCTCTTCCACGCCAGCAAGGCTCGCATCTTCGTCGATACTGTCGGTGCGCTTCGCCTTCTTGCCGCCTCGCTCACTGATGGCCACCGCAGTCACGCGATCCCCATCAGCAATGTTCATGCACCGCACTCCTTGCGCCTGTCGACCCAGTTCGCTGATCCCCTTCACAGGAGTGCGCACAATGACGCCCTCTTCGGAAATGATCATGATCTCGTCGTCGACCTCCACGATCTTCATGGAAACCAGCAGACCCTTCTTCTGGGTCATCGTGATCGTGTACACGCCCTGGCCGCCGCGATGGTGTTCGCTATATTCCGACACCGCCGTGCGCTTGCCGTATCCCTTTTCGGTGATGACGAACAGGTCTGTTTCGGGACGTGCTATCTCCATACCAAGCACACGCGCGTCGGCTGGCACGTTCATCCCGCGCACGCCCGTGGCCGTACGGCCCATCGCGCGCACTTCGCTCTCATCCCACAGGATGGCCTTGCCCGCGCTGGACACCATGATGACCTTCTCACCCTTCGCCACGCGCTTCACGCTGATGAGCTGGTCATCGTCGTTCAGGTTGATGGCGATCAGCCCGTCGCGGCGCGTGCGATCATACAGGTCCATGGCCGTCTTCTTCACCGTGCCGTTCTGGGTGGCGAACATCAGGAACTCGTCGGCCGGGAACTCCTTGGTGGAGATGACCGCGCTGATGGTCTCGCCCTTTTCGAGCGGCAGCAGATTCACGATGGCCGTGCCGCGCGCGTGGCGGCTGGCTTCGGGAATGTCGTACACATGCAGACGGTAGACCTTACCCTTCGTGGAGAAGAACAGCATGTAACTGTGGTTCGTTGCCACGAACAAGTGCTCGACGTAGTCGGAATCCTTCAGGTTGACGCCCTGCATGCCCTTCCCGCCGCGCTTTTGCTGACGATAGGCCGTCACGGGCATGCGCTTGATGTATCCGGCGCGGGTCATGGTGACCACCATGTTGTCGTCGGGCACCAGATCCTCCACCTCGATATCGCGCGCTTCGCCGGCAATGCGTGTGCGGCGCGCCGTGGTGAAGCGCTTGCGGATCTCGAGTAGCTCTTCCTTGATGACGCCGCGCAGCAGGCGCTCGTCGTCCAGCAGGCTCTTCAAGTAAGTGATACGTTCGCGCAGCTCGGCCAGTTCGTTCTCGATCTTCTCACGCTCAAGGCCGGTCAAGCGGCGCAGACGCATCTCCAAGATGGCGTCGGTCTGGCGCTTGCTCAGCCCGAAGCGCTGTTGCAGGCGCTCACCCGCTTCCTTATCGGTCTGACTGCTGCGGATGATCTGGATGACCTCATCGATATTCTCCAGCGCAATGATCAGGCCTTCCAAGATATGGGCGCGCTCTTCCGCCTTCGCCAGCTCGTAGCGCGTGCGGCGCGTCACCACGTCGATCTGATGCTGGATGTAATAGTGCAGCATCTCCTTCAGGGATAGCACGCGCGGCGTGTCGTCCACCAGCGCCAGCATGTTGATGCCGAAGCCCACCTGAAGTTGGGTGTGTTTGAACAGCTTGTTCAACACGACCTGCGGAATGGCGTTCGACTTCAGGTCAATGATGATGTCGATACCGTGGCGATCGGCCGCGTCGTGGATGTTGCTGATCTCCGGCAGCTTCTTCTCGCGCACCAGCTCGCCCAGCTTTTCCAGCAGGCGCTTGCGGTTCACCTGGTAGGGGATCTCCTTCACGATGATGGAACTACGGCCCGACTTCTTCTCTTCGAATGTGCATTTTGCACGGATGGTGATGTTGCCGTGGCCGGTCTCGTAGGCATCCACAATGCCTTTCTTACCCATGATCAGGCCACCGGTCGGGAAATCAGGGCCCGGCAGCGCTTCCATCAGTTCCTCAGTGGTCACGTCAGGGTTGTCGATCATAAGGATGGTGGCGTCAATGGTCTCGCCCAGATTGTGCGGCGGGATATTGGTCGCCATGCCCACCGCGATGCCGTTGCTGCCATTGACCAGCAGATTCGGGAAGCGCGCGGGAAGCACCTTAGGCTCTTGCAGGCTCTCGTCGTAGTTCGGTTGGAAATCAACGGTTTCCTTGTCAAGGTCACGCAGGATCTCCATAGCGGGCTTGTCCAGGCGCGCTTCGGTGTAACGCATGGCCGCCGCAGAGTCGCCGTCGATGCTGCCGAAGTTGCCGTGGCCATCGACTAGGGGCAAGCGCATGCTGAACGGCTGCGCCAAGCGCACCATAGTGTCATAGACTGCCGAATCGCCATGCGGGTGGTACTTGCCGATCACATCGCCCACCGTACGCGCCGACTTCATGTGCGGTTTAGTGGGAAGGTACCCGGATTCGTTCATGGCGTACAGGATGCGGCGATGCACCGGCTTCAGGCCGTCGCGCACATCCGGCAGCGCGCGTGCCACGATGACGCTCATGGAATATTCCAAGAACGACTGCTGCATCTCGCGGCCAAGCTCCGCCGTCTGCACCTCAGTGCCCGGGTCAGCAGCCGCCACCATGTCGGCCGTTTCAGCCTCTTCTTCGGCTTCGGTCAGCCCTTCATTGTCATATTCACCATCGGTATCCACTGCAACGCCTTCGTCAATAGAAAGCTCCATGTCCTCTATCTCTTCGGCGTTGGGCATTCCTTCTGCGTTCGATTCTTCGTTGAAGCTATCGTTATCTGCCATCTTCTACCTTTCAGGTCTTTCAGATCGTTTCACGTGAAACTAGATGTCCAGGAAGCGCACGTCCTTCGCGTGGCGCTGGATGAACTCTTTGCGTGGTTCCACCTGTTCGCCCATCAGTTCGCTCACCACGCGCTCGGCGGCGGCCGCATCCTCGATGTTCACCTGCAACAACGTCCTGTTCTGGGGCTCCATGGTGGTCTCCCAAAGCTGCTCGGGGTCCATCTCGCCCAAGCCCTTGTAGCGCTGCACGTCGAACTTGTCCGGATCGGGCAGCGTGGCCAGATATGCCTTCAGTTCGTCTTCCTTGAAGATGTACTTCTCTATCTTCACGTTGCGGCTGTTCTTCTTTTTGAGCCCATAGAGCGGCGGGCACGCGATGTAGATGTACCCGCGGCTGATCAGTTCGGGCATGTACCGATAGAAGAACGTCAGCAGCAGGCAGCGAATATGCGCACCGTCAACATCGGCGTCCGTCATGATGATGATGCGGTGGTAACGCGCCTTCTCGGCGTCGAAGTCGTCACCAATATTCGTGCCGATGGCGGTGATCAAGCTGCTGATGGTATCCGAATTGAGCGACCGATGCAGCCCCGCGCGCTCAACGTTCAGAATCTTGCCGCGCAGGGGCAGGATGGCTTGGAACTTGCGGTCGCGTGCCTGCTTGGCCGAGCCGCCTGCGGAGTCGCCCTCTACGATGAATATCTCGCTGAGCGCCGCTTCCTTGCTGGAGCAGTCGGCCAGCTTGCCGGGCAGCGCGAAGCTGTCCAGCACGCCTTTGCGCCGCGTTGCCTCGCGTGCCTTTCGCGCCGCCTCGCGTGCCTTAAGCGCCTGGCTGGCTTTGGAAACGATGCGCTTCGCGGGCGTGGGGTTCTCTTCCAGGTATTCCGCCAATCCTTGCGAAACAGCGTTCTGCACCAGAGGTCTGATCTCCGTGTTGCCCAGCTTCGTCTTGGTCTGGCCTTCGAACTGCGGATCGTGCAGCTTCACGCTAACGATGGCGGCCAAGCCTTCGCGCGTATCGTCGCCGGACAGGTTGCTGTCCTTCTCCTTCAATAGCCCCTTTGCGCGGGCGTAATCGTTTAGCGTGCGCGTGACGGCCTGCTTAAAGCCGTCCATGTGCGTGCCGCCTTCGTGCGTGTTGATGTTGTTCGCGAACGCCATGATGGAGGTGCTGTAGCTGCTTGACCACTGCATGACGATCTCTACTTCCCCGTCGGCGTTCTCCGCGGCGAAGTAGATGGGCTTGTTCAGAGTTTCCTTGCCTTCGTTAAGATACTTCACGAAGTCGACGATGCCGCCGTCAGCCTTGAAGACCTCGGTGCGTTCACGGCCGTTGCGCTCGTCGTGCAGGATGATCTTCAGGCCCTTGTTCAAAAACGCCATTTCACGGAAGCGGTTCGCCAGCGTGTCGAAGTCGAATACGGTGGTCTCAGTGAATATTTCCGGGTCGGGCCAGAAGGTGGTCTTTGTGCCGGTGCCCTTCGCACTGCCGATCTCGTGCAGCTTGGTGGCAGTCTTGCCATGGTCGAAGTCGATGGCGTATTCCTTGCCGTCACGCTTCACGCACACTTCCACCTTGGTCGATAGGGCGTTCACCACCGACACGCCAACACCGTGAAGGCCGCCGGAGACCTTGTATCCTTCGCCACCGAACTTGCCACCGGCATGCAGGATGGTCAGCACGACTTCGACCGTAGGGATCTTCTCTTTCGGGTGCTTCTCTACCGGGATGCCACGCCCGTTGTCAGCCACCGTGATGGAATCATCTTCATGGATCCACACTTCGATGGTGTCGCAGTATCCGGCCAACGCCT
>CASTMW010000092.1 GCA_949450265.1 uncultured Eggerthellaceae bacterium | reverse complement strand
CATCCGAGTCAGCGCGCAAGCAGCGTCGACGCCGCTCCACCAAGATATCGGGGGGTGAGGCCACCACGGAGAAGGTGCAGCGCTCCGATCAGAAGAAGGATGCCAAGCTCACGACCAAGAGCAAGGCAAAGGGCAAGAGCGGCAGCGCCAACAAGGATCTTCGCCCCGGGCATCGCTCTTCGGCCCTCTCGCAAGAGGCGTCGCAGGCCAAAGAGGGGCAGAAGCCACGTCGGCGCAGACGGCGTCGCAGCAAAGGACAAGGGCAGGCATCGCAAGGTGGCACCGACGCCGCGAAGGGCGGCTCGTGATGATGAAGCTCGATTGGGCGCTCTATACCGATCTCTATCAGCTGACCATGGCGCAAGGCTATTGGAAGGCGGGCAAGCTGGACGATCAGGCCGCCTTCACGATGTTCTTCCGCGACTATCCGTTCCAGGGTGGCTATGCCGTCGCATGCGGGATGGAGCAGCTGGCCGAGATCCTGACCGACTATGCGTTCTCGGAAGAGGACATCGCATATCTTGCCAGCATACCGGCGCCTGACGGCGCTGCGCTGTTCGATCCTGATTTCCTGGCGTTCCTTGCAACGATGTCGCTCAGTGTGGATGTGGATGCGGTGCGCGAAGGCACCGTGGTCTTTCCGCATGAGCCCATCGTAGTAGTGCGCGGACCCATCATGCAGTGCCAGCTTTTGGAGACGGCGCTGCTCAACTGCATCAATTTCCAAACGCTGATCGCCACGAAGGCGGCACGGGTGTGCCGCGCGACCGGCGGTGCCCCGGTGGCGGAGTTCGGGCTGCGGCGCGCGCAGGGCAGCGGCGGGCTGTGGGCCAGCCGTGCGGCCTATATCGGAGGATGCGCTTCCACGTCGAACGTGCTGGCAGGCAAGGTCTTCGACATTCCGGTGTCGGGCACGCATTCGCATTCCTGGGTCATGTCCTTCGAGAGCGAATTGGAAGCGTTCCGCGCATACGCGCAGGCCTTCCCGTCGAATTGCACGCTTCTGGTGGACACCTACGATGTCGAGCAAGGCGTGCGCAATGCCATCACGGTGGGGCTTGAGATGCGCCAGCGCGGAGAGGCTCTCGGGGCGGTGCGCATCGATTCGGGGGATCTGGCGTGGCTGGCATCGAAGGCGCGCGCGATGCTGGATGAGGCTGGCTTGCCCGAGGTGGGCATCGTGCTGTCGAACGACCTGGACGAGCGCACGATCGAATCCATCTTGGATCAAGGCGCGCCGGTGGACGCGTGGGGTGTGGGCACGAAGCTGGCCACGGCCTACGACCAGCCGACGCTGGGCGGTGTCTATAAGCTCTCTGCTGTGAAGGCGTCAGGCAAGGATGCGTGGGAGGACCGGCTCAAGATATCCGAGAGCGCTTCCAAGCTGACCTTCCCGGGCGTTTTGAACGTGCGCCGTTACTACCACGACGATGGGCATGTGGCAGGGGACATGGTCTACGACGTGAACGCCGATGTGGAGCCCGACGAGATCATCGTCGATCCCATGGATGCGCTGCGTCAGAAGCGGTTGGCAGGGAAGCGCTTCGAGGTGCTGCTCGAGCCGCTTTTGCGCCAGGGTGCGCTGACGGATGCCTATGACCCAGGCGATGCTGAGGCGGCACGCGAGCGTGCGCGCGCAGGTCTGGCCACGCTCGACGAGAGCCAGCTGCGCATGCTCAACCCCCATACGTATCCGGTCGGCCTTGAGCAGGGTCTTCATGGGCGGCGGCAGGGCTTGGTGGCTCGCCTTCGCCATGTGCCCGGTCGTTCATGAGAGGAAGGAGGCAGCGCCCATGATACGGATCATCACCGATTCGGTCGCGTCCATACCAGCTGAGGTAGCTGCCGAGCATGACATCACGGTGGTTCCTCTGTTCCTGCATTTCGATGGGGTAGAGCACGTGGAGACCGAAATGGACATCCCGGCGTTCTATGAGACGCTGGAAGAGCGCATCGACGACATTCCGACCTCCAGCCAACCGTCAGCCCATCTGCTGGAAGGGCTGTTCGAGGATGCAGCGCAAGCGGGTGATGATGTGGTGGGGGTGTTCCTCTCATCGTCGCTCTCGGGTACCTTCGAAGGTGCGGTGCGCGCTGCGCGCATGGTGAAGAGTCACCATATCGACTTCGAATGCGCACTGCTGGATTCAGTCTCAGCAGGGTATGACGAAGCGTTCTGCGCGCTGGATGCAGCGGATGCGCGCGATGTGGGCTCATCGTTCGCCGATGTGCTGGCGGCGGCTGAGGTGGCGGTGACGCGCAGCAGGATCCTGTTCGTTCCCGATTCGCTGGCGTTCCTGAAGGCGGGCGGGCGCATCGGGGCAGCTTCCGCGCTGCTCGGGCAGGTCGTGCGCATATCGCCGATCCTCACCGTGAAGGATGGTCGTGCTGACACGTTCGCGAAGGTGCGGACCCACAGGCGTGCATTGGCCGCCATGGTCGAGCAGCTGCGGGACGATATGCAGCGCTACGGTCTGAAGCGCGTGGTGGTGCACTACATCGGGAAGCGATCGAAGGCGATCGAGCAGTTTCGCGAAGCGGTGGAGGCCGTGGCAGGGCGTGCGGTGGAGGTGCTGCCGGTCAGCCCTGTCCTTGGAGCACATGTGGGGCCTGCGGTCGGCATCGCCTATGAATGCTTCGATATGATCCGTGACAAGTTGACCGGCAGTGCGAGCGAGCTCGTGGTGGCGGTGTAGGAGGAACGATGGGAACATGTCATCTGATAATCGATTCATGCTGCGATCTTCCGGCGCAGCTGCTCGCACGCGATGAGATCACGCTGCTCAGATTCCCTTACATCATGGACGAGAGGACGTTCGAGGACGATCTGTTCCAGACCGCGTCCGCTGGGGAGTTCTACGGTGCCATGAAGAAGGGGGCGGAGCCGTCCACGAGCCAGTTGACCGTGCCGGTGCTGACGGCCGCCTTCGAGACGGCTGCATCTGCGGGGGTGCCCACCGTGTACCTTTCCTTCACCAGCGGCCTGTCGGGTAGCTTCGATGTGGCGTGCATGGTGCGCGATCAAGTGCTCGAACGGCATCCGGACTTCGAGCTGTATGTGGTGGATACCTATCTTGCCTCCATCGCGGAAGGAGCGCTGGTCTTCGAGGCGGTCCGCCAGATGGACAAGGGTCTTTCCGCGTCTGAGTTGGCCGCATGGGCTGAAGAGGCCCGCTACTTCGTGGATTGCGAGTTCATGGTGGAGGACCTGGAGACGTTGCGCCGCGGCGGACGCATCCCCAGTACCGTTGCCGTGGCTGGTTCGGCTTTGGATGTGAAGCCGCTTCTGACCATTGATGTGGATGGCACGTTGAAACTGGTGGGCGTTGCGCGTGGCCGCAAGAAGGCCATCAAGCAGCTCGCAGAATATTACAAGAAGAACGTTTCGGACCATGGTGGATCTGGCTATGTGGTCGTGGGCAATGCGGATTGCGAGAAGGATATGGCGCGCCTGCAAGACCTCATCACCAAAGATGACGAGGACTTGCTGGTGGTCTCGTGCAACATCGGGCCCGTGATCGGCTCCCACGTGGGGCCTGGCATGCTCGCAGTGGCGTTCTGGGGGTCGGATAAGCGTGAGAACCTCAGTGTGGCCGATCGCATCGCCAAGCGCATCAGGAAGGCGGAATAGGTTTGGGAGCATATGCGTATCGCGGCGCGGCTGCGTTCATCGAAGCGGTCGGCGACCGGTTAAGCGATATCGGATGGGATTGTACGGACGACATCGCGGATGCGGATGCCGTCATCACTTTCTTTCCCTCCATGAACGATCTGGAGGATCTGTGCTTCGGTGATGATGGGCTCATGCAGTTGATGCGCCCCAGTGCTGTGCTGGTGGATCTGTCAGCGGTGACGCCGAATTTCGCGCGCGAGATGAATGCCATCGCCACCTTGTCCGATCTGCGTTTCGTGGAGGCGCCCTTGGCATGTAAGAACATGGTGGCTCCCGATGCCTTCGATCGTGCGAACTTGGTGTGCTTCGCGGCAGGGGAGGAGGGCAGCGCAGATACGGTGCGCGACATCCTGGATGCGCTGTTCTGCGACGTGCGCATGATGGGCGGTGGCGGTGCGGCGCAGCTGGCGCGGGCGACCAATACCATCCAGAATATCGCCGAGGTGATATCGGCCATCGAAGCGCAGGCGCTTTTCGCGGCTTCGCGCCGGTCCATCTCTAGCATGGAGATGGGCGATACACGCGTTGAGCCGGTCAACTACGTTGCGCAGAGCATGTTGCAAGCCATCGACGCCAAGCGCTTCGACGGTGCGTTCACCTGCGAGATGTTGATGGGGGAGCTGTCCGCCGCACTGATGGCAGCCGACGATTATGAGCTGATCATCCCCCAGGCTGAATCGGCATTGCATCTGTTGGAACTGCTTGCGGTCATCGGAGGGGCTGACAAGTCGCCAGCGGCGCTTTCGCTGGTGTATGGCGATGAGGCATCCTGTGCTGAGAACGGGCTTGATTGGCAGCGTGCGGAGCAGCTCTATGCTCAGGAAGAGTTCGTCGATCAGGATGCGTATGGCGACGATGCCGATTATCTTGACTACTTGGATGACGACGAGGATCCGGGGGAGATGGGCTTCGGATATTCCGTGAACTGAGTTGGACGTCTATTCATCGTGTCGTCTTTGCCCACGTGCCTGTGGTACGGCGCGTGCGGAGGGTGCGCGCGGCGCGTGCGGCACGGATGGGCACATGCGTGTTGCTCGGGCGGCGCTGCATTTTTGGGAAGAGCCGCCCATCAGCGGCAGCGTAGGGAGTGGCACTATCTTCTTCAGCGGATGTCCGCTCAGATGCGTCTATTGTCAGAATGTCTCCATCTCGCAGCGAAGTGCTGGGCGCACCATGAGCGCAAGCGATGTGGCGCAGGCGTGCTTGGATCTGCAAGCGCAAGGAGCGCTGAACATCAATATGGTGACGCCCACCCATTTCGCGCCCAGTGTGCGTGAGGCGGTGGCCCTTGCGCGCCGTGAGGGCCTTCGCATTCCACTTGTTTGGAATACGAGCGGGTATGAGACCGTGAGCGCGATCCGGGAGAATGCTGGGATCGTGGATATATATCTGACCGATATGAAGTATGCCGATGCCGACCTTGGGGCAGCGCTCTCGGGAGTGGCGGATTATCCCGCGGTCGCCATGGCCGCTTTGGACGAGATGGTGCGCCAGACGGGCGTCCCTTGCTTCGACGGTCGCGACGGCCATGAGCACATGGTGTGCGGGGTGGTGGTCCGTCATATGGTGTTGCCAGGGCATACGGACGATTCCATCGCTGTCGTGCGCTGTGTGCATGAGCGCTTCGGGAATGCGGTGCGACTGTCGCTCATGCGCCAGTACACGCCCGTTCTCGTGGATGCTGCTGCGGCAGGCGATGTGCGTGCTTCCGCTGCGCTCGAACGGTTCCCCGAGCTCGGCCGCGCTCTTACAGACGATGAGTATGAATGCGTCCTTGATGCGGCTGACAAGATGGGCGTGGAGGATTATTTCTGGCAAGATGGGGCGGCTGCGAGCGAGAGCTTCATCCCCGATTTTGGCGTTCAGGCGGTGCCAAGATATGGAGACGCCTTCGCTGAATCGCCGTAAAATGTACATATATACTGGCATTTTCGTAACTTCTCGTACTAACCGCGACCCCCAGGCCATTCCTTCCAGACTAACCGCG
>CASTMW010000091.1 GCA_949450265.1 uncultured Eggerthellaceae bacterium | reverse complement strand
CCACTTCATCGTTCTCAGTGGTGGCGGTATAGGTCAAGGTGTAGTCACCAACGGTTGATGCGTCCACTTCGCCGAATACGGCAACGCTGGAGGTGATGTCGTAGTCGCCAACAGCGTCGGGATCGACCGCATGACAACCAGCTTCCAAATACTCTTCGCCCACCAGTACATATGTATCCGCACTGCCCCCAAGCGTCATGATGACGCCCTCATCGACGGCATGATCGGCGGATGCTTGCGCAATGGGAAGTTCACCAGCACGTTCGGGCGTACCTTCGACCAAGGTCTCATCTTTGAGTATGGGAGCTTGCATGGAACCCCACAGCGTCAAGATTACAGCTATTGCTGCTAGGGCCGCTATTGCGCCTATCGCTATCTTCATCGACTTCGCCATAAGCCGTCCGTTCTTGATCGGTATTCGCCATGATCTCCATAGCGCTCAGGTAGTTTTAGCATGTTCGGTGCGTTTTGTCTGCTCTTTTGATTAAAGAAAAGGCTGTGCGATCTGAGTCGTGAGCAAACTATTGAAGTAACATGAGCAAAGCGTAATCGGCCTGCCGAGCAGTCTACCGAGCAGCTTGTCAATCGGCCTGCCGCACTCGTACCTTGTTTGTTCCGTTCGCTCGTCGCGCGAACGACACGAGCTTGCCATACAAGGAGGTTCCGATATGCATTTCTTCGAAGAACCGCACAGACTTGGCTTCGAGCGTGCATCCGCCTTGCTCCAAGTACAGATCGGATGCACATGGGGACGTTGCCTCTACTGCGCCGTCTGCGCACGGCATCCCGGCCCTGCCAAGGTCACCCCGCTCGAAGAGGTCACAGAGGATCTGGACGAAATCGGTCAAAACTGGCGTGCATACAACCGCATCTTCCTCTATGGCAGCAATCCTTTCGGAATCCCGAATGATCAACTCATAGAACGCCTTCGGCTCATCCACGCGAAATTACCGAGCGTCAAGTCAATCGGGGGCTTTGCCTGCATCTCAGATATCAAGAAACGAACCGACGATGAGCTCACGCAATGGGCCAACTTGGGAGTCGACGGTCTGTCCCTAGGAGCGGAATCTGGATACGCGCCCGCTCTTGCCTTCATGCGCAAACCACAAACACCCGAGGACATCGAAGAGCAGTGCCGCCGCCTTGACACAGCGGGGATCTCCTACACGCTCTTTTATCTTGTCGGCATGGCTGGCGCAGGAAAGAGCGCCGAAAACGCCCGAGCGACCGCCGAGCTGTTCAACCGGATAGATCCCTACCGCATCAATGTGATGACCATGACCGTGTTCGAAGGCACGCCACTTTACGAGATGGTGCAGCGCGGCGAATTCGAGCCGGCTTCGGAAAAGGAAGTCTTCAGGGAAATGAGGGATTTTGTCGCTGGCCTGACCGACTGCACCTCGTTCGTCGATACGGGACACGATGTCAACCTGGTCAATTTCGATGGAGTGCTCCCACGCGATCGCGAAGGCATGGTCAAACTACTCGACATCCGCGCGAAGAACGCGAACGAACGCATGCTCGCGGATTATCGCTCACGGATCAGGCGGTTCTAGCCTGACAAACTTTCCTCTTCGTCGAGAGAACCAGCTGTTCGTGGAAGAAGTGGTTCACGATGACGGGTGGCGCGTCGAAGGGTCGTCGCATGCTGTCGTTGTCGCGGACGTAAGGAAGTCCTTCCTCGGCGGCAAACGCGCGCGTCTCTTCATCCAGAGCCGACCAGTAGGATCGGTCTTTGTGCAGGTATATCGCCTCGTAGGTCGGCATGAGCTCGGGGTGGCGTTCGCTCACGTACCTGAAGATGTCCGCCTTGTACGACCCGCGAAGGTTCAGATTCTCCAGCCAGACGAGGTTGCAGTGGTCGCGAACGCGACGGATGATGGCTGCAACATCGGTGATGCCAGGGAAGATCAGTGAAATGAAGCAGGTAGTGCGCACGCCGGCATCGTGGAACGCCTCCATGGCGGCCAGCCGCCGCTATGTCATCTGCAGGGGCTCTGCCAAACAGATCATCTTCGAGGACGGTGATGACAGGGCCTTCTTCATGGAGCGTCTCTCTTCGCTTCTGAGCGCCCATGAGGGGATGCTGGTCTGCTGGTGCTTGATGGACAATCATGTGCATCTCGTCATACGTGCGGATCTTGGCGCTCTTTCAGCGCTGATGCATGCTCTCCTACCTCATACTCAGGGTACTTCAATCGCGTACATCAGCGGACGGGCCCCCTCTTTGAAGGGCGTTTCAAGAGCGAGGCCATAGAGACGGACGCGCATCTCCTCTCGGCCATTCGCTATGTGCATCAGAATCCTATGAAAGCGAGAATCGGCGAAGGACTCTCGGTGCGCCAGATCCAGCGGCTCACCGGCCTTTCATTGGGAACCATCTCCAGCGCAGGGAGATGAACGCAAAATGAACAGAAAGCACGTCCCCTGTTCACCCCCTGTTCATTCGGCGCTATCGCATCATGAGTCGTGTGCCCAGGCGGACGATCCTAGGAAGCCCGGGAACCTGAAGTCTTCTCTTCACGGATGCAAGCTCGTCCGGAATGTCGATATGCTGGGGACACTTCTCGACGCACGCCCCGCAGCGGACACAGTCGCTCGCAAAACGGGCGTTGCCCTCCATGACGCCCGATGCGGTGACGTATTGGTGCATGCCCTGATACCACCCATGGGCGAATGACGTGTTGTAGGCAGCGAAGCACATGGGGATGTTCACGCCCTGAGGGCATGGTAGGCAGTACCCACAGCCGGTGCATGGCACCTTATAGTTCCGGGCGATGGCTTCGCGCGCCAGCTCGACCGCACGCGCCTCATCCGCCTCGAGGGTGCCCGGCAGAGCCCCATCTGCTGTCGTGATGTTCTGCTCGAGCTGATCCATCGTGTTCATGCCGGACAGCACCAGCGTGACCTCAGGGCGGTTCCATATCCACCTCAGCGCCAAGCGGACAGGGTCGGCTTCCGTCCCCGCCCCTTCGAGGACGGCCTTGGCGTCATCCGGCAGGTCGGCGGCCAGCTTGCCGCCAAGCAGCGGCTCCATGACGATAACGGGCACACCCCGTTCCGCGGCCGCCTCAAGGCCGGCCGTTCCAGCTTGATAGTGTTCGTTCATGTAGTTGTACTGGATCTGGCAGAAGTCCCAGCTGTAGGAATCAAGCAGGATGGGGAAATCGCCTTCCGGACCGTGATAGGAGAAGCCGATCCGGCCGATACGGCCCGCGCTCTTCTGGCGAGACGCCCACTTCTTGAAGCCCAGCTCCTTCAGGCGTGCCCAGACGTCCGCACTCGTCACGTTGTGGACGAGGTAGTAGTCCACGTGGTCCGTTCCCAGGCGCTTGAGCGATCGGGTGAGGTATCTGTCGAAGTCGTCCGCCGACTGGCATCGTGGAAGCGGCAGCTTGGTGGCGATATTGATCCTGTCGCGAAGGCCCGGGTTCCGAGCGAAGATCTCACCGAGCGCAATTTCATTGCCACTGTAGGCATAGGCGGTGTCGAAGTAGTTCACGCCACCCTCCACGGCCGCAAGCACGAGCCTCTCTGACGCGTCGACGTCTATGCGGCCGCCGCGGTTGGGAAACCGCATGCAGCCGAAGCCCAGCGCCGAAAGCTGCTTTCCGCTGATCTGGTCGCTTCTGAATTGCAACCCGACCGTCCCT
Organism: uncultured Eggerthellaceae bacterium; assembly: GCA_949450265.1. GTDB lineage: Bacteria > Actinomycetota > Coriobacteriia > Coriobacteriales > Eggerthellaceae > Adlercreutzia_A. The sequence continues at coordinate 2,056 of CASTMW010000091.1, read as the reverse complement.
TCTATAGAATAAGTTGCATGATGTAACTATCGTTCACACTATAAGTTGCCCCATGCAACTTGTCAACCGATGGAGATGCGTGCGATGATCGAAGGCCGCAGCTACATACGAGCCCGGACCGCCGAGCAGAAGGACCAACGGCTTGCCGACATCCTTGACGCAACCGAAGAGCTGCTCGACGAGAGGCATTACCGCGAGGTGACCATGGCCGCCATCGCGGACCGGCTCGGCTACTCCCGAGCCAATCTTACGCACTACGTGCGCTCGAAAGAGGAGATCCTGCTCCTTCTGTACGTGCGCTCCCTGCGCAGCATGCTCGACGAGATGGCGGAGGTATGCGGAAGCGGCCTGACCGCACGTTCGGCCGATGAAGCGGACGAGGGGGCGAAGCGCTTGGTCGCGCTCGTGGCGAGCCATGCGGACTTCGGCCGCATAGGTGCGCTGCTTTCCAGCCTCATAGAGGCCAACGTGAGCCTCGAGTGCCTCGTTTCATGCAAGCGCAGCATCGTGGCCATGACCGCCGAGGCGGCCGAACTGCTCGTCAGCTGCGAGCTCTTCCAGAACGGGGAGCAAGCATCGGAGTTCCTGGTGGATCTGTCGAACTACGTGGCGGGCCTGTACCCGGCCTCGCATCCGCTTCCCATCCAAAAGGAGGCGTCCGCGAAATCCGGCTATACCGTCCGCGGCTATCGCGAATCGCTTGAGAGATATATCGCAGTGCAGCTCGCCGGCTACCGCTCTCTTTCTTGTGCGTGAGCACGATGCTGCGGCCCTGGCGCGGGCGGCCGAGGCGAACCGCGACGCCATCGCCGAACGGCGGGCGGCCCTGAAGCGTTCCGAGCGCCTGCTGGAGGAGATAGACTGGCAGGCAGGCCCGCGCGGCGCTCGCGTTCAAGCCGGGAGAGGTGCACCTGGCGCAGCGGAAACGCCGGCTGCTGCTGGTGGTGCGGAAGGGGTGCGGGCTGCGCGCCGGGGACGACCTAACGGATTTGTACCGCGAGGACGTCTGCGCCATGGAGGTGCTGAAGGAGATCGCCCCTGAGGCCGAAATCGCCCCCTACGGCCTTGCGGGCGCGCTGGACGACGAGGGACGACCGCTGTACGACACGCTGTTCTACGAACTGCCTCCCGGCGTGCGGCCGGGCAGGGCGAATAACGTGGTGGCAATGCCGCCTGGTGCCTACGCCGAGGCCGACTTCGAGGGGCCGTGGGAGGACGTGAAGGGCACTTACCGCAAGCTGATGCGATTCGTCGGCGGCCAGGGACTCCGCGCGGCGAATACGTTCTACGAGGTGGCGCAGATGCGGCTGCTGAACACCGACCCTGCGCTGTATCGCTGCCGCATCAGCATCCCCGTGACACAGGAGGACGAATGAGGATGCGCCTCTTGCCGTGCCGGCAGAATGCTCAGCCACTGACACAGAATGAACAAGGACATGGCAGTGCTTGGCTCCTGCTTGAAGCCGATCGGACGATGGGCGGAACCGCGCTTTCTGCCGGTGCTCCTTGAGATGCTTCAGGCATCTAGCGCTGGCGCATATGAAGTCGTCGAACTAGCTGGGTTCGACTGTTGACGCCAAGCTTCTTGTATCCGTTCTGAACGTGCTTCTTCACCGTGGCCGGGGAGAGGTGCAGCCTTTGGGCAATCTCGTCGTTCTTGAACCCCTCAGATGCGAGCACGAGTATCTGCTGCTCTCGTCGCGTAAGTAGCTTCTCGAAGGCGCCTAAGTCCTCATCGGGTATTTTCTGGTCGAACATGAGATTCGATGAGTCGTCGTTGTTGTCGACAAGGAAGGCGAGCCGAGGCGTTATATGCTCGGCGAAGACCTCGAAGATCTCCTTTTCCCTATCGGAGAAGTCGCCGTCAGTTTGAGTCCTGTACAGATTGATCTCGCCAAGTTCTCCGCGCTCGTTGTTTAGGATGGCATGCAGCCCAAACTCGATTCCCATAGGCTCAAGTATCCGCTTCGTGATGGGATGCCTTCTTCGCTCTTCGGGCGTATAATAATCAGTCCATCGATACACGCTGGTCGTTAACTTGAGTTCGAGGTCTTGG
>CASTMW010000090.1 GCA_949450265.1 uncultured Eggerthellaceae bacterium | reverse complement strand
GGGCACCACGAACGCCCCGCGCACCACCTCGAGCAGCTTATCGGCGCAGGGCACCGCATGGGGCCCCGGGCTCAGGAAACGATGTCCACGCGTGGCAGCCTCAGAGGACACGCCCGCGAACGTGACCGGGATGACCGCATCGCCCAACATGGCGCACAGCCACCTGACCGGGCGGCTGAACAAGGCGCGCATGGTGCCCCAGCGCATCGACTTGGGCCACGAGATGGACTCGATCAAGCCCACCAGCACCTCGGGCAAAAGCGAAGCGACCTCCATCGCGGGGGTCTCGACCGTAGCGAACACGTATTCCACGCCGTCCTCTTCACGGCGTTCGAGCTGGGCGGCATCAAGCCCCTTCCCGCGCGCGAAGCCTTGAGCCGCCTTAGTGGGCGCACCCACCTCATCGAAAGCGATCTGCGCCTTCGGCCCGCGAAACACCTCCACGGTACACTCGGTGGCAGCAGCCACATCAGCCACCAGCGCGATCAAACGGCGCGGGCTGGAATAGATGGCCACATCCCCATGCGGGATACGCTTGGCATCAAGCGCCTCGGGCACAAGGCGCGCCAACTGGGCGGTGGCGGCCTTCAGGTCGAACGCCGGAATTTCCTCGGTGCCTATCTCGAAGGCGAGCGTCTGCTTGTCCCCCATCGCCTACGCCACCTCCTTCTCATCAGTTGCGGATAAGCCAACAACATGTTCCATGTACGATTCGCAGCACGCCTTCGCCAACGTGCGCACGCGCAGGATGTAGGACATGCGCTCGGTAGCGGAGATGACGCCGCGCGCATCCAGCAGATTGAACGTATGGCAGCATTTCAGCACGCTGTCATAAGCGGGAAGCGGCAGTCCCGCTTCCAAGGTGCGCAGACATTCCGCTTCGCGGTCCGCGAATTCCTGGAAGAGGAAGTCAGTATCGGCCACCTCGAAGTTGTAGGCGGAGTATTCTCGCTCGTTCTCTAGGTACACATCCCCATAGGTGAACGTGACACCATCGGAGCCGCGGCTCCACACGATGTCATAGACCGAGTCCACGCCCTGCACGAACATGGTCAGACGCTCAAGGCCGTAGGCGATCTCGGCGGGCACCGGATCGCATTCGAACCCGCCTACCTGCTGGAAGTAGGTGAACTGCGTGACCTCCATGCCGTCGATCCACACTTCCCAGCCAAGACCCCACGCACCGAGCGTCGGGCTTTCCCAGTCGTCTTCGACGAAGCGCACATCATGGGCGGCCACGTCGATGCCGATGGCCTCGAGCGACCCCAGGTACAGGTCCTGGATGTCGTCAGGAGAGGGCTTGATGAGCACCTGGAACTGGTAGTAGAACTGCAAGCGGTTCGGGTTCTCACCGTAGCGCCCGTCAGTGGGACGTCGGCACCCCTGCACATAGGCCGTGCGCCACGTTTGTGGCCCCAACGCGCGCAGCGTGGTGGCAGGCGCGTTGGTGCCCGCACCCACTTCGTTGTCGTAGGGTTGCAGCACCACGCAACCCTGCTCTGCCCAGTAGCGCTGCAGATTCATGATCACATCTTGGAACGTGGGCGCGCCCGCGCGCGGGGCACCAGCGGTCTGACTCATAGACACATCTCCTCAGAAAGGCCACATCGTGCGCCGTGGCCGCGCTTATTCCAGCAGCCCAAAGCTGCTCAAAGGCCAATATTTCAGAACGGCTCTGCCCGTCACTGAATCCACCGGGATGGACCCGAAGTACCGGGAATCCTGCGAATTGGTGCGATTGTCGCCCATCACCCACACCTCTCCTGCCGGAACGGTGTAGGGATAGGTGATGGACATGCCGTAGGCGGTGGTCAGCGGATAGGACGGCTTGCCGTCGGTGTAGGGCTCGGTGAGCTTCACCCCGTCCACGTACACATTGCCATCGCGTAGGTCGACGGTCTGCCCTTCCGTGGCGATCACCCGCTTTATCAGCGTGCGCGCGGCGATCTCCGGATCGGCGAACGTGATGATATCACCTTGCGTTGGCGCGCCCGCGTAATAGCTCAGCTTCTCGGAGAAGACCATGTCGCCGGTCATGATAGTCTCTTCCATGGACCCCGACGGTATCTCGTATGCTTGGAAGACGAAGGTACGCAGTCCCCATGACAGCGCAATGACGAGCACCACCATGCCGATGATCGACAGCAGCGTGCGCCCGGTGCGCGACCGCTTCGGTTCAGCATGCTGGCCCGCATACCTGTTCGCTGGTCCTCTTTCGTCCATGATATCCGTGGTCATAACCCTCCTGGTCCTTTCGCATGAGGGACCATGATAGCGCTCTTCGGTGCCTTGGCGTGCGCAGCTTCCAAAGAATCCAGATAATGAAGGTCATCGACCGTGAGCGTGCCGTCACAGGCCGCCTGCTCGATCAGATCGGGACGCAGCGCGAACGTGCGCGCAAGGCTCTGATGCCGCCGCCACGCTTCGATGTTCGCATGATGCCCCGAGAGCAGCACATCGGGCACGGCCATATCGCGAAAGACGGCCGGGCGCGTGTACTGGGGGTATTCCAGCAGCCCATGGGCATACGATTCGTCATCGGCACCCCCGGCCGCCCCCAGAACGCCGGGCAGCTTGCGCGCCACCGCATCGATGACCACCATGGCCGCAAGCTCGCCACTGGTGAGCACGTAGTCCCCCAGCGACACCATGTCGGTGGCCAGCGAATAGGCGCGCTCGTCGATACCTTCGTAGTGGCCGCACACGAAGAGGATGCGGTCGGCCTGCGCGAGCTCGCAAGCATACGCATCATCGAAACGGCGCCCGCAGGGACTCATGAAGACGATCCGCTGATCAGCACCGGCCGCTTCGGCCGGATGAGCTGCCAGGATGTCTTCCACCGCTTCGAAGATAGGCTCGCATTTCATCAGCAGGCCATCGCCGCCGCCATACGGGTAATCGTCCGTGGTGCGATGGCGATCGTAGGTCCAATCGCGCAGATCGAACGCCTGGTAGCTGATGATGCCCTTCTCTTGCGCGCGCTTCATCATGGATTCGCCCATGACCGAGGCGAACATGCCCGGGAACGTCGAGAGCGTCTGCACCAGCATGCGCTACACCTCCAACAGCCCCGCAGGAAGGCTCATAACGATGGTGCGCGCGTCCTCGTCCACCGCAACGATCAGATCATCCACGAGCGGCACCAACTTGTGGCCGGACGTCGTATCCACCGTCAGCGTGAGTTGGGTAGGATGCTCCACCAGATCGACCACCTGCCCGATGCGACCGCTACGCTCGTCGCAGATGGTCCACCCGCGGAAGCCGTCATGGAGCGCGCTTTGCGCCACCCGATCGTCCCCAAGGGCATCCGCGACCGCTGCACGCGCAACCACGCAATGGCAACCTACGAGCGCCTGGGCCTGATCGCTCTTAAGGGACTCGGCGAAGCCGATCACGGCAGAGGCGCCACGCGCGCCTTCGACGGAGGCCACCGTCAGCGCGCGCGGCACATCAAGCTGGGGCGGCACTAGATGGACCGCCATACCCGCCTTCAAGAGAAATGGCAAGCCCGTAGCCGCTACAGCCACGAACCTGCCATCTGCGTGTTTCATCTTTTCGAGCGTGGCGATATCCAGCCACGGGCTCACTCGTCGATCAACTCCACATCCACCGTGCGGTCGCACCTCGATGCCGCAGCCCGCGTCAGCGTGCGCAGCGCCTTGATGATGCGCCCTTGCCGACCGATCACCTTGCCAGCATCGTCGGGATTGACGCGCACCTCTATCAGGATGTTGCCGTCATCGGCCACCGAAGAGATCACCTCCACCTCGTCGGGATGCTCCACGATGGGAGACACGATGGTCTCCACCAGGCCTTCGAGATTCCGTTCGATCTCAGGCATCGCTTAGGCTTCCTGACGCGCCTGCTTGAGAAGACGCTCGACAGTGTCGGTGGGACGCGCGCCCTTCGCCAGCCACTCGTCGACCTTCTCGAAGTCGAACTTGATCAGCTTCGGATCGCTGCACGGATTGTAACGACCGACCTCGTCAATGAACTTGCCGTCACGCGGGCAGCGCCCATCAGCGATGACGATGCGGTAGTAAGGGCGTTTCTTCGCGCCATGACGCGCAAGGCGGATCTTAACCATGGATGGTACCTTTCTTGTCCTCAAAAAAATCAGCAGTTGAACATGTTATCCCTGCCGCGCCCGACTTGCAAGCCGCAACAGGGCGTGCGGCTCGAGAGCGGCTAGTCCCCCATCAGGTTCGATAGGTTGCGCAGATCCGACATGGAAAGCCCTTCCATGCCCGGAATGCCGAACCCGCGCTTGCGACCTGCCTTCTTGCCCTTCTTCCCCTTCTTGCCGCGCTTCGGGGCCTGGTTCAGGTTCGCGGTCATCTTCTTCACCATCTTGCGCGTTTCGTTGTACTGGCGCATCAGCGTATTCACATCGGTCACTGTGACGCCCGCGCCCGCCGCAATGCGCGCCCGGCGCCCTGCATTCAGCACTTCGGGATGGATGCGCTCGTCCTTGGTCATGGAGTTGATGATGACCTCCATGTGATCGAGCGCCCCCTCGTCGATCTGCCCTTGTCCGAGCATCTTGTCGCCGCCGGGAAGCGCGCTGATCAGCTTGCCAATGCCGCCCATCTTGCGGATCTGGCGGTTCATGGTGATGAAATCGTTCAGCGTGATGGTGCCACGCGCCAGCGCTTCGGCCGCTTCGGCCTCCTCTTCTTCCTGCTGCACGCGCATGGCGCTCTCGATGAGGCTGACCATGTCTCCCATACCGAGGATGCGTTTAGCCATGCGATCGGGATGGAACGGCTCCAGCGAATCGGGCTTCTCGCCCGCGCTGATAAACTTGATGGGCTTGCCGGTCACCTCGCGCACCGACAGCGCGCCGCCGCCACGCGCATCGCCGTCCATCTTCGACATGATGACGCCGTCGAAATCCACGCGATCGGCGAAGGCCTCCACCACGCCCACCACATCCTGACCGGTCATGGCGTCCACCACCATGAGGATCTGATCGGGCACGACCGCCTCCTTGATGGCAGCCGCTTCGGCCATCATGTCCTCGTCCACGTGCAGACGGCCCGCCGTGTCGATGATGACCACATCGCGCAGATTGTCGATGGCATCTTGTATGCCGTCGCGCGCGATAGCCACAGGGTCGACACCATCCTCGCGGAACACGCGCACGCCGATCTCGCCGCCGAGCGTTTGCAGCTGATCGGCCGCAGCCGGACGATACACGTCGCACGCCACCAGCAGCGGGGCGTGGCCTTCCTGCAGCAAGCGATACGCCAGCTTGGCAGCGGCGGTGGTCTTGCCCGAACCTTGCAAGCCCACCAGCATGATGACGTTGGGGATGCGGCTGCCGAGCACCAGCTTCGAGTCGCTGCGACCCAAAAGCTCGGTCAGCTCGTCCAGCACGATCTTTGTAACGTTCTGCGCTGGCGTCAGCGAATCCAGCACGTCGCTTTCCAAGCACCGTTCCTTCGTGCGAGCGATGAACGCCTTCACGACCTTGAAATTGACATCGGCTTCGAGCAGCGCCATGCGTATCTCACGCATGGCGGTATTGATGTCCTCTTCGGTCAGGCGCCCCTTCGAGCGCAGGCCGCCAAAGATGCCTTGGAGGCGTGACGATAGATTCTCAAGCATGGTCTACCACTTCTCCCAAAAATGCTTCTTCGCAGGGACCTCGCCCGCATCGTCCATCTCGACGAACTCGGCCCAGGTCATCTTCTGGGGTGCCGCAGCGCGCGCAGCGGCGTCGGCTTCGGCGAAATCCTCCACCATGGCCTCGGAGGTCTCGTAATCGCCGATGAACGCGGAGACAAAATGATGCGCATCGAAATCGCGCAGGTCGTCGATGCCCTCTCCCACACCGATACGCAGGATAGGAAG
>CASTMW010000089.1 GCA_949450265.1 uncultured Eggerthellaceae bacterium | reverse complement strand
TGCATGTGCAGCAAGGCGACGTGTATGGCTTCGTAGGGAAGAACGGAGCGGGCAAATCCACCGTCATGAAGATGGTGGCAGGCTTGGTGGCGCCCACGGCAGGCACGATAGAGTTGTTCGGGAAGGACGTGGAGGCGGAAGGTGACGATGCTCGACGCCGTATCGGTGCGCTCATAGAGGCGCCTGGCTTGCTGCCTGCACTCTCGGCCTACGATACGTTGATGACCCGCGCGCTGGCGCTCGGGATTCCAGATGCGCGCGATCGCTGCCTAGAGATCATGCGGCTGGTGGGACTTTCATCTGTGGGCCGCAAGCGCACGAAGCGCTTCTCGCAGGGCATGAAGCAGCGCCTGGGCATCGGACTGGCGCTGCTCGGATCGCCTGATCTTCTGCTCTGGGCCGAACCGTTCAATGGCCTTGCCCCGGAAGGTACGCGCGACATGCGCAGCCTCATCATGCGTTTGAACGGCTCGTTCGGCGTCACGGTGGTGATCAGTTCCCACGTGCTCGATCAGCTCGATCGCATGGCCACGCGCTATGGGGTCATCGCGGGAGGACGCATGGTGCGCGAGGTGAGCATGCAAGAGGTGAAGGAAGAATGCGGCCACAGCCTGCGCGTGCGCACGTCGGCACCCGAGCTGTCGCTGGTGGCGCTTCAGGAAGCATTTCCTCAGGCAAGCGTCCGCGTCGATCCTGATGGGTCCATCTGCATGAGCGGTCCTGTGGACGGGGCTGCCGTAGCGCACCTGCTGCACGCCCAAGAGCCTTCGGTGTTGGAACTTTCCGAGATCAAGCGCGATATCGAAGAGTACTTCGTAGAGCTGATGGACAAGGAGGTCGCGTCATGCTGAACCTATTGAGATCCGATCTGTATCGGCTGGTGCGCAGCCGATTCTTCTGGGCGATGGCAGCTGTGGCAATGCTCATCTGCATCTTTGCGGCAGCCATGATCGCTTGGCTGGCAAGCCCTGAGTTTGCTCAGATGGTGGCGCAGAGCGCCTATGAGCAGTCAGAGGGTCAGATGAGCCTCGATGAGCGCGCTGCCATGGAAGCCGAGATGCGGGAGGATATGGCCGAGGCATCCACGCTGAATGACAAGGTGCTGATCAGCCTGACCCATACCTGGGCGCAGACCTTCCTGACCGGTGGCTTCTTGGGCCTGATGGGATCGCTGGTCATCGGACAGCTGCTGCTCTCCGACCTAGAGAACGGGTTCATGAAGAACCTGCCGATGAACCGCGCGGGTAGGAGAGCGTATTACGGTGAGAAGCTACTGCTCGCCGTGCTGGTGCAGGCTGCGTTCATCGCGCTGTGCGCGATAAGTTGCACGGCTGCCTTCGCAGCGTATGGCTTCACCTATCAGGAAGCGGATACACCGGGCGCGGTGGCGCTCTGGCTGGTGCTTGGATGGCTGTTCTCATGCGCCTATGCCATTATCGGTTGCTGCACGGCCTGGTTGACGCGCAGCACCTGGGGGACCACGGCGGTGGTGGTGCTGGTATGTTCGGGGCTTGCGGGTGGTATCGTGGTGATGCTCTGCGATACCTTGGCGCCCGGGATGCCGTGGCTCGGGCAGGTGCATGGCTGGCTGCTCAGCGGGATGAGCGAGCTTCTGGGCAGCGGAGCGGCATCGCTTCTGGTGCCGATGCGACCCTTGCGCCTGCATGGATGCTGCCTGCGTGGCATATACTGCTGGTCGAAGGACTATTCATCGCGGCGGGTGTGGCGGCGGCGCTTACCGTATGCCGTCGCAAGGACATCGGCTGACCTACGAAGCGCGATACGGAGGAAGAAGATGATGATGGTGCTCGGATGGATCGTTGCGTTCCTGTGTGCCATCATCGCTTGCGCCGCGATCGTGTTCGGCCGGCGCGAGCTTAGGCACATGGCGCGCTTCTTAGATGAGCACGACCTTGCCAGCAACGAACGGCTGACCGTGTCGGTTCGAAGCGCAGGATTCTCGAACCTTGCGCGCGCAATGAACGCGCAGATGGACGCAGCGGCCCAGCAGAAGCGCGATATGCAGGCCCAGCAGAGAGCATTCCAACGTGACCTGGCCAGCCTCTCGCATGATATCCGCACGCCGCTTGCGGGCGCGAAGGGATACGTGCAGCTGGCGGAAGGCGAAGAGAACAAGGCGCTGTGTCGCCACGACTTGCGCATGGCCGTCGAGCGGCTCGATGCCATGCGTTCGCTGCTCGATCAGCTGTTCTCCTACACGCGCTCGACCGATCCCGACCGGGAACTGCGCGCCGATCCGGTGGATGCGGTGCCGCTTCTGGAAGAGGTCTTGGCCGCAGCGTTCCCGCAATTCGACGAGCGTGGTTGGCAGCCGCACGTGAGCCTTGAGGATGGTTTGTGCGTGGTGACCGATGCGGACGCGCTGCGGCGGGTGTTCCAGAACATTGTCTGGAATCAGCTTGCTCATGCAGCAGGTGTTCCCTCCATCGTCCAAGAAGGGCGATGCCTGAGCTTCACGAACCCCATCGGGGAAGATGCCATGATCGACCCTGCGCGCGTGTTCGACCGGTTCTATCGGTCAGATGATGCGCGCTGTACGCCGGGCGCGGGATTGGGCTTGGCGGTGGTGCGCGAGCTGTGCGATGCCATGGGCATCAAGGCAACGGTGCATGTTGACCGGCAAACCTTCTGTATCTGCGTTCGGTTTCCCGATGATGGCTTTGAGGCGCGGGGCGGATCATGCGAGATTCACGCGGTGCTTCAGCAGCCAGGTGCATAGCGCCCAGCAACCGCATACGGCCGCGATCTGAATCACCACGCTCGTTGCGCTCATGGCGCCCATGACCAGATCGGTGACGTTCGTGTCAGCGGCGAATCCTGTGGACGCGTAGCTTGCCATCAGCACGAAGCAGATGTCGATGGCGCCCACGATCATGCCATAGGCCCACCAGATGCCGATGAACAGCCCTACGCCGGCCGCCACCTTGTGCTGCTTGGCCAAGGAAGCGCCCAGAGCGAAGCTAACGTAGGCCAGAAGCAGTGTGAACAGCATCTGCAGGACGGTCTGGGCCCACCATCGCAGGGCCACCAGCATGGTGATATCGCTCTCTCCCAGCGAAGCGATGCCGTTGGTGGAGAAGCCGAGCAGCCACACGGGCAGCGACGAGGCTAGGCTTATGTCGCCTGTAAAACCTTCCGCGCCTGCGTGTACGGCACCCACGCATCCCAGCACCACCACGGCATCGATGAGCATCCAGAGCATCCCAGCCAGCACCTTCGCTGTCAGGATCTGCCCGGCGGTCACGGGAAGCGTCAGCGTCAGGTACCCCTCATCGGTGAACAGGTTGCGATAGAAGCGCACGATCACCACGACGAAGGTGGTCACCGTTGCGCAGAAGAGTAGCAGCATGCTCAGTCCGATGAACAAGGCCGCCAGGCCTTCCAGCAAAGTGACGAGTTGATCGATGGTATCTCCGAAGGCATGGCTCAGCTCGCTCAGGCTGTATCCGGCGAACCCTGCCAGCGATGCCAGTACGCCAACACCTACCGCCGCCAAATGCAGCGGCACCAGCACTCGGCAAAGCGCTTTGAAGTCATAGCGGAAGAGCTTCTTCAGCATCGGAACTCCTTCCGGAACAGGTCGTCAAGGCTGGCGTATCCCGCTTCTTGGGCGAAGGAGACGGATGCGCATTTCTCCACCAGGCCCCCGCGCAGGAAGATGAAATCGTCCAGGATATGCTCGACATCGGCCACCAGATGGGTGGATATGATGATGCTGGCATCACGGTGATAGTTGCCGATGATGGTATCCAAGATGTAGTCGCGCGCTGCCGGGTCAACGCCGCCGATCGGCTCGTCCAGCAGATACAGCGAGGCACGGCGCGCCATGACCAGCACCAGCTGTACCTTCTCCTTCGTACCCTTCGAGAGCGCGGACATGGGCTGGGTGGTGCCCACACCCAGGCGTGCCAGCATGTCGAGGGCGGCCGCCCGGTCGAAATCGGTGTAGAAGTCGGCAAAGTAGTCCAGTGCCGCTGCCACCTTCATGGAAGGCGCCAGATAGGTGCGCTCGGGCAGGTAGGACACGATGGCCTTGCTCTGCGGCCCCGGCGCAAGCCCGCAGACCCGTATCTGGCCGCGCGTCGGGGTCAGAAGTCCGCAGATCAGCTTCATCAGCGTGGTCTTGCCCGACCCGTTGGGCCCCAGCAGCCCCACCACCCGTCCACGAGGGACCTTGAGGCTCAGGTCGCTCAGCGCCATCGTGGGTCCGTACGATTTCGTCAGTTCGGTGCATTCCAGCACCGGCAGTGTTTGGTCCATGGCATGCTTCCCGTCTCGTGTCGTGCGCCCATTATCCCACGGTTGCCCCTTGATACCAAAACGCCTCTCGTGCATGCCGAGAGCCATCCCCTATAATGGCAACGTTTTGAACAACGTCTCGAAAGCATCCGAAAGGCTCCCACCATGCCACAAGAGCGCAGGAACCACCACGATGCGCGCGCCCATGGGCGCCTCTCGCGCCGTCGTGCCCTGGCCGCTGCTTCCGAGCTGAAACGGCAGACGTTCTATGCGCTCGAGGACGCGACGCGAGCGCATCTGCCCGCGAAGATCATCGGGTATGCGCTGTTCGTCCTCATCGTGCTGAACGCCATCGTGGTGTTCGTGTCGGCGCAGCCGGGTCTCGACCCCATCACGTCGAACGTGATCGCCGTCTTCTACACATTCTCCACCGTCTGCTTCTTCATCGAGTACCTTGCGCGCATTTGGATAGCCGACCTGGCATTCGGCGACTGTACCCGTGTCCGTGCCCGCATGCGATATGTGTTCTCGCCGCTGGGCATCATCGACCTGCTGTCCTTCGCGCCCAACGTGGTGGTCTGGTTCGTTCCCATGACGCCTGCGCTGCGCACGGTGGTGAACGTGGTGCGTCTGGTGCGCTTGGTGAAGATATCGCGCTACATGCGCGGTCTGCGCACCATCGGACGTGTGCTGGAGAAGCGGCGGCATGAGATCGTGGCGTCGTTTCTGGTCATCGCGCTTTTGATCGTGGTGTCAAGCGTCATCATGTACGAGATCGAGCATCCTGCCCAGCCCGACCGCTTCAATAACCTGCTGTCGGGCATCTACTGGGCGGTCACCACTATTACGGCCACCGGGTACGGCGACCTGGTCCCTATCACGCCGCTCGGGCGCGTGGTGGGCTCCATCATCATGTTCCTGTCGGTGGCGCTGGTGGCCATCCCGGGCGGTATCTTCTCGGCGGGCTTCGTCGCCGAGTTCCAGAAAGCCAGCAATCGCCATATCGAGCGCGACCCCAACGACCGCGACCGCGTGCATGCCCGCGATGAGGATGGGAAAGACGGCGAGCGTCGGGAGGTTTGTGCGCCTGCGGATCGCTCCATACCGGAAGGTGAGAGCGAATCGCGCTTGTGAGACGCTGACCCCAGTGCCCGTTCCACGCTCAGTCGGAGAGCAGGTACAAGATGCGCAGGTACATACGCGTATCGCTGTCGTCTAGGTCGTCACGCACAATGCCCCGTATCTTCTCGAGGCGGTAGGTCACGGTGTTGCGGTGCATGTGCATGGTGTCGCATATCGCATTGATGCGCCCTTCATGGCGCAGGTAGACACGTAGGATCTCACAGTCATTGGTGCCCTTCTCGCGATCGGCCGAGCGCAGGCGCGCTAGAGGATTGTCGCTTGCGAGTAGCTTGGTCATGAACTTCTCCGAGCGCGCAAAGGGATCCACAGCGAAGTAGGGGAAGTAACGGCGAAAGCGGAAGATCCATTCGGCTTGAGCGCCAGAGGTGTCAAGCGATGCATAGCGGCGCGAGTAGCGATGACCGTAGCGAAGGGCGATACGGGCCTTCTCCAACGCGAACGCAGCATCGCCCAGGTGTTCGAAGCGCTCCGATATGCCCAGCGGCACC
>CASTMW010000088.1 GCA_949450265.1 uncultured Eggerthellaceae bacterium | reverse complement strand
GGCAGGATGTGCAATCCGAACCGATCGATCATATCCTCCTTCAGATTGCAGCTGGAATCTGTGATGATCTCGAAACCCATGAGCGCTCCTGGCCTCCGTTACCGTGTTGATGCACCTATTCTACTCTCCGCCAATATGGAATGACGGCGCAGCTTCTAATATACTGGATTAGTTTGCCAAGCTGAAAGAAAGGACAGCCACGATGGCTGATTACAAGGATACGATGATCCTGCCCAAGACCGATTTCCCCATGCGGGGCAACCTGCCAGCGCGCGAACCGGAGCGCCTTGCAAAGTGGCAGGAGATGGATCTGTATCGGCGCGTGCTCGAGAAGAACAAGGATGGCAAGCCTTTCGTGCTCCATGATGGGCCGCCCTATGCCAACGGGCCCATCCACATCGGACATGCCTTCAACAAGATATTGAAGGACTTCGTGAACAAGAGCCATGCGCAGCGCGGCTTCTACACGCCCTATGTGCCCGGGTGGGATTGCCATGGTCAGCCCATCGAGCACATGGTAGAGAAGACCCTCGGACCTGAGAAGATGGCCACTACCAGCTTGCCCGAGCTGCGCGAGAAGTGCCGCGATTGGGCCACCGAATACGTCAATGTGCAGCGCGAGGGCTTCAAGCGCTTGGGCGTGAACGCCGATTGGGAGCATCCGTACCTGACCTACACGCCTGATTACGAGGCTGGCAATGTGGAGCTATTCAAGGACCTGTACCTGGATGGCTCCATCTATCGCGGTCGCAAGCCCATCCATTGGTGCATGAGCTGCCATACCGCGCTGGCCGAAGCCGAGATCGAGTACGGTGATGAGGTATCGCCATCCATCTTCGTGCGCTTCAAGATGGATGCCATGCCGGGCGTCTTCGAAGCTGCCGGTGCTGAAGGCGATGCCTACGTGCTCATCTGGACCACCACTCCCTGGACGCTGCCCGCGAACACAGCGGTGTCGCTCGCGCCGGATGCGGCCTATGTGATGGTGCAGGCCGACGGCACGAACATGCTGATGGCTGAAGAGCTGGTCGAGCAGGTGGCCGAGATCGCAGGATGGGGCGATGTTCGCTTGGTCAGCGATGCGCAGGGCGAGCCGGTGCGCATCCCGGGCAAGCAGCTGTTCGGGCTTACCTATACCTGTCCGATCCGCCAGGACCTCAAAGGCACCATCATCTACGGTGACCATGTGACGCTCGATACGGGCACCGGTGCGGTGCATACGGCCCCCGGACATGGCCAGGACGACTATCTGGTGGCGCTCGAGTTCGATGTGCCGCTGCTCATGCCGGTCGACGACAACGGCGTTCTGACCGAAGAGGCGGGGCCCTTCGCGGGCTTGGACGTCAACGAGGCAAACCCGAAGATCATCGCCTGGCTTGCCGAGCAGGGCACGTTGGTCGCCCAGCAGACGATCGAGCATTCCTATCCGCACTGCTGGCGCTGCCATGAGCCCGTCATCTTCCGGGCCACCGACCAGTGGTTCGTATCCATGGATGCCAATGGCCTGCGCGAGAGCGCGCTGCATGCGGTCGAGGACGAGGTGCGTTGGATCCCTGCCTGGGCATCAAGGCGCATTGGCGCCATGGTGGCCGATCGTCCTGATTGGTGCATCTCGCGCCAGCGTTCCTGGGGCGTCCCGATTCCGGTGTTCAAATGCGGGAAATGCGCATCCACCATCGCTGATGCGGATACCTTCGATGCCGTCATCGAGCTGTTCCGCACCGAAGGCTCAGATGCCTGGTTCACGCACGACCCCAAGGACTATCTGCCCCATACGGTGAAGTGCCCGACGTGCGGCAGCACCGATATCGTGCCCGAACGGGACATCTTGGACGTGTGGTGGGAATCGGGCGTGTCGCACACCAGCGTCTTGAAGCATCGGGCAGGCGAGGGCCTGCGCTTCCCGGCTGACCTGTACCTGGAAGGCTCCGACCAGCACCGCGGTTGGTTCCAGTCCTCGCTGCTCACCAGCATCGGGGCCTACGGCGTGCCGCCCTACAAGGCGGTCATGCACTGCGGCTTCACGATGGATGCCGAAGGACGCAAGATGTCGAAGTCGCTCGGCAACGGCATCGAACCCGATGAGGTGATGGAGCGCTCGGGCGCCGACGTGCTGCGCCTGTGGGTCTCCAGCGTGGACTATTCGCAAGACGTGAACATCTCGGATGAGATACTGCAGCGCACCTCGGATGCGTATCGGCGCATCCGCAACACCTTCCGCTTCATCTTGGGCAGCCTGGACGACTTCGACGATGAGCGCGATGCGGTGGCCAGCTGGGATGACCTGGAGCCTCTCGACCGATGGGCCTATGTGCGCACGCTGGCGCTCTTGCGCGATGTCGAGCGCGCCTACGAGGACTATAAGTTCCATAACGTCTACCGTGCCGTGTACGACTTCATCGTGAACGATCTTTCGGCGGTATACATGGATGCTGCCAAGGATCGCCTGTATTCCGAAGCGGCCGCATCCCCGCGTCGTCGGGCAGCGCAGACCGTGCTGATGGATGTGCTGGAGGTGCTGGTGCGCGTGCTGGCGCCGATCCTGTCGTTCACCGCTGATGAGGTATGGGATTGCTATCCGCCTGCCATACGCGATCGTGCGGGACGCCCCGAAAGCGCGCAGCTGGCTGGTTGGCCGAACGCTGCCGATCTTGTCCCGGTGATGCCCCAAGGCGCCGAGGAGGCCGTCGCTGCCGATTTTGCCGTGCTGCTCGCCGTGCGCGAAGCGGTCACCAAGGCCCTTGAGAGCGCGCGCAACGAGGGCATCATCAAGAAGAGCCAGGAAGCCGATGTGACCATCGGCGCGCCTGCCGAGGTGTTGCGCGTCGTTGGTGCCTACGACGCAAGCGTGATGGAAGAGATGCTCATCGTGGCGAACGTGGTCTTCGAAGAAGCTGACGAGCTGACCGCAAGCGTTGCCCATACCGCCCTGCAAAAATGCGAACGGTGCTGGAACTATCGCGAGCTGGGCGCGGATGCGGCCCATCCCGATGTGTGCGGTCGGTGCGCTGAGGTGCTCGAAACGCTCGGAAGCGACTAGAGCATGGCCACTCCGGCATCCGAAAGCGCAGGCCCCAGGTCGGGCGCGTCCCACGTACGGCGCAATGCGGCCATCTTCGTGGGCATCGTGGCCGTATGGCTGATCATCGACCAGGTGAGCAAGCTGTGGTTCGATGCCTTCAGTGCGGGCGAGCTGATCTCTGAGCCCGTTGCTGGCGTGGTCGGTCTGCGCTTGGTCCGCAACACCGGTGGGGCGTGGGGCGCCTTCGATGGCATGACCATCGCGCTTGCCATCTTCTCGGTCATCCTCTGCGTTGCCATCCTGGCCTATCTGTTCCTTTATGCGAAGGATGCGACCGTGATGCTGACCGTAGGGCTCTCGCTCGTCTTCGCTGGCGGGGTGGGCAATATCATCGACCGCTTCACCCATGGATACGTCATCGACTTCATCCAGCCTTTGTTCATCGATTTCCCCGTGTTCAACGTGGCCGATATCGGCGTCACCTGCGGGATCGTGATAGCGCTCTGTTCGCTCTTCGCGAGCGGTGTGCGCGAAGAGACCGAGAAGGGAAGCGAATAGGATGGCGCGCTCGGTCTGCCATGTTGTTACCGCAGCCGAGGGCGGCGAACGGCTGGATGCGCTCCTTGCGGCACGCGGTCTGTATGCCAGTCGCTCTGCTGCTGCGAAGGCGGTGGCGGAGGGTCGGGTGCTCGTAGGCGGTGATGTGGCGCAGAAGAGCAGGGTCGTTTCTGCGGGTGATGCCATTGTCTGTCAGCTGGATGACGCTCCGTCCGCATTCGTGGTGGAAGGGGAGGCCATCCCGATCGACATCCGCTTCGAGGACGATGACCTGATCGTTCTGTCGAAGCCAGCAGGGCTTCTGACGCACCCGTGCGCCGAGCATCCGTCGGGCACCCTGGCCAATGCGCTCGTCCATCATTGCGGGGCCGATCATCTGTGCAATGTGCAAGGGGAGAGCGATCGGCCCGGCATTGTGCATCGTTTAGATGGTGACACGAGCGGCCTGATGCTGGCAGCCAAGACCGACGAGAGCGGCCAGCGTCTGATGGAGGCTATCCGCGCGCGCGATGTCGATCGGCGCTACGTGACGCTGGTGCACGGCATCATGCGCCACGATACGGCCATGATCGATGCGCCCATCACCCGCCACCCCTCCGAGCGCAATCGCATGGCTGTGATGGATACGCCCAAGGCGCGTGATGCCATCACCACGCTGCGTGTGCTGGAGCGTTTCTCGGGCACCACAGGCGATCAAGGCTACACGCTGGTCGAATGTAAACTGTTTACCGGTCGCACCCATCAGATCCGTGTGCATATGCAATATGCGGGCCATCCGGGGGTGGGCGATCGCACCTATACCGCTGGTGCTCCGCGCGCGGCAGCCGCGTCGCTCGGGCTTGATCGGCAGTTCCTGCATTCGTACCGTTTGGCGTTCGAGCATCCCATGACCGGCGCGCCCATGTCATTTCGCGATGCGCTGCCTGCCGACCTTGCAGCGGCTCTGAGCACGATCGCGGCGCGCTCAGAGGGCATGACCGAGGCGGGATGCGAATGTGCGGACATCATCGGTGCGGGTTCGGAGGTGAAGGTGGAAGGAGAACCGCGATGAAGGTGCTCGTCGGCGTCACTGGCTGCATCGCAGCTTATAAGGCATGCGAGATCGTCCGTGCGCTTCAAAAGGCCGGGGCCGAGGTGGAAGTGGTTATGACGAAGGCTGCCACGAGCTTCGTCGGCCCGCAGACGTTCGCCGCGCTCACGGGGCATCCGGTGGGCTTGAGTCTCTTTGACGATACGACCGATCCCATCCCACATATCAGGCTCGCGGAAGGATGTGATGCGTTCCTGATCGCACCGTGCACGGCGAACGTGGCGGCCAAGCTAGCGATGGGTATAGCCGATGACCTGCTGACCTCCACCGCCCTGGCATGCACCGCACCTCTTATGATCGCACCTGCCATGAACGTGCACATGTACGAGAACGCTGCCACACAAGCCAATCTCGCAACGTTGCGTGCGCGCGGCGTCCATGTGCTCGATCCTGCGTACGGGCGCCTTGCCTGCGGGGATGTCGGTGCGGGCAAGCTACCTGAACCAGCTGACATCGCACGTGCGGTCCTGGATCTTCTCCATTCGGCGGATGCAGGCGCTCTTGCGGGTCGGCGGGTGCTCATCACCTCGGGCCCTACGGTGGAGCCTATCGATCCGGTGAGGTTTGTATCCAACCGTTCGAGCGGCAAGATGGGATCCGCGCTCGCAGAAGCAGCGCTTGCGGCCGGGGCGCAGGTCACAGTGGTCAGCGGTCCGGTCAGCGTGTGCTATCCCGATGCTGCTTCGGTCATCTTCGTGGATACAGCATGCCAGATGCTCGACGCGGCGCAGCGATGCGCCCCTGATGCCGACATTATCATCTGCGCAGCAGCAGTGGCCGATCATCGACCGGCGAACCCCGCTGCGCACAAGCTGAAGAAGGACGACGATGATGCAGCGCTCGCATCCATCGCCATGGTGGGCAACCCTGATATCTTGCGTTCGATCGCGGAGGGGAAGCGTGCGGATCAGGTGGTCGTGGGCTTCGCCGCCGAGACCGACGAGGTGCTGGCGAATGCCCAGGCGAAGCTGCATCGCAAAGGTGCTGACATGATCGTGGCCAACGAGGTGGGCGCAGAGCTCGGGTTCGGAACCGACGACGACAAGGCCGCCTTCATCATGCGCGAGAGCGTGGAAGAACTGCCACTGATGGCCAAAAGGCAGCTGGCAGAGCGCATCATCGAGCGAACCTGCAACCTCTTGTCCGAAATCTCTTGAATCGCTGCGGTTTTACGGTAGAATAAGCAAGCTGCTTTTCGCAGCGGTCGCGGGACGTGGCGCAGTTTGGTAGCGCACTTGACTGGGGGTCAAGGGGTCGCAGGTTCAAATCCTGTCGTCCCGACCAGGAATCTCAAAAAAGTCCAACAGTCTTATGGCTGTTGGACTTTTTCTTTTCTACAGGACCATGAAGAAA
>CASTMW010000087.1 GCA_949450265.1 uncultured Eggerthellaceae bacterium | reverse complement strand
AGTACCTTACCGCAAAAGCACCCACGCGTGCATCCCCACAGAAGGCTTAGATCGCCTGAGTGGGTGGCTCATCCTGGGTCGTTCCCTTCCCACGGCAAGATTGATTTTGCGCGCAGCGCGCCTCTTCGGCGTCGAAGATGTCCAGCAGATCTTGCAAGGAATGGATATCCATCTTCCGATAGATGTTGTAGATATGTGTCTTCACCGTATGGTTCGAGATGAACAGCGCATTCTGGATGAACTCTGCATTGCGGCCTCGCGACAGCAGCGTGAATACCTCCACTTCGCGCGGCGTCAAGGTGTAGCGCTCGCTCAGGAGGGCTAGCACGTCCACGTCCTCCGCTTCTTCGGCTTCGGCTTCATCTGTACTCGTCTCGCAGGACTTGCGCTCAGCTCCATGCTTTGGCTTGTAGAAGGCCGCTTCCCAGGGCAGCCGTTCTGTCGTCAGGAACAGTGTGATGGCGCATAGCACGAAGATGGAGATGAAAGAGATGGCGAAGGGAAGGGAGGATACGTTGCTGAACTCGCCCCATAGCGCGTTGCCCGCCACGATGCCCAGGGCGAACATGGCGTACTCGAGCGCTTGGTTCAGGCCAACGTAGACGGTGGCGTTCAGGTCGAAGGTGCGGCAGAGATCGATGACGAAGATCAAGGTCAGGATGAAGTAGAAGATAAAGCTTGTCATGATCAAGAATGCAGCGATCTGCGGAAGATAGGGCGCATGGAAGGGCATGAGCATCATGCCAGCGATGTACATCAGCAAGGAAAGGCTGATGACTGGACCCAGGTTCGGCTTGTGCGCGGACTTCGAGAACATGGCGAACAGCACGATGCCTGCCAGCGCTGCGCCGAGCACTGTGATGGGGTCGGCGGCTGGCAGCAGCGTCATCTTCGGGGAATTGCAGCCTTGGACCATGCCGAAGAACAAGGCCATCGCCATCAGCTGGAAGGTGGTCTTCCAATAGGGCTTCCTCGCCGAACTCCAGTCCGAGATGCCGAAACCGAGCGGATCGTTGCTGCGCAACGGGATGTCGCGCGTCAAGGTGATGAGCAGCGCTCCGGATGCCAAGGGTAGGATCACCAGGACGAACACGGATACCTCGAAGGTCAGATGGTAGGTGAAGAAGCAGATGAGTGATCCGACCACCGCCGATGTTCCCAGGCTGATGCCCGAGTAGTTCTCGGAGGTTTCCGTGTAGAAGCGCAGCCAGAACAGCATGAGGATGGCCTCGGAGGCTCCGATCAGCACCACGGCGAAGATGGACCAGGCGATCCCCATGATGGAACCTACGACTAGCGTGGCGCTGCCGATGGTGCCCACCGCCATAGCTGAGTAGGCGATGGCGTGCGATTGCAGCTTGTCGCGCTGCGGAAGGTTGCGCATGAGGTATCCGAAGGCCCCGAAGAACACGCACAGCGATGCATTCAGCACCACTTGCCGGATGAAGATGAACTCAGCAGGGAACATGCCGCTGGTCATGGGGAACGAGAAATACAGGATGAGGAAATGCCAGCCAAGGAGCACCCCGAATCCCGCAAGCCCTATGGTAGGGCTGAAAAGCCGCGAGGACCGCTTCTGATCGTTGGTCGTCGTGTCGTTCATCTTCTTCCCTCCTCGTGTCAAAGGCCGGTGCCTCTCTTCGCCATCCCAACACATCTTTCCCGCTCAAGGCCTCTTTTCAAGCTCGCCTAGTACCCTCGGTCATAGGACCGATGAAACGCCCGATGACCGCTCTCATCTCAAAATCAGTCATCGAACGCGATTGTCACGACCTATGCGACGAAATAAGGTCGAGACAGCTTCGACTTGGCAAGAAGCGAATTGTGAAAGGGATCGATACACGGGATTCTAAACGAAGAGAGCGAGGATTGGAAAGACTTTTTCGTGGCGCAAGAGCATGTGGGAGACCAAAGGAAAGAGAGAGGGAGTTGGAATGTCAAATGATGTGAAGACAGTGTACAAGTCGCTCGGTCTGTGCGGTTTCGGACTCGGTTCGAACTCTGCAGCCGTCGACGTCAAGGACGGTAAGATCCTTCGCATCCGTCCGATGCATTACGACGATGCATACGACATCGAGGATATGCGACCCTGGCGCATCGAAGTGAATGGAGCGGTGCTCGAACCCAAGGATAAGACCATGCCGACGCCGCTTCAGTACGCTTACAAGAAGCGCGTCTACTCGAAGAATCGCGTTCCCTATCCGCTGATCCGCGTGGACTGGGACCCCAACGGTGAGCGTCATCCCGAGACGCGCGGCACATCGAAGTATCGCCGCATCTCGTGGGACGAGGCCACCGATATCATCGCATCAGAACTCAAGCGCATCCACAAGGAGTACGGACCCCTAGCCGTACTCGCTCAGGTGGATGGTCATGGTGAATCCAAGATCATCCACGCTGCTCATGGTTGCCCGGGCAAGCTGCTGGACCTCATGGGAGGCTACACGCTGCAAGCCCGGCAACCAGACAGCTGGGAAGGCTGGACGTGGGGCGCCAAGCACATCTGGGGCATGGACCCGGTGGGCAAGCAGGGCAACGTGCAGAACCTGTTCCAGGATATCGCCGAGAATGGCGATGCGGTCCTGTACTGGGGCGCCGATCCTGAGACCACGCCGTGGGGCTGGGGCGGCATGCAGCCGGGACGTCTGGTCCGTTGGCTGCACGACGTGGGCCTGAAGTCCATCTTCATCTCGCCCGACCTCAACTACACCGGTGCCGCGCACGAGGGCAAGTGGATTCCCATCCTGCCCAACACCGACGCTGCGCTGCATTGTGCTCTGGCGTATGTGTGGATCAAGGAAGACACCTACGACAAGGACTACATTGCCACGCATTCCGTGGGCTTCGACGATTTCAAGGATTACATTCTGGGCGTTGAGGACGGCGTTCCGAAGACGCCGAAGTGGGCCGCTCCCATTACGGGGATATCCGAGCGTCAGATCAAGGCGCTGGCTCGCTACTGGGCAAAGCACGTGGTGTCCATCGCGCACTGCGCAGGTGGCGGTCTGATCCGCGCTGCCTATTCCAGCGAACCGGCTCGCCTTGAGGTGGCGCTGCTGGCCATGCAGGGCCTTGGCAAGCCGGGTGCCGGTCAGATCAACTTCATGGACTGGGGCCTGTTCGGTATCGATGAGATCTACCCGCTGCCGCGTTCGGCCTGCCAGCCCGATCTGTCGTCGGTCTACAACGGCTGGGCTATGCTCACCTACCCGGTGAACTTCATCCCGAAGACCTTGATCCCCGAGGCCATCATGAACCCGCCGGTCAAGTGGCGCGGTGGCCATGTCATCGCTGGCCTGCCCGCTGAGGACCAGGTGGTGGAGTGGGACTTCCCGCACAATGGCGATTACGAGCTGCACATGATATGGACCGACAGCCCCTGCTGGCAGACCTGCTGGAACGGTGGCTTCGAGATGCAGCGTGCACTGCAGCATCCCAACCTGGAGTTCATCCTGGCCCAGCACCCGTGGCTGGAGAACGACTGCCTGTTCGCCGACATCATCCTGCCCACCACCACCAAGCTCGAGGTGCGCGACATCTCCGCCGACCTGTTCAGCGGCCAGTACAACATGCTCATCCATGAAGAGCAGGCCATCCCGCATGTGGGCGAGTCGCTCTCCGACTTCGAGGCCGTGGGTGAAGTGGCCAAGAAGCTGGGCCTCTACGAGGAATACGTGGGCGGTACCGAGGACGAGCTGATCCGCAAGGGTTTCGACAACTCGGGCGTTCAGGACATGGTGTCCTACGAAGAGTTCATGGAGAAGGGCTACTACGTCGTGCCCACCGCCGAGGATTGGGAAGACGATCCGCGCGGCATGCGTCCATTCTACGATGACCCCGAGGGCAACCCGCTTCGGACCCCCACCGGCCTGATCGAGTTCCGTTCCACGCTGCTCGACTCGTACTTCCCCGATGACGAGGAACGCCCACCCGTACCGCACTTCGTGCCCTACGGCGAGACCCACTCCGAGAGCCTGCTGCATCCGCGTTCTGAAGAGTATCCGTTCCTGCTCATCACCAACCATCCGCGTTGGCGCGTGCATGCGCAGAACGACGATAACACCTGGTGCCGCGAGATTGAGACGTGCAAGGTGGAAGGCCCGGATGGCTATATGTACGAGCCGCTGTGGATCAACCCGAAGGATGCCGTCGTGATCGGTGTTGAGGATGGCGATATTGTGAAGATGTACAACGAGCGCGGTGCGGTGCTCGGCGGCGTGCGCCTTTCCGAGCGCGTCATCCCGAATGCGGTCTATCAGGACCACGGTGTGCGCGTGGACAACATCGTGCTGGGCGAGTTCGACCGTGCTGGCGCGAACAACCTGATCTGCCCGTCGGCCACCACGTCCAAGAACGTTCCCGGTGAGGTCACCAACAGCTTCCTCGTGGGCATCGAGAAGGTCGACGTATTCGAGCTGGCCAAGCAGTATCCCGAGGCATTCGATCATGCCTATGAGGCCGAAACCGGTCAGATCGCTCTCGACAAGATCGTGGAAGGGGCATAGGAGATATGAAGACCTTTATCGTTGATCTCGACCGTTGCATCGGTTGCCATAACTGCCAGTTGGTATGCAAGGACGAGCACTGCGACAACGACTGGATGCCATATGCGGCACCCCAGCCTGACACGGGCCAGTTTTGGATGAAGGTGGAAGAGGAAGAGCGTGGCCAGACCCCGAAGGTGCGCGTTTCCTACACGCCCATCTTCTGTCAGCATTGCGAGGACGCTCCTTGCATGAAGGCCGCCAAGGACGGTGCGGTGTACCGCCGCGACGACGGGCTGGTCATCATCGATCCAGCCAAGGCGAAGGATCAGAAGGCCATCATGGATGCGTGCCCTTACGGTGTGGTGTACTGGAACGAGGCGCTCTCTATCCCGCAGAAGTGCACTGGCTGCGCTCATCTGCTCGACGACGGTTGGACCGTGCCGCGCTGCGTGGATGCCTGCGCCCATGACGCTCTCATCTTCGGCGAGGAAGAGGACCTGAAGGACATGCTGGCCGAGGCCGAGGAGTTGAAGTGCGCCATCGGTACGAAGCCGCGCGTGCGCTATCTGAACCTTCCCAAGCGCTTCCTTGCGGGCGAGGTGGCCGATCTGGAAGAGGAAGAGGTGCTGATCGGCGCCGATGTCACGATCACCAATCTGGAGACGGGCAAGACCTATACCCAGAAGACCGACGAGTTCGGTGACTTCTGGTTCAAGCAGATCGAGGCTGCCGACTACGCCATCGACGTCACCTATGACGGTTACATGCCGCGTCACGTGACCGACTTCATCTCCACCAAGGACAAGGACCTCAACGCTGGCACCATCGCCATGTACAAGGCCTAAGAGAGCATCGGAGCGGGTAGCGACCAAGACCGCCGAGCGTATCGCTTGGCGGTCTGCTCCGAGCTTCGATCAGGAGAAAGGATCGTAGGATGAAGATAGCTCCGCATCATATCGGCGCATACTGCAACGACATCGACGAGTCCATCGGCTTCTACACCGATGTGCTCGGGTTCAGGCATCTGTTCTCTACCGAGACGATGGAAGGCGACAAGCCGCTCAAGATGGCCTGGGTGAAGAGCGATGACGGCGTGGTCATCGAACTGCTCGAACAGGAGGATAAGTCCACCATCGACGCTGCTCGCGCGTGCCTGAATCACTTCGCGGTGCGCGTTGCGGACATGGACGAGATCGTGGCGCGCCTGAACGAGAAGGGCATCGCCATCGAAGCTGGACCCTTCGACGCGCTGTGCCCGTTTGATCGACCGCTGGGCGACAAGGATTCCGACGTCTTCGTCTCGTATGGCGACGGCGGCGCGAAGCTCAAGATCATGTTCTTCAGAGGTCCTGGTGGCGAGCGCATCGAGGCCGTTCAGGACAACATCGGCCCCATCGTGTAGGCGCATTGTACAGCGACGGGTCCTTGCAAGGGCTGCGGGAGGGCTGTCGAGAGATCGGCAGCCCTCTTTTTTGTATTCGATAAAACACAAAAACTACATATCTCAAAGAAAAAATCCTTGACACGGGGCATTTCCA
>CASTMW010000086.1 GCA_949450265.1 uncultured Eggerthellaceae bacterium | reverse complement strand
GAGCATACGCTGACCCATCACGACGGAAGCCAGGTCGCCTACGACGGCGCGTTCGGAGCGGAGCGCTTGCTGGAGGCGTTCAAGGACAACTTCCCGCATCCGATGATGGATGGAGAAGCCATCGTTGGCATGGCGGGAAACATTGGTACCCTCACCCTTGAACCGGCTGCTCAGTTCGAGCTTTCCGCAGGTCCCTTCCATACCCTTGACGATGCAGCGGCATGCTTCGCCGCTTTTGAAACGAAGCTGACGGGGATCTGCGAGCAGCATGGCATCAGCGTGGGAACGCCCGGCTACAACCTTTCCAACAAGGCCATCGACCTTGCCTTGATCCCTAAAACGCGCTACAAGATGATGAACGACTATCTGGGCGCTATCTCTTCGTTCGGCATCTGCATGATGCGCGGCAGTGCATCCACCCAAGTGTCGATCGACTATACCTCAGAGGAAGACTGCCTGCGCAAGCTGCGCCTTGCGAACGCATGCGTTCCGCTCTTCTCCCTGATAAGCGACAATGCGCCCATCTTCGAGGGAAGGCCGCGTGCGCATAAGCTGGTGCGCACGAAGATATGGCAGCATTGCGACCCGGATCGGTGCGGCACCGTACCCGGTGTGATGGATGCGGGCTTCACTTTGGAGGACTACGCTGCCTACATCCTTGATACGCCCGCCATCGTGCAGAAGACGCCTTGTGGGGAGACCCTTACGAAAAGGACGTTCGGCGAGATCTTCGCTGAGGTGCCCATGGGCCGCGAAGATGCAGAGCATGCGATCTCCATGTTCTTCAATGACGTGCGCTTGAAGACCTATATCGAGATACGCCCAGCAGATGCGATGCCGATCCCGTATGTCATATCCTACGCGGCCCTGGTGAAGGGGCTCTTCTCCGATCAAGGGTCGCTCGGTGCTCTTGAGACGCTCTTCGAGCACGTGGATGCACGCGCGATCGAAGATGCCAAGAACGCTCTGATGGAAGACGGTTATGGGGCGACGGTATACGGCGCCCCTGTCTCGGCACTTGCAGACGAGCTGATCAGCATCGCCGCAACAGGGTTATCGGATGCCGACCGAGGCTACCTTGAACCTCTTGCGGACCTTGTTGCGGCACGTACGACGCTTGCCGATGAAGCGGAGCGTTCGTTGCTCGCGCGATGAGCGGACCTGTCAGTTCGCATACAGGCTTGCATAGGGCCTGGACGATGCAGGCACGAGCTTGAGGAACTCCTCCGCATCGGCGGGGATGTTAGCGCGCACTTCGCCCGCGAAGCAAGCGCGATACCGGCCCAGCAACTGCTCGATGCGCACCCTATCCTCTTCTGCGAGCGGCGCGATCGTGATGCCGCTAGAGAGCGCGTGAGTAGAAGGAGGCTCGCGCAGGTAGATGACCCCGCCGTGCATCCCCGTGGCAAGATGATCGCCAGGGTTGCCAAGGAGCAGGATGGTTCCTCCTGCCATGTACTCCCCCAGAAAGCTGCCCGCATCTCCCCCGATGACGATGATAGGCTGCTTATCCTGGTATTCCTTCATATTGATACCAGCGCGCCATCCGCAGTCGTCGCGGATGAAGATACACCCGCCCCGCATGGCATACCCCGCCGCATCACCACATCGTCCATGGATGATAACCTCACCATCGTTCATGGTATTGCCGATCTGGTCCTGCGCGCTGCCGAAGACTTCGATGGTGCCACCATCCAGATAGGCCGCCATATCGTTTCCAGGCGTGCCGTGGATCGCAAGATGCTTCCCTTGGGGCAACGCGCACCCAAGGTAGCGCTGAGCGAAGACCTCTTCCAAGGTGAGACGATCGACGCGTTCGAGCTGATCGCGGATCCGTTCGTTCGCCTCACGAAAATGCGATGTGCCGAGCGACAGGACGTCCTGGGCTGTATCTCTCTCCTGCATTGCGTCTCTCCTTCAGGCTATGGGTAACATGGTGTCAACTTCATTCCCCGGCATGCTTCACGCCCAAGATGTCCAGTTCCTTCTGGTTGAGCCCGACCCCGCGCAGCATCAGCCGATTCCCGCGCAGACTGTCGATGGCGTTGATGCCCATGCCGCCCATCATCTCTTCGATCTCCTTGTTCCATGCCCGCACGAGGTTCACGATGCGCTCAGCTGCGCTCTGCGGATGGATGCGCTTGGTCAAGGCGGGGTCTTGCGTGGCTATCCCCCAGTTACATCGCCCGCTGGCGCAGTCACCGCACTGATGGCATCCGATGGCGATGAGGGCCGCTGATCCGATGGAAACGGCATCGGCCCCCAGCGCGATGGCACGCACGATATCGGCCGAATCGCGTATCGTACCCGATACGACAAGACTGACCGTGGATCGGATGCCCTCTTCCCTGAGCCTTTCGTCCACTGCCGCCAATGCCAATTCGATAGGAATGCCGACGTTGTTGCGGATGCGCTTCGGAGCTGCTCCCGTGCCGCCGCGGAATCCGTCGATGACAATGATGTCAGCACCTGCGCGCGCCATCCCCGATGCAATAGCAGCGGCATTGTGCACCGCAGCGATCTTCACCGCGATGGGCTTGCGGTATCGGGTCGCTTCCTTCAGCGAGAAGATGAGCTGACGAAGATCCTCAATCGAATAGATGTCGTGATGGGGCGCCGGAGAGATGGCATCGGTCCCTTCGGGAATCATGCGCGTACGCGACACCTCTCCATCGATCTTCTCTCCTGGCAAGTGGCCGCCGATGCCAGGCTTCGCTCCTTGGCCTATCTTGATCTCTATGGCAGCAGCGTTGTTCAGATACTGCGGGTTCACCCCGAAACGACCCGATGCCACCTGAACGATGGTGTTGTTGGCATATCGCTCAAGATCGGGATGCAAGCCTCCTTCGCCACAGTTGAAGTACGTGCCCAATTCCTCCGCTGCAAGGGCGAGCGCCCGTTGCGTGTTCAGCGAGATAGATCCGAAGCTCATGGCAGAGAACATGATGGGCACATCCAGCCTCAGCTGCGGAGGCATGTCCGAGATGACCGCATGCTGGCGCGTGTTCACCCGGAGCGCAACCGGTCGGCTTCCCAAGAACACGCGCGTTTCCATAGGTTCGCGCAGCGGATCGATGGAGGGGTTGGTGACCTGACTGGCATTGAGCAGCAGATGGTCCCAATAGGTGGGATACGGTTCGGGATTCCCCATGGAGGACAGTAGGACCGCTCCGGTGCGCGCTTGCTTGGCGATGTCCTTCATATGATCGGGTGTCCATACGGCAGAGCCTGTTCCCACTTGGGGCCACTTCGTTATGGCGATGGCGCGCGGAGGGCACATGAGCACGCAGCGTTGGCAATTGACACAGGCGCCGTGATCGGCGACGAGCTTGCCGCTCTGCTCGTCTATGCGATGCACCCCATATGAGCACTGCCGAACACAGGCGCCGCAGTTCGTGCAAGCCTCGCGGTCGCGCAACACCTTGTACGTTGGCACTTTACGATCGAACATGATCGACCTCCTTCCTGCGCGGCGGGAGCACGCCTATCTCGTGAGCTAAGGGCGCTTCGAGCTGGATGTTCTCACCGGATGCCCCTTGCTCGCGTGCGACCACCTCATCAAGCTGGACAACGAAAGGAACGCCTCCTTCGATGGAGCGGATGCTGGCAGCTTCGGGGCATACGACCTCGATGGCTGCCTGCTCGCTTGCAAGGTAGACCATGCGATCATGTTCGGCCACCATGAGGGCACGCAGCTTCAGCCGATCGTTTATGGCGAGCAGCCCCTCTTCCGATCCAAGTATCACCGAGAAGGGGCCGTTCACCAACGCGCTGGCATATACCGACCGCAGGGCCGTCTCGAAGGCAGCACACGGGGCGTCCATGCGATCGATCTCGTCCCAGGAAGGCGCTGTCATGATATGGGCGGCCATCTGCTGGGAGAACCCATGCCGACGCGTGAGAAGGTCGAAGAGGTACGTGATGACCTCCGTGTCGGTCTGAAGGTTGCAGCGATACCCGAACTGTTCGACGTAACGGCGGTTCGCATCATAGCTGGATATCTCTCCGTTGTGCACGACCGACCAGTTCAACAGCGTGAACGGATGGGCGCCACCCCACCAACCCGGCGTATTCGTAGGAAAGCGACCGTGAGCGGTCCATGCCCATGCCTGGTAATCCTCGATGCGATAGAACGCGCCGATATCCTCCGGATAGCCGACGCCCTTGAACGCACCCATATCCTTTCCCGAGGAAGCGACGAAGGCACCGTCGATATGCGAGTTGATATGGAACACGTGCTGCATCGTGTACTCAGCCTCGTCAAACCCACTCATATTGAGCCGCATAGGATGCGGAGCAGCGAAGTATCGCCAGATATCCGGAGGGTTCTTGATGGAAGCGACATCCTGTGTGGGGATGCGCTCTTGCTTCTCGCTCATGAAGTATGTATCAAGATAGGCTTCGGTCTGAGCGCGCGCTTCTTGGCATTCGTACATGATGTGGAACGCATAGAGCTCCTTGTATTCCGGATAGATGCCATACGCCGCAAACCCACCCCCAAGCCCATTGCCCCGATCGTGCATAAGAGCGATGGATCGCAAGATATCGGTGCCATCATGTCGACCACCGCTCCTATCCATGATGCCAGCTATCGCGCATCCGGAAGGTATGCGGACCACTCCTTCTCTGGGTCTGTCTTCACGAAAGAACATCGGATACCACCTTGCACTTCTTCTGCTCACCATCATTGCGATGTTGCAAGATCGATACCTGCCACATCGTATCCATCGATGCTACCGGCCCTCTGTTTCATGCGAATGAGCCGTTCGTTTCCAACAGGTTACAAGCTAGGTGTGCACAGAGCGCCCGCAAGGGCTTCGAGCGCAGCGAGCGAATCGACCCAACCGTCGTAATTCAGAGCGCATGCGATCCCCTCCAGCTTCTCACGATATGCTGGATCGGAGCGCATCCAGCATTCCTGAGAGCTGCCACTTGGGCTGGCCCCTTCTTCGTTCATGATGGGTTCGGCATCTCCAAGGCCGCTATAGGTCATCGTCCAGAAGATATGCGCCGCAACTGCATGCTTCTCCGTTGCGGTGAGATCATCAGGCAGCCAGGCCCGCAACCCCAGGATGACAGGCCACGGTTGCGAGGTGAGCTCATCAATGCTCACCAAGGCTCCGCTCAGCGCAAGCGCTTCGAGCGTGTCAACGTCGCCCAACAAGTGTGAAGCGCAGGCAAGTTCGAGCGCTGAGAGCCTGTACGTGCCCACCATGGCGACGATATCCTTGGCGGCGAAGAGCCGATCGGGATCGAAGAGGACCGCCCCGACGCTCCTTGAGAAGCCACCCCACCCATCGGACACGGCAAACCACTGCCAAGGGATGACGACCATCTGGCTAGTTGAGGGCTGCTCGGGCAAAGATGTCATCAGGCTCAGCGAAGCCGCTATCTTGCGTTCGAGGGCTTCTCGCGCCGCACCGGGCATGTCTGCAAGAGCAGCATGCCATCCAGCATGCTCTTCGAGCGCATGTTGCAACAACGCCGCGGCCTCACACCCTGCGATGAGCTCCTTCACGGTGACAAGGCGGATGCGTGCCGGATCGATGGCGGTACCGCATATCTGGCTTCGGGCATGATCGTTGAAAGGAGACATGAGCGTCACCCGCTTCCATACAACCCTTAACTGAGAGGAACTTGCAAGCGTTGTATGGGACCGCAGGGAAACGCGGTGCCGGCTCGGACATCCTGAGAAGAGGATGCGCTTGCACTGGCTCTGTTTCATAGTGAGACTATAGCACAAAAAGGAACGTTTGTTCTATGTAAAAGAGAAGCAACAAAAAAAACGGGCACCGTTCCATCGGTGCCCGTTTTTCATCATTTGCGCGATGAGCGCAATCGTTGGCTCAGAGCATTCTGCTCTCGTCTCGCACGAGCGCAATGCCGGCTGCCGATGCCAGCGAAGCCTGCTGCGACCAGAGCCATCACGAAGAACACACCGTTGGCCTGCACCGTGGCAGCGAACTCCACACCGTTGGCCTGGAGCACCAGTTTCAGAACGATCAGCACGACGAAGCACACGATGGCCA
>CASTMW010000085.1 GCA_949450265.1 uncultured Eggerthellaceae bacterium | reverse complement strand
CATCGAAGGATCGACATGGGAAGGTGCCCAAGCCAAGCGGGCCAATCTCGTCAGACCAGTCACGATGAAACCTGTGTTTGCTATCATGTTCCCACACGGGCAACTTCCCCGTTATAGCTGCATGAAAGGATATGGAAGTGACTGAGGACAACGCAGCCCTCGCCGAGATCCAGAAGCACCGCGAGCAAATCGACGCGATCGACCGCGAGCTAGTGGCGCTGCTGAACAAGCGCGCTGGGCATTCGCTGGTCATCCGCGGGTTGAAGCCGGATGCGCAGATGGGGCTCTACGACGCCAAGCGCGAGGAAGAGATCTTCGAGAAGGTGGCCAGCTACAACGAGGGGCCGCTGTACAACGAATATTTGCGTGAGATCTACGCCACCATCCTGAAGGTGAGCAAGGAGACACCGTCGCTATGAGAGATTCGAAGATAGATGGCATTCCGTACTTGGGCCAGCGTACGGATGAGATAACCATATTTGCCGGTCCGTGCTCGGTGGAATCGGAAGAGCAGTTCGATGAGGTGGCAGCCTGCATCAAGGGTCTGGGGCTTAAATGGATACGCGGCGGCGCGTTCAAGCCGCGCACGAACCCGCACAGCTTCCAAGGTCTGGGCGAAGAGGCGCTGAAGATCATGAAGACGGCGGGCGACAAGTACGATTTGATGACGCTCACTGAGGTGATGGATAGTGCGCACTGCCAGCTGGTGGCCGATTACGTGGACGGCCTGCAGGTGGGCGCGCGCAACTTCCAGAACTTCAGCCTGTTGAAGAAGATCGGCGAAGTGACGGCCGACATGCATCAGATGGTGCTGTACAAGCGCGGGTTCGCGGGCAGCATCGCGGAGTGGCTGGCGGCCACCGACTACATCACCGACAAGGGCAACACGAACGTGGTGCTGTGCGAGCGCGGCATCCGCACATTCGAGACGGCCACGCGCTTCACGCTGGATATCGCGGCGGTGCCGGTGATCCACAAGCAGAGCCTGTACCCGGTGTGCATCGATGTATCGCATCCGGCGGGCCAGCGCGACCTGGTGCCTGCACTGGCGCTGGCGGCGGTGGCGGCGGGCGCCGATAGTATCATGATCGAGGTACATCCCAATCCGCCCGAAGCCCTGAGCGACGGGCCGCAGCAGCTGACGCCTGCTCAGTTTGAGCAACTGGTGGCCGAACTGCGTGTGGTGGCTGAGGCGCTGGGCAAGAGGATCGTGTAAATAACGCGAAACCGTTAGCTTTTCAAACGACGCATATCAAAACAAAGGCCGGGCAGTGCGCTCGGCCTTTGTTGCGCATGGCAACTATCCGGCTTTGCCGCGCTTGGCGGCTGATCGGCGGTCAGCCCTCTTGCATGGCCTCGGGATCTTCATTGCTGCCAAGGTCTTCTGGCACGGTCTGCTCTTCGAATTGCGTTTCGGCGTTACGTTCGGCCTGGTTGGGCGTCATCCAGTCGCCCACTGCGGCCAGCACGATGCATAAGATGATGATGGCGACGATAGCGATGATGGCCCAGATGATCCCAGGATGCTTCGCGGTCGAGCCCTTCGGCCCATCGGTGTCCACTTCGAACTCTTGCATGGCGGGAAACTCCGGGTCGGATGCGGACGATTCCAGCACTACCGGCTCGTCGTTCGCCAGCGTATCCTTCGGGTGCGCTTCCGCTGATTCCTCCATCACCGCTTGGTCGATCTGCGGTAGCGGATGCACGGTGCGTTCTTGTTCGTGTGTGCGTTCGCTCTCTTGCTTCCGCTCATGATCCCGCTCACGTTCCTGTTCGTGCGCGCGCTCCTGCTTCTGCGCACGTTCGCGTTCTTGCTCCTGTTCGTATGTGCGTTCATGATTTCGCTCACGTTCCTGCTCGTGTTCGCGGCAGTTCTTCATGTGGTCCGTTTTCGCCATGATGGCCCTTTCGCTATTCAGCCTCGTACGTCCATCGTCGATGCCGAGGTGTGTTCCTTGTCCTTGATGACCCCATTATCAAAGCGCACCACAGAACGGATCGGGTCAAACCGAACCTGTAAGCAAGGTGTTTGCGACGACGCATGCAGGCGTTTGCGGCAATGTACGCAGGCGTGATGCGCAGTTGATGCGTGTGTGTCCGTAATATGGGACGCGCTGCTGGCGGCGGCGCGGTAGAATAGGGCATTCCGAACGGACGCACGAACGAAGGGCGACGCATGCCTCTGGACATAGATACGCTGAACGAACCGCAAGCGCAGGCCGTCATGTGCACGGAAGGGCCGCTGCTGGTGCTGGCGGGCGCTGGATCGGGCAAGACGCGCGTGCTGACGTACCGCATCGCGCACCTGCTAGAAGACTGCGGGGTGGCACCGTGGCAAGTGCTGGCTATCACCTTCACCAATAAAGCCGCCGCTGAGATGCGCGAGCGCTTGGGCGGTCTGGTGGGGGGCGCAGCACGCGGCATGTGGGTGTCCACGTTCCACAGCATGTGCGTGCGCATCCTGCGGTCCGACGCCGATCTGTTGGGATTCGGCAAGAACTTCACCATCTACGACACCGATGACCAGAAGCGCCTGTTCAAGACCATCATGATGGAACAGGATATCGACCCGCGCCGCTTCCCGGTGAACACGTTGATGGGCCGCGTGTCGCAGGCGAAGAACGAGCTGAAGGTGCCAGGCACCATGTTGGAAGAAGCAGCCGATCCCATCGCGAAGGTGGCTGCGCGCGTTTACGAGGAGTACCAGCGGCGCTTGAAGGCCGCCAACTCCATGGACTTCGACGACCTGCTGCTGTACGCCTACCTGCTGCTGAAGCACCACGAGAACGTGTTGGCCGCTTATCAGGACCGCTTCCGCTACATCATGGTGGACGAGTACCAGGACACGAACCACGCGCAGTACGCCATCACGAAGCTGCTGGCCGCTGCGCACAAGAACATCATGGTGGTGGGCGACGACGATCAGAGCATCTACAGCTGGCGTGGTGCCGACATCAGCAACATCCTGGATTTCGAGGAAGACTACCCCAACGCCACAGTGGTGAAGCTGGAGCAGAACTACCGCAGCATGGGTAACATCCTGGACGCGGCCAATGCAGTCATCGCGAACAACCAGACGCGCAAGCCGAAGCGTCTGTTCACCGATGCGGGTGCGGGCGAGAAGATCGACGTGTTCATGGCTGCCGATGAACGCGACGAGGGGCGCTGGATCGCCGGCGAGATAGAGAAGCTGCGCGCCAGCGGCGTGGGCTATGATCAGATGGCCGTGTTCTATCGCACGAACGCGCAGAGCCGCGTGCTGGAGGATATGCTGCTGCGTGCGGGGGTGCCCTACCGCATCGTGGGCGGCACGAAGTTCTTCGACCGCAAAGAGATCCGCGATGTGATGGCGTACCTGACGTTGGTGGTGAACCCGGCCGACGACATGGCGTTCGAGCGCGTGGTGAATGTGCCGAAGCGCGGGGTGGGCAAGACCTCCATCGACCGCATCCGCGAACACGCGCGCCAGCTGGACGCGCCCATGCTGACGGCGGCCGAGATGTTGCTGGCCGATCCTGACGTGCGCAAGGCCACGCGCGATGCGCTGGGCGAGTTCATCCAGACGATCAAGGATGCGCAGCTGTTCTCGGGCGATCTGCGCAAGGTGGTGGAGGCCATCATCGACCGCGCCGGGTTGATCCAGGCATTGCAGGCCGAGGACACCGACGAGGCGCAGGGGCGCATAGAGAACATCCAGGAGTTCATGGGCGTGGTGCAGGAGTTCTCGGAAACGCACGGTGACGACGATGCTCTTTTCGTTCCGCCGTCCTCCGAAACGGCGGAACTGGTTGACGCTGCGGCGCTGCCCAGAACGTCATCTTCGCCGGACCAGCAAGACCAAGAGGATCCGCCGCGCGAGCTGCGTGGCGATTCGCTGGCGGACTTCATCGAATGGGTGCGGCTGCGCACCGACCTGGACACGGTCAGCGAGGACGGCCGTGCGGTCACGCTGATGACGGTGCATTCGGCCAAGGGCCTGGAATTCGATTGCGTGTTCGTGGCGGGCATGGAGGAATCCATCTTTCCGCATTTGAACTCGGTGGGCGATCCGGTGGCGGTCGAAGAAGAGCGGCGGTTGGCGTATGTGGCCATCACGCGCGCTCGGAAGCGCCTGTGGCTCACGTGCGCGCAGAGCCGCCAGCTGTTCGGCCAGACCAGCGCCAATCCTACGTCGCGCTTCATCCACGAGATACCTTCCGAGCTGCGGCATACTACCGGGCTGGGGTCGTCGGGCTTCAGCGGGACCGGCTGGGAGAAGCGCGGCAGCAGGCGCGGCATCTCGGGCAGCGGGGCCGAAGCGGGCGAAGGGCGCGTGTTCGGGCAGTCCAGCGCGTCGGGCGCGGGCGGCCGCAGTCGCACGTTCGGCGGCGGTGCCAATCCGAACGCTGGCAAGAAGGCTGCCGCGAAGATGACGTTCGCCAAGGGCGATGCGGTGGATCACAAGACGTTCGGACGCGGTACCGTCACCAAGGTGGACGGCGACACGCTGCACGTGAAGTTCGCCAAGACCGGTCAGACCAAGAAGCTGCTGAAGGACTATGCGCCCATCGTGAAGATCGGGTCGTAAGAGTTGGTTCGTGAAGGACGAGCTGGGAAGCAGATTCGCGAAGGCAGCCTGTGAAGGTGGGCTCGCGAAAGTGAGCTTGCGCAGGCGGCCCGTGAAAGCTGGGTTGTGAATATTGGGTTGCGCAGGTGTCCTGTGCAGGACGAGCTGTAAGGTGGGGGGTGCGCTCTTACGGCCGCCGCATCTGCCAGAACGCGATGGCGCTGGCG
The DNA here is from genome assembly GCA_949450265.1 of uncultured Eggerthellaceae bacterium. Taxonomy (GTDB): domain Bacteria; phylum Actinomycetota; class Coriobacteriia; order Coriobacteriales; family Eggerthellaceae; genus Adlercreutzia_A. The sequence continues at coordinate 1,596 of CASTMW010000085.1, read as the reverse complement.
GCGGCCACGTTCAACGAATCCACGCCGTTGCTCATAGGGATGCGCACGACGTGATCGGCGGCAGCGATGGCGGCAGCGCTGAGCCCTTCGCCTTCGGTGCCCAGCACCAGGGCCAACTTCTCTTCGGTTTGCAGGATCGGATCGTCCATGGCGATCGAATCGTCGGAGAGCGCCATGGCGGCCACCTTGAATCCGGCCTCGTGCAGTAAGGGGATGCCCGTGTGCGTCCAGCCGCCCGTCCGCGCCACGTTGCCATGCGCGCCCTTGCCTTCCACATCGGTGCCGATGCGCCCCCACGGCACCTGGAACACCGTTCCCATGGAAACGCGCACAGCGCGCCGGTAGAGCGGGTCGTAGCAACCGGGGGTCACCAGCACTGCATCCAGGCCAAGCCCAGCGGCGTTGCGGAAGATGGCGCCCACGTTCGTGTGGTTGGTGATGTCTTCCAGTATGGCGATGCGTTGCGGGGGGTGGGACGTATGCATGCGGGGATGCGGACAGACATCACCGGCCAGGCGTTCTTCGGTCGATGGTTCGCCAGTCAATAGTTCGGTGGCGGTGGGGATGCGGGGACGCTTGAACGCCGCCAGCATACCGCGCGTCAGCTGGAAGCCTGTCAGCTGCTCCAGCAGTTCATCCGGCATGACGTAGATGGGAGTCCGATCCTGTTCGAAGCGTGACTGAAGCTCGGCCGTTGCCTTCGCCCGAAGCGTTTCCGTCATGAGCAGCGAGATCGGTTCAAGTCCTGCCGCCAACGCACGATCTATCACTTTTGGCGATTCCGCTATCAAGATGCCGCGTTCCGGTTCAAGGCGGCTGCGCAGTTGCACGTCGGTCAGGCGTGCGTAGATGTCCAGGCGAGGATCGTCTATGTTTCGGATCGATTCGATGATGCACTCCTGGGTTGTTCGTTCGGGTTGTCTATTCAGACTGCATGCTCAGGTCATTCGTTCAGACTGCACGCTCAGGCTGTCTATTTGGGCTGCTCGTCAGACTGTTCGCTCGAACCATTCGTTCAGGCTGCACGCTCAGGCTGTTCGTTCGAAACCTGCTTATGGGAGGTATTTTTCCGACAGATAGGCGACCACGTCATCGTTGCCGTTGATCAACTCTCCATCCACGTAGAGGTAAGGGATCAGGTTCGCATCGCCGCCCAGCTCTTGCAGCTCCTGGAATGGGCCTTCTTGCTCAACGTCGCGCTTGTCCAGGTCGATCCCATGCTCGTCGGCGAACCGCGTGACGACCGAGCAGGTTTCGCAAGGAGCCCAATAGTAGAGGATCGGTGTCATCTTTTCTCCTTTTTTTCGGAAACGATTATGGACGCATTGTATCCCGAAGCATCGTATGTAGCCGTTGCATATGTGGCGCGTGCATCGACACGAGGAACGGTCTATGCGGGGAACATCCTTTTTTGGTGAGGCGCGATCTGTGCGATATCTGATCTGTATCTTACGTGGATCTTGCACGAATCTTACAAAGAAATACCAGGTCAGAGGCTAAAAAAGAGAAGCAAAGAAGAGCAGGGAAGTGGTACGCTGTCCCTGTCCCTGTCCCTGTCCCTGTCCCTGTCCCTGTCCCTGTCCCTGTCCCTGTCCC
>CASTMW010000084.1 GCA_949450265.1 uncultured Eggerthellaceae bacterium | reverse complement strand
GCGCACGCGATTACCCACGGCTTCCCCACCCACCTTGATCGATTCGATGCGACGGATATCGATACGCACGCTGGAGAAGAACTTGAGGGCGCGACCGCCGGTGGTGGTTTCTGGATTGCCGAACATGACCCCGATCTTTTCGCGTAGCTGATTGATGAAGATGCACGTGGTGTTCGACTTCGAGAGCGAACCAGCCAGCTTGCGGAGCGCTTGCGACATGAGACGAGCCTGCAGGCCAACCGTGGTGTCCCCCATCTCGCCTTCGATCTCGGCGCGCGGTACGAGCGCTGCGACCGAGTCGACGACGACGCAATCCACCGCTCCTGAGCGCACGAGCATATCGCATATTTCGAGCGCTTGCTCGCCGGTGTCAGGCTGGGAGATGAGTACCTCGTCGATATCGACCCCCAAGCGTGCTGCATAGACGGGATCGAGCGCATGCTCTGCATCGATGAAGGCGACGATGCCGCCGAGCGCCTGCGCTTCGGCGAGTATCTGGAGCGCCAGCGTGGTCTTGCCGCTGGATTCAGGCCCGTACACTTCGATGATGCGCCCACGTGGCACCCCGCCGATGCCGAGCGCCACATCGAGCGGGAGCGCCCCGGTCGGTATGACCCCGAGCGAGAGATCGGCGCCACCTTCCCCGAGCTTCATGATGGACCCGCGCCCGAACTTCTTCTCGATCTGATCGGTTGTGCTCTTGAGCAGCTCTTCTTTCGATTGGCTCATGCTATGCTCCTTGCGTGTAGTGCGTCTTGTGTGCGTTCGCATGCCTATGATATGCGAACATTTGTTTGAATGTCAAGGGCTCTTTTACAGCGCTGCGGTCATACCCTTGCCCTTATAGTAGCGTGCGCATCTAGCCTATCTGCGTCATATCTGGCTTCGTCGAGCGCACCCTTCGCAAGCGTATTCCTGATCTGCATCAGGTGCGAGATCTCTCCGTTCGCACGCTCCTTCTGACACCGATCTTGCGCGCATCTGATACGCATCCGTATCGGATCAACGAGGATAGCGCGCGATGGCGTCGTGCAACAATTCCAGCGCATGATGGGCAGCGTGCCGCCGCACCGCATCGCGATCGCCCTTGAAATGGGCTTCTTCGGCAACGGAGGCATCGCCTACGCTGACACCGAGCCAAACAGTGCCCACCGGCTTGTCCGGTTCAGCACCGGTGGGTCCCGCGATGCCCGTGGCTGACACGGCGATATCGGCATCGAGCACCTTACGGGCGCCGCAGGCCATCTGGATGGCGGTCGGCGCGTTCACCGCCCCCTCGGCACGCAGGAGATCCGGATCGACCCCTAAGATATCAGCCTTCACCTCCGCCGCATAGCTTGCGATGCCGCCACGCACCACCGCAGAGCTGCCCGGCACCGAGGTGAGCAAGCTGCTGACCATGCCTCCGGTAAGGCTCTCAGCCGTACCGATCGTCAGCTTTCGCTCCTGCGCCTGCCGTATCACTTTATCTGCCGATCGCTGCAAGCATGCATCATCGGGCACGACCGCCGTCGATGCCGCCGGATCGGCACCTGCTGCGGTGCGGAAGCCGAGCAGATGGCGCGCCTTCGCGATGTAATCGAGCATGGAGATGATGGTCAGTGCCAGCGCCACGAGCATGGCCAGCCACGAGAGGACATAGAGCGGGTTATGGATGGCGTAGTCGACATTCGGCAGGTACAGGCTATCCTTCACCAGGAACATCACGATGGCCACGATCTGCGCCACTGTCTTCGCCTTCCCATACCAGCTGGCTGCGATCACCTCGTTCTTGCTGGCTGCGATCATGCGCACCCCAGAGACGATGAACTCCCTGCCCAAGATGATGAGGACCGGCCACGACGGGAGCACCTGGAGCTGCACCAGTGCAAGTAGCGCTGCCGCCACCAATATCTTGTCGGCCAGCGGATCGACGAACTTGCCAAAGTCCGTCACCTCATCACGCTTGCGCGCCAAGTATCCGTCAAGCCAATCGGTACATGAGATAAAGATGAACACTGCTGCAGCCACGAGCGATTTCGTCTCGTCGTTGATGATGTCGTGCAGCCCCAGCCATTCGGGCCACGGGCTGAGTAGTGCAGCCACGAAGACAGGGACCAAGCAGATGCGCGCCAGCGTCACGATGTTTGCCGGTGTCAGCAGTTGGCTCCTTCGCGCGCCGTCATGCTCCATGTTCCACCGAACCTTCCATGTCATAGAGCAACGTGTCCTCGATCAGCACCTCGACCACATCGCCTGGATGCCCAGCATCCACAAAGGTGACGCCGTCGACCTCTGGAGCCTGCTGCTGCGTACGACCGACCAGCTGACCATCCTCTTCAGCACCTTCCACCAATACGCGCTGGATCGTTCCTTTGCGCTGCGCCACCGAGAGCGCGCTGGCTGCATCGGCCGCATCGCGCACCACCTGCGCGCGGAAGGCCTTCTCGTCCTCGGAGAGCTGGCCTGCCAGATCGAACGCGGGCGTTCCCTCTTCACGCGAATAAGGAAAGACGCCAACATAGTCGAAGCATCCTGATGTCGCGAAATCCACGAGCTCATCGAATTGCTCTTCGGTCTCACCCGGAAAGCCTGCGATGAGGGTCGTGCGCACGGTGACATCCGGCACGACGTCGCGGATGTGCGCGACAAGGGCCTCGAAGCTGGCGCGATCGCCTCGCCTGCGCATGGCTGGATCGGTATGTCCAGATACGATGCGATATTGTCATGCGCGGCAATGACCGCAAGCAGGCGATCGGTGACACCATCGGGCTGGAGGTACATGACACGGAAGAGCGTTTCGGGATGCGCCTCGGCCAACGTGCCCAACAACCATGGAAGGTCGTGCTCGTCGGCCAAGTCATCGCCCCAACGGCCCGTGTCCTGTGCTATCAGCACGATCTCGCGCACGCCTGCTTCCACCTTAGACCGCACATCGCATGCGACATCCTCGAAAGGAAAGCTCCGATACGATCCCCTGATGGCAGGGATGGTGCAATACGAACATTGCCGATCGCACCCATCGGATATCTTCACATAGGCGAAGGCGGCTGATGGCGCCTGCTCCTGTGTCGGTGCTGCGAACCCCTGCGTGCCAGTTCCAGCCCCTGGTGGTAGCGCTCGCTCCACCGCATCCACGATATGCGCTTCATCAGCGCAAGGCACGAATGCCGCAGCTTCGGGAAGCTCGGCCGCCAGTTCATCGCCATAGCGGGCGGGCATGCACCCCGCTACCACCACCGCAGCCTCTCCCTGCTCCACTTTCGGCAGATCGAACGCTTCGAGCACCGCCTGGATGCTCTCTTCGGTAGCAGCTTGGATGAACGAGCAGGTGTTCACGATGACGACATCGGCGGATGCGGCATCATCGCACAGAGCGAACCCGGCATCCGCCAGGCGTGCACGCATCTTCTCGGAATCGACCTCGTTCTTCGCGCAGCCCAGCGTGCATAGGCACACGCTCCCTCGCATTATCTGTTCCAATGCGCTTGCCCTAGCGATAGTTCACGAATTGGAGCGGTTGGCCAAAATCGGCTTCGCGCAGATGCGCGATGACATCTTGCAACGTATCACGCGACTGCGACGACACGCGGATCTTGTCGCCTTCGATCTGCGTCTTGATCTTCAACTTCAGCGCCTTCAGATCCTTGTTGATGGCGGTGAGGGTATCTTTGTCGATGCCGCTGATGATGTGGCCTTCGCGGCGCACATTTCCGCCCGAGATACTCTGAGGATCGCCCCACTGCACGGCACCGAGCTCAATGCCACGGCGTACCAGCTTCGATGAGATGATGTCGATGACCTGCCCCGCAACGAAATCGGAAGGCGCTTCGACCGTCATCTCATGCTTCTGCTTGTCAAGCTCTACCTTTGCGTTCGAATCCTTCAGGTCGTAGCGCTGCGTCAGCTCCTTGCGCGCCTGCTGGAAAGCATTGTCGACCTCCTGCATGTCCACCTGGCTGACGATATCGAAACTGTTCTCCTTGGCCATCTTGTCTCCTTGCGATGTGAGCCACATCTTGCGCCGTGGCCGCGCTGTTCATTGCTATCGTTTGCTATCGTGCGCCGTTCGCGCCGTCATGTTCAGACGATATTCGCACCGTTACGTCGATGTTGACGATGCGGATGAGCTGGAACGCGACGAGCTGAACGAGCCTGAAGACGATGAGGCGCTCGACGATGAAGAGCCTCCGTGCTGTTCCTCCCAATCGCGCAGGATCTCATCGAAATCGACCGTGTACACATAGTATTCCGTGCCGCTTTGCCGCGTGAGTTGCACATCGACGTCATCGACCTTCAAGCTGATAGGGTCAGGATTGGCAGTGCGCACAGTGAGCGTGCCCTCCACGTCGAAGTCCTCGGTATACGGGCCGCTTATCACTTCGGAGAGCACGGTAGAATCGTCCTCGACGATCTCTACCCAGGAGCGACCGCCCGCCTCCACGCTAAAGGTCACCTTGGCACTCGTCGGCGGCTGATCGGTCACATCAGTGCTGGCCTCACCCTCAGGGTTCGAGGTGTCCGAGAAGCCTGAAATGGGAATGTCGGGAACCTCTTCGACCGATTGCTTGTTACCATTGAACAGCACGATGAGCACAATAATGATGGCGATGACCACCACGGCGATGATGATCCAGATGGGAAGGCTGGGCAGCGAACGCCCGGCTCCACGCGGATCGCTGTAGATGCTCGGGAAGCCGCCTGGGGTGGCCGCGCGCGCAGTGGACCGTGACTCGCCCACGTACCCATAGCCTTGCTCCCGCCGCGCAGAACGGCCGCTCTCGCGCGAGGATCGCAGGGTGCGATCGGAGGTGAGCGCACGGGAGCGTCCCCGATCGGAACGCTGACTGGAAGGACGCGAAGAGCGCGGGCGGCGGCCATCGTCGTCGCGGCTCCCAGCACGGCTGCGCCCTGTTTCATGAAGATGGACGGCATCTTGGTACATGCCGGAGATGCGATTCTGATCGAGCCCAACCGCCCGCGCATACGCTCTGATCATATTGCGCGTGTATCCCTGCGCTGGCATGCGGTCGAAGTCGCATTCTTCGATGGCGCGGAGGATATCAGGGCGGATATGCAGCCTGCGAGCCATCGTGGTGAGATCGTAGCCCTCGCGTTCCCGGGCATCCCTCAATATACGTCCGTATGAATCCTGCCTGGGCAAAGCCCGCCCTCCTTCTCCGGATGGCTATGCGCCCTCTGCGTCGCGCCCTTCGAAAGCCTTCACTGTTTCCAGCTCCAGTTCGTCGATAAGTACTTCACGGGGCTTCGACCCATTCGCCGGACCGACGATCCCCTTCTCTTCCAACTGGTCCATTATACGTCCTGCGCGAGCATAACCCACCTTCAAACGACGTTGAATGTTGGATGTCGACCCCATGCCGGTTGATGTGACGATCTCAGCCGCTTCCCAGAGCAGCGGGTCGTCATCGGATGAGGAAGACCCACCGTGCGGGTCAGTGGCGCCGATGGTCTGGATGTTGGTCTGCAGGATCTCGTGATGGTACTCGGGCTCTCCTTGCTCCTTCACCTTCTCCACCACGGCCTCTATCTCGTCTTCGGAAACGAAGCATCCCTGGATGCGCATGGGCTTGGCGTATTCGGGCTTCGACAGCAGCAAGTCCCCCAATCCGATCAGGTCCTCGGCGCCCGTCGTGTCGATGATGACGCGCGAATCGATGCCCGAAGCGACGTTGAAGGCGATACGATTGGTGATATTGGATTTGATGAGGCCCGTGACCACGTTCGTGGAGGGGCGCTGCGTGGCTACGATCAGATGGATGCCAGCGGCACGCGCGAGCTGAGCGATGCGGCAGATGGAAAACTCGACCTCCTTGCCCACCGCCATCATGAGATCGGCCAGCTCGTCGATGATGATGACGATGTAGGGCATCTGCTTCGGCGGCTCGGCGCCCTCTTCGACCGGCAACGTTCCCTTGGCCGCCTTCTGGTTGTACTGACCGATGTTGCGCACCCCGGCCGCGCTCATCACCTTGAGGCGCCGCTCCATCTCGGCCACGCCCCACGCAAGGGCACCGGCCGCTTCGCGCGGTTCGGTGACCACGGGCGCATACAGATGCGGGATGCCGTTGTAGGGCGTGAACTCTACGCGTTTCGGATCGATCATGATGAAGCGCACCTCGGCGGGCGTGGCGCGCATGAGGATGGACATGATCATGGCATTGACCGACACCGACTTGCCCGAACCGGTGGTGCCACCGATCAGCAGGTGCGGCATCTTGGCCAGATCGGACACAATGGACTCGCCTTCCACATCCTTACCGATGGCGATCTGGAGCGGTCCGGCAGGCGCGTCTTCCAGCACCTCGGAGAGGTACACCGTCTCACGATGAGCGTTCGGCACTTCGATGCCTACGTAATTGGTGCCAGGGATGGGAGCGAAGATGCGCACCGATGAGGTGGCCAGTGCTAAGGCGATGTCGGTGCCGAGAACCG
>CASTMW010000083.1 GCA_949450265.1 uncultured Eggerthellaceae bacterium | reverse complement strand
GAATGCCTCGTTCCGGTGTCCGCTTAGCCCGACGCTGGGCGGATCGTCATCTTTCGCCTATTCGTGCATGGGGCGATCGTGGATGCGCGATGTGTGCGATGTGCACGCTGCCGAACCCTTCAAGATCCTTTACGCAGGCTTACACAGACAGCGCATGCGGATGCGCGCGATGACCGAACTTCTCTGGGGCTTTCGATATCTTACACCTCGATGCGCTCGAAGAGCTCTTTGCCCACGCCGCAGATGGGGCAGATGAAATCGTCGGGTAGCTCTTCGACGTACTCGATGTGACCGCACACCTTGCAGCGCCAGGCGTATCTCGGCTCGGTGGCTTCGAGCTGTTCGACCTTCTGCGCCTCAAGAGAAGGCGCCGTGGCATCCGATGCCTCGGACAAGCATGAGGCGACAGATGCGCCGGGTGTATTCGATGCTGCATCATCATCGGGCTGATAGCTGACGGCTTTCGGCGGGGTTTTGCCGCGCAGCACGGTATGGTAGTACGCATAGGTCAGCGGAGGCTGATCGCTAAGAACACGCGCCTCTTCCACCGGGCCTACTAGAAGAAGATGCGTGCCCACATCCACAATCTGATCCACGCGTATGCTGAACGTGGCCACGCACTGCTGCTTCAGGCAAGGCAGCATGGCGGCGTCCGGGTCGTGATCAAGCGAGGCGAACTTCTCTCGCTCAAGGCTGTTGTGGAATCCGAAGATACCGATCAGCTCCATGGTGGCCTGTTCTGAGAGCGCGCTGGCGGTGAAGCGCCCTGTACCCAGGATGGCCTTCGTGGTGACATTCTCTTTGTTGAGGGCCACCGAAGCCTGCGGCGGTTCGCTGGCAACCTGTTGGAAGGTGTTCGCGATGCAGCCTACCTTCCGTCCGTCAGGCAGCTTGGATGCGATCACGAAGAGCCCATAGGTCAGGGCGTGGAATGCTTTGGGGTCGATCGCTGTTTCCATCATCTTCCTCCCTTTGTACGCATGGCTCATGGCCCATGCTGTGCGGTCGAACTGGCCAAGCTGGGTGCGCTCGTTGGTGCGGCGTCTTTTGTTGCGCATCCTTATGACACCACATCAAGAGACGCGTCAGATCCACGCTGGGAAATGGTCAGCAACTTGCAAGATTCGCGTCAGAACGCGTTCAGCATGGCGTCAGATCAGGTGTGCCGTGGTGCCTGGATGCCATGCCATCCGCCGCATATGAGCGGTCAGAGAGCGGCAAGATGAACCACCTATCCCAGGTGACAGATGTGATCCGGCCGCGTCAGGTGCGCCTGCCATAGTAGAGCCGTAGGCGAACGAAACGAGGTGTCTTGTGAGATTCCTGACGAAGAGGAACCGGTCGATGGTGGTGGCTGCGGCGTGCGGGCTGCTCTGCGCGCTGTGCGTTGCGGTGTATGTGGCGCAAGTGGACGAGCAGGCCAATGCTGCCCAGGCGGACATGTTGGCGCGCTATGGGGGCGATCAGGTGGAGGTGTGCGTCGCACGGCGCGACATCGCGGCGGGGCAGACCATCACTGATAGCGATGTGGAAACGAAGATGTGGATCGCATCCTTGCTGCCAGTGGATGCGGTGGTGGCGAAAGAGGATGCGCTGGGACAGCAAGTGGGGTCGTCGATCCTGGCGGGCGAGGTGATATCGTCGGCGCGATTCGGATTCGATGCGGCCAGCATCGAAGTGCCGGACGGCATGGTGGCGCTCAGTGTTCCAGCCCGTGCGGTGCAGGCAGTGGGCGGCGCATTGGTGCCCGGCATGAAGGTTGATGTGTATGCCGTAGGAGGGACTTCGACATCGCGCGTGGCCCAGGAGGTGAAGGTGCTGGAAACCTGCGCCACCGAGAGCACGAGCAGCGCTGGTACCTGGGTGACGCTGGCCTTGCCTCCCCAGTTGGTGGCGCAGATGGTGAGCGCTGCCGAGAACATGGAGCTGTACTTCGTGCTGCCTTCGGAGAACCTGGCAACGGATGAGATAGCTTCGGAAGCGCAGTCCGCAGAAGCTGTCAAGAAAGCCGCATCCAGCTCATCTTCGGCAGCATCATCTGCGACAACGGCCGAGCAGGCATCGTCCTCTTCGGCAGCATCGCAAGCATCGTCGGCTTCGTCCTCATCGTCGGCGTCGGCTTCGTCCTCGGCTCGCGCGTCCAGCGATGCGGAAGGAGGGCAACGATGAGCAACGTATTGTTCTGCTGCGACCCAGAGGTCCTGATCCATCCCGAGCTGATGGGGCTGGAAGAGGTAGGCTTGGCATCGCTGCCGTGGCTGGAATGCGAAAGCGATGCGGAAGCGGCTCGCACGCGGGCTATGGATGTCGAAGTGGGCGAGGTGTGGATAGAGGGAAGCAGCAGCGTAGCGGCGGTGAACCTGGCCGCAGCCATGCGAGCCGATAGTGCCGAGAAGCCCATCCTGGTCATAGCGCAGGACGCGAGCGGTTCCTTGCGCAGCCGAGCGCAGGCGGCGGGGGTGACCGGCATCCTGACGAACGACGGGCTGGCGCGACGACTTTTCGTGGAGAAGGAGCGGCGCGCCCGCATGGATGAGGCGGCTCGCACGTTGGATGCGAACCTTGATGCTGCGCTGGCCGAGCATTCTCGTGAAACGGTGCTAGCCGAAGCGGAGGGCAACGTACAAGGCAACGTACAAGGCAACGTACAAGGCAACGCGATATCGCCCACGCCTGCTGAGCTGTCCGCGCCAGCCGCCACGCCTTCGGCTTCCGCGCTGCTGCGGCCCTTCGCTGCCAACGACAAGCCGCACGGCGCGGCATACGTGCTCACGGTGCTTTCGGGCAGCGGAGGCGCGGGTAAGAGCACTGTTGCTCTGGTGGCTGCCCATGTGGCTGCGGCGAAGGGCTATGCGGTGCTGCTGCTCGATGGCGACCTGCAATTCGGCGACCTTGCATATCTGAGCAATGCTGGCGATACGGTAACCAGCGATGACGTGCTAGCCGAACCGGAGCGTTTGGAGCAGCTGGCCGAGGGGCTGGATGGCAGTGGGGTGGCCTTGCTGGCAGCGCCTGCGAAGTTGGAGCAGGCCGAGGTGGTGGCGGGTGCCCTTCCGCAGCTTATGGATGCGGCCAGCGGCCTCTTCGACACCATCGTCGTGAACACGGGTGCAAGCTGGGCGGAATGTCACGCCGCGCTGATAGAGCGGAGCGACTGCGCCCTGTTCCTGGTGGACCAGAAGGCATCCAGCGTCCGCGCATGCCGCCATGCGGTGGAGCTGTGCGAGCGGCTGGGCATCGCCACTGCCAACTTCGAATACGCGATCAACCGATGCCGCCGCGGCGCGTTGTTCACCAGCATAGATGTGTCGTGCGCGTTACAAGGGGCGCACGTGTTCGAGCTGAAGGATGGCGGCGCCGAGGTGGAAGAGCTGCTGGGGGCAGGTGCGGGCACTGAGCTCGTCCAAACGCGCAATGACCTGTGCACCAGCGTGTCGGCCATGCTCGACGAGCTATTGCCATCGAATGCGGGGCAAGCGAAGAAGCGCAGGCCGTCGCGTGGCGGTTCGCGGAAGGCGAATGCTGCGGCAGATGGTGCGCGAGCAGGGCGGCGTCGCGGTAAGAAGCGCGCGATAGGAGCGAAGATGCGCGAAACGACGGATCCGCTGGCCGATGATGTGAAGGTGGCGATCGGATGAGCCTGATGGAGCGCGTGTGCGCGGTGGCCGACGTGAACGATGCCGCAGTACGAGGAGCTACGCCCCGCAAACTCACTGTGGAGCAGTTGCGCAAGGATGTGCGCGTGTGGACCTCGTTCGAAGCCATCGCAGCCATCATGGTGGATAATCCGCAACGCGCGCGCAACGAGTTGCGCACCGCATGTCGCCACGCGTTGGCCGCCCAGAAGTGGGATGCGCTCTCCGGTGTGGAGAAACGGCAGCTGACCGAAGAGATGATCGATGTGGTGTTCGGGATGGGGCCGGTCGAGAGCCTGATCGCCGATGAATCCATCACGGAGATCATGGTGAACGGCGCACGGAGCATCTTCTACGAACGCGATGGGCGCCTTCATAAGAGCGATGCGCGCTTCGACAGCGATGAGCAGGTGCGCGTGCTGATCGATCGTATCATCGGGCCGCTCGGTCGCCGCATCGACGAATCATCTCCCATGGTGGACGCGCGCTTGCCGCAGGGTCATCGCGTGAATGCGGTGATCCCGCCCATCGCACCCGATGGCCCGCATGTGACCATCCGCGCGTTCACGCGCCGCGTCATGACGCTCGATGAGATGGTACGCACCGGCTCCTTCGATGCGGAAACGGCAACCTTCCTTGCGTGGCTGGTGGTCTGTCGGAAGAACGTGGTGGTGTCGGGCGGCACGGGCAGCGGGAAGACCACGCTGCTCAATGCGCTCTCGTGCTGCATCCCGACCGGGGAGCGCATCGTGACCATCGAGGATTCCGCCGAGCTGAAGTTCGACGAAGGGCTGCACGTGGTACGGCTGGAGGCGCGGCCGCGCAATGCCGAGGGAGAAGGCGAGGTGACCATCCGCGATCTGGTGATCAATGCGCTGCGCATGCGGCCGGACCGGATCATCGTGGGCGAATGCCGTTCGGGCGAGGCCATAGACATGCTGCAAGCCATGAACACCGGCCATGACGGTTCCCTGACCACGCTGCATGCCAATTCGCCCGAGGACGTGGTGGATCGCATGGTGACCATGGTGCGGTATGCGGTGGACCTTCCGGTGGATGCGATAGAGGCGCAGATCGGCAATGCGTTCGACTACGTGGTGCAAGTAAGCCGCCATGCGGATGGCAGCCGTTTCCTCTCAACGATAGCAGAGGTGGTGTATGACCGACGGAGCAGGGGATGCTCGGTGGAGCGCGTTTACGCAGCACCCGCACCGGGCGAGGGCGCATGGATCAGAAGGCCCGTTCTGTTGGATGCGGTCTTGGATGGTGAACATGCCAGTGAAAGGGAGGTGGAACAGTGGGAGCAGCAGGCGTGTGGAGCCTTGCAGCGGTGATCTTGGCTGCGTGCGCAGGGGCTGGTGTGGGATGCCAGGTGGTACGCGCATGGCGGCGGCGCGAGGCGGCGGCAGCAGCCTTGGTGTCGAACAGGCGCGATCAGGTGATCCTTGCGCTGGTGAAGGGGGTCGAACCGCTGCGACCGATCGTCGGGCGCGCGCTGACGCAGCCGACGATAGATACGATCGCTCAGCATGCGTGCCTGATGGCTGAAGAACAGGAGATAGCGCTCACGCCCGAGACATTCGTCTCGCTTGCGGCGGGTGCGGGGCTTGCGGTCGGGGTGGTCGCAGGGTTGGTCACCTTTTCGCCCGTGTGTGGCATAGCGGTGACATGCCTGGTTGTCATCGGCATCTTCGCTGCGGTCAAGCGATCGGCCGACAAGAGCGCCATGGCCATGCGCGAGCAGATACCGGATGCGCTGCGGTGCATGGGCACCTGCTTTCGCAGCGGCCTCTCGCTGCCTCAGACGCTCCAGCAAACGGCGAAGGAATGCAGCGGTGCGTTGGGAAACCTGTTCAGCATCGCTGCGCGTCGCTTGAAGATGGGCGCCACGCCAACAGAGGCGCTGGCGGTGATGCGCTCGAACGATCAGGTGCCCGAGCTGTCGTTCGTGGCCGTGGCGCTGGATGTGCAGCATCAGAGCGGCGGCAGCATCGCGCCTGTGCTGGAAACGGCGCGCGAATCGGTCATCAGCGAGCTTGACCTGATGCGCTCGCTGCGCGTGCAGACGGCGCAGGCCAAGCTCTCGGCCAGCATCGTAACCATCATGCCCTTCGTGCTGGTGGCGCTGTTCTCGTTGATGAGCCCGGATTTCCTCGCACCGTTCTTCAGCAGCGTGATCGGCGTGGCGCTGTTGGCGCTGGCGCTCATCATGCAATGCTCGGGCGTGTTGGCGGTGCGGCGCATGCTGCGGATCGATGCTGGGTGATGACGATGTCCGTGATGAGCGCAGGGGTTGCCTGTGTGGCAGCTGGCCTTGCAGGAGGGGCCGGATACAACGCCTTCCGGTGGATCGAGCAGATGCGCCAGCGGGCGCGTCATCGTGATACCGTGCGCGCTGCTGATGGGAACGGTGCGCAAGCGCGTGCGGTGAACGGGCCAGGTGATGCTCGGATCATCGACATGCTGGTGCGTCAGAGCATCGTCGCACAAAGGATGGACGCGCCGGTGTCAGAAGCGCTGATGCGATCCCCTTGGTTCCAGCGCAACGCGCGCTACGCGGGCCTTGATGGAACGGTCAGTGAAGAGGGTTTCTGCCTGACGCGGGTCAAGCTGGCTGCGATGGGCCTTGGCGTGGGTGCCATCTTCGGTGCGTTGTTCTCGGTGCCGCTAGCTGCGGTGCTGGGGCTGGTGGGACTGTACTTCGGCGCGGCGGCCCCGAAGCGCGCCATCAAGCACCGCATCGACTGGCGCACGCAGCAGATGGAGCGCCATCTTCCCGAGATGCTGGATGTGGTAGCCATCGGGATGCGCAGCGGGCTGTCGTTCGATCGCAGCCTGCAGATATACGCATCGCGCTTC
>CASTMW010000082.1 GCA_949450265.1 uncultured Eggerthellaceae bacterium | reverse complement strand
CGTCTGCACGCCGGCCTTGGGCATGGCATTGTAGATGCTCGCGCGCATGCCACCCACGCTGCGATGGCCCTTGATGGATTCGATACCATGGTTCTTGCATTCGGCGATGAACTTCGCGTCAAGATCGGCATCGCCCGTGACGAACGGCACGTTCATCAGGCTGCGGCAATCGGGGCGCGCCGTGCCCTTGAACAGCGTGCTCTGGTCAAGGAAGTCGTAGAGCAGGGCCGCCTTCTCTTCGTTGCGCTGCTGCATGACGGCCAGGCCGCCCATCTCCTTCAGCCACTTGAACACCAGCCCGCAGATGTAGATGCCCCAGCACGGCGGCGTGTTCGACAGGCTCTTCGCGTCCACCTGGGTCAGGTAGCGCATGATGGTGGGCGTGGCCGGGTTCACGTCCTCGCGCACCAGATCCTCGCGAACGATGACGATGACCACGCCAGCCAGGCCCACGTTCTTCTGCACACCACCGTAGACGATGCCGTAGTCGGCCACGTTCATCGGCTCGGAGAGGAACATGGAGGACACATCGGATACCAGCGGGATGGTGCCGGTGGCAGGCAGTTTGGGATAGCGCGTGCCATAGATGGTCTCGTTCTGGCAGATGTAAACGTAGTCGGCATCAGGCGAGAAGCTCAAGGCGTCCACATCGGGCACGTAGCTGAAGTTCTCGTCCTCGCTGGAGGCGATGCAGCGCGCGTCGCCGTAGAGCTTCGCTTCCTTGAAAGCCTTCTTGCTCCACGAGCCCGACACGATGTAGTCGGCCACGCCGTTGCGCATGATGTTCATGGGGATGGCGGCGAACTGCTGCGTAGCACCACCCTGCAGGAACAGCACATGGTAGTTGTCGGGGATGGCCAGAAGCGAGCGGATGTCGGCCTCGGCCGTTTCGATGATGTCAGCGAAGGCTGCCGAGCGATGGCTCATCTCCATCACCGACATGCCTGTCCCCTTGTAGTCGAGCATATCGGCCTGCGCCTCGCGCAGCACCTCTTCGGGCAATACCGCCGGTCCTGCCGAGAAATTGTAAACACGTGCCATGTGCCAGCTGCTCCTTCGCATCGGATCTTTTCGGGATGGGGATATTGTAGCGTTCATCGCCATCATGCAGCCGACGTATCGGTCCGCGTGCGTAAGGTTGGGGTCCACCGCTCGGCTTGTCGCGCCCATCGCCAGGCTTGCTGTGCCCACCGTCAGGTTTGCCGCTCCCCGCGCGAGCCTACCACATCTGACGCACTCAGCTGACGCCGGGGGGCTTGATGCCCAGATCGGCGATCATGCGATCCATTGGTATGAGGTACTGACCTGTAATCTTTTCATATGAAGCGGAACAAGCCCGGATCGGGCTTAAACAGGCGCACTACGACACGAGACTCTCACGCGCCCCTTCGACATCGATGAAACGGAATGCGTGCGCCTCAGGCACCCGCTGTAGCGCCGATCATTCTTGGCATGCGCATCCCATACGAGCACAGAACGACCGCTAAACGGTATCGGATGAGAAACATCGCTCATCAAATCGCTTTCATTTTCTTCTCGCGTATCAAGTCGGAACAGGATAAGGACGATAATGCGTCATAAGGTTGAGGGAGTTACTCATGAAGAAGAACATGGGGAAGATACTTGCAGGGCTCATCGCCATCGTCGTGCTGGCGGTCATCTTCCTGCGCGGAGACCAGTTGGAAGAGCTGGCGCGCACCGTGCAGCACGGCTCGCCGTTCCTGCTCTTCGCGGCCATTGCAGCAGAGCTGGTCCGTTACCTCACGCAAGCCCTCGCGTTCACCTGGTGCTTCCGCGCAGTGGATGCGCAGATGCCGTTCAAAGAGAACGTGAAGCTGGTGTTCAAGACGTTCTTCATCGACACGGTGGTGCCCTCGCTCAACATGTCGGGCACCTCGGTGGTCATCGCAACGGCGCGCCGGCATGGCATCACTGATGGTCGCGCTACCGGGGCGGCGTTGTTGCGGCAGCTCTCCATCAGCATCGGCTTCCTCATCGTCATGATCGCCGGATTCGCCGTGATAGGCTTCACCGGGCAGCTGAAAGCAGGCTGGCTCATCCTTGGCATCGCCGCTGTGGCCCTTATCGCCATCATGACCGGTGCCATGGCGCTGGCAGCCGCTAAGCCCGATTGGCTGCTCAAGTTGGTGCATCCCATCGAGCGCATCGTGGATAAGGTGCTCGTCCATTTCAAGCGCAAGCCCATCGACGCATGGGTGAGCAACATGGTCGACACCTATGCCGAATCTGCGAAGCTGATGATCGGGAACAAGGGCGACATCGTGCGCGAGCTTGCCTATTCCACCGTTGGCAGCCTGTTCGAGATGCTCTGCTTCGGACTGGTCGGTGTAGCGTTCGGCATCACTAACATAGAAGCGCTCGTGTGCGGCTATATCGTGGCAACGCTGTTCGCCATGTTCTCGGTGGTGCCGCAAGGCGTGGGCGTGGTGGAAGGCGCATCGCTGGTGTCGTTCACGCTCTTCGGCATCAGCCAGGCGTCCGCCATGGCCGTCATCATGGTGTATCGTGCCATCGTGTTCTGGCTACCCTTCCTGGCCGGCGCCATCCTCATGCAGCGCTCGAAGGTTTCCAACAAGCGATAGCGCTTCGCCGAGCATGCGCTTTAGGCTGTTCTCTCTTGCCCTCCTTCAGACTGCCGTTGCGCCACACGAACGGACAACGGAACATCGAAAGGCAGGAAACAAGTCGATGGCGGCCAGCGTCCGAGCAGCACGATGCTTCGACCACGCCGGTATCATAGGGGCATACTGTAGCGAACGATCGGGGCTTCTTCGCGAAGGCCCTGCCGATCTTAGGAGATACCATGGCATTCATGCCCGAACTTACCTTGTACTACATGCCCACTTGCCCCTACTGCAGGAAAGTCTTGGCCTACATGCAAGACCACGATATCGCCATGGAGATGCGTAACACCATGGAGCCGGGCATCGCGGATGAATTGGTTGAGCTTGCAGGTACCAGACAGGTCCCCTGCCTCATCATAAATGGGAGCCCCATGCTGGAATCAGACGACATCATCGCCTACCTTGCGGGCGTTGTGGCTGCAGGCGAGATCGGCTAGTTTCCACGCAGCCCGCGTATCGGGTCAGCAGTCTCGAATTGCTCAAAAAGCGGAATCTGGCGACTTGAGGCTGCCAAACATACAGAATCCGGCAGTTTCAGATCGCCAAAACGCAATACGGGGATCGATCCGATTCTTAGCGCTTCTTCGGGGCGAAGTCCTTCTGGAAACCCTCGACGGTGCCGTGAGCCAATTCCCAGAGGTAGAGGCTGGCGACGCTGCCGTAGGGGCTGTAGCGGCGACGATATTTCTCGAAGAGCGGCCTGGTGATCTTGCGGTGGTGATATGCCATGCGCATGCCGCGCTGGATGCCCAGGTCATCGAACGCCAGGATGTCCTGCCGCCCCATACTGAACAGCAGCGTCATCTCGGCGGTCCAGCGGCCGATACCCTTGAGTAATGACAGTGCACCGATCGCCTCCTCATCGCCCATACGCTCAAGTGCGTCCAAGTCGAACTCCCCGCTTGCCACCTTGCGCGTGACGTCCTTGATGTAGGATGCCTTGCGGAACGTCATGCCGAACGCTTGCAGCTCATCTTCCGAGAGCGCATCGATGGCGTCAGGCGTCATCTTGCCCACACGGTCGCCCAATCGCGCGATGATCGTCTTCTGTGCCGCAGCGGATATCTGCTGTCCGATGATGCTGTTCACAATGGAGGTGAACACGTCGTCGTCCACCGGGCGTTCCACGCGACCCACTTGCGCGATCACCTGCGCGAGCGTCGCATCACGCTTTGCGAGGTATTCCATCGCCTCATCGCTGTATTCGAAGAACCTGGTCATGGCAGGTGAATGATGGAAACGTTGGTCAGGCGGCCGTCTTCGATATCGACCAGTGCAGCATTGTGGCCGCTGCCGTTGCGTGCGCGACTGGGCGAACCTGGGCAGAGCACGACCGTATCACCATCCAGGCGCACCTCAGGCACATGCGTGTGGCCATGCACGGCAAGCTGCGGCATCTCTTTCACGGCCGCGGCGACCGTTGGCGGGCGGGCGTGCAGGGCAAGGCGCAGGTCAGTTGGAATGTGCATCATGGCAATATCAACGCCACCGAACGTGAGGCTGCGCAGATCGCGCACTTCCCCATCGCAGTCCCAAAAGGTCGCGAAGTCGTTGTTGCCCAACACCGCCACCGTACGGCATATGGCGCCTAGCTCGTCCAGTGCGCTCTGTACCCCGATATCGCCCGCATGCAGGATAAGATCGCATGCCTGCGGCGTTGGTGCGCATTCGGGCCACCTGTCTTGAAACGCCACATGACCATCGGCATCGCAGGTGACCTCATAGCGCTTCACGGCGGCCTCAGCCAACCGCGCCGCATCCCATTCACCGCTGAACAGATCAAATGCGTCCGCAGGCAGCGGCCCGTGCGTATCGCTTATCACACCCATACGCCTTTTGGTCATCTGTGCCTCCAAATGAAACAGGCGACCACGTTTGCGGTCGCCCGTATAAGATACCATGCTGGTTGGCCCAAGAAAGCCAGCGAAACCTACTTGATCCAGCTGAACATGCCGCGGATCTTCTCGCCGGTCTTCTCTATCTCGTGGTCGTTGATGGCCTCGCGCTGTTCGATCAGCCACGCATGGCCATTCTTGCAATCCTCCACGAACTCACGTGCGAAGCTGCCATCCTGGATGCGGGCCAGGATCTCCTTCATGGCCTGGCGGCTCTGCTCGTTGATGACCTTCGGCCCAGCGTAGTATTCGCCGTATTCTGCCGTGTTCGAGATGGAGTAATTCATGAAATGGATGCCGCTCTCATACATCAGGTCAACGATCATCTTCATCTCGTGGTAGCACTCGAAATATGCAAGCTCCGGCGGATAGCCCGCGTCCACCAGCGTTTCGAAGCCTGCCTTCACTAGCTCCACCAAACCACCGCAAAGCACCGCTTGCTCGCCGAAGAGGTCCTCTTCGGTCTCCTGCTTGAACGTGGCCTTGATGATGCCCGAGCGCGCACCGCCCACGCCCCACGCATACGACAGCGCGATATCCCACGCGTCGCCCGTGGCATCCTGCTGCACGCAGATCAAATCAGGCACACCGCTGCCCTCGGTGTACTGGCGACGCACGATATGCCCCGGACCCTTCGGCGCGCACATGATGACGTTGACATCCTCGGGCGGCGTGATGTAGCCGTAGTGGATGTTGAAGCCGTGCGCGAAGGCCAAGGTGTCTCCCGCCTTCAGATGCGGCGCGATGTATTCCTCATAGACCTGCGGCTGTAGCTCATCGGGAACCAGCATCATGATCAGGTCAGCCTCTTCGGCAGCCGTGGCCATGTCGACCACCTTCAAGCCCGCTTCTTCGGCGGCCTCGATGCTCTTCGACCCCGGACGCAGGCCCACGCGCACATCGCATCCGGAATCCTTCAGGTTCAGCGCATGCGCATGTCCCTGGCTGCCATAGCCGATAACAGCGATCTTCTTGTCCTTAATGATGGACGGGTTGCAATCCTCTTCATGATAAATCGTAACAGCCATGGTGTTCGTATCCCTTTCTACTCGGCTGATCTATCCTTGGAGTTCCGCGACATGGCGATCTTGCCCGTGCGGATGACCTCTTTGAGCCCATAGGCCCGAAACAGGTCTTCCAGGCCGCGCAGCTTCTCTTCATCGCCCGTGGCTTCGATGATGAGCGAACTGCGCCCCACATCGACGATCTTCGCGCGGAAGATGTTGGCGATCTCTATGATCTCGTTGCGCCGCTCGGGCGTCGCGTTCACCTTGATGAGCACCAATTCGCGCTCGATGGCCCCCTCGTCAGTCAGGTCGGTGATCTTGTGGACGCTGATCAGCTTGTGCAGCTGTTTGGTGATCTGCTCGTAGCCCACCTCATCAGCGTTCACGATGGCGGTGACACGGCTCATCGTGGGGTCCTCGGTGGGACCGACCGACAACGATTCGATGTTGAAGCCGCGTCGCGATATCAACCCCGTGACGCGCGAGAGCACACCTGGCTTGTTCTCCACCAGAACGGAGAGGACGTGCTTCATGATCCTCACACTCCTTCCGATTCGCTGAACTCTTCGGCGCTCATGCGCTCGCTCTTGTCATCCGGGTCGCTCTCCCAACGGCCCCCGAACTGCGCGTCGATGGTCGCACAGGGCGATCGCGTCTCGGCCGGAGCGGACGGCATGTCGGTGCGCACCGCACCCACTGCCACGTCGATCGCGCCCATCACATCATCGAGCGCCGATCCGGGTGCCACCATCGGATACACGTTCTGCTCAGGAGATATCTTCACATCCAGAAGATAGGGTCCATCGTAGGCCAGCATGCGCGCGATGGCATCAGGAACCTGCGCCGGTTCCTCCACGCGCTCCGCCTGCCACCCGTACGCATCAGCCAGCTTCACGAAATCGGGGTTCGGCTCAAGGATCGTCTCGGAATAGCGCTGACGATAGAACAGCTTCTGCCACTGATGCACCATCCCGAGCGCCCGGTTGTCCAGGATCATCACCTTGACCGGCACGCCATTGATGGCAGCGGTGGCCATCTCCTGCGAGTTCATCTGGAAGGATCCGTCTCCTGCGATGCACACGACCTGCTTGTCGGG
>CASTMW010000081.1 GCA_949450265.1 uncultured Eggerthellaceae bacterium | reverse complement strand
CCCGCTTCCTGTGCCCGCTCGATCGTTCTTGGATGACCCGGTGTATGGCCCTGTGGTAAAGGAGTACTTGGACGCTGCCAAGAGCGTTGACGCAAACTGGAGAATGTCGATCCCTACTGATTCCGATACGAAGTATCCTGATGTTCCTATGCCGGTCTTGCAGATGATGTCCTACCATTTGAACCCAGGTGGATACAGCGATATCGATGTTATCGATTTTGCCTATGCCGATCTGAATGGCGATGGGGTAAATGAGCTCGTCGTGACGATGCCGTCATCATATGAGTATTCCTCAAAAGGCAATGGCGGGGCCAAGCAGGTCAATGTGGTTGCGGTCTATGGGCAGGTGAATGGTAAGCCCAAGCTGATTGCAAACGCAGCAGAGCGTCTTCAATGCTGGGTGATCGCCAACGGTGATGTCGTGACCTTTGGCGGAGGGGCGATGTATGGTGCCTACTCTATTTATCGTTGGAATGGGACCGAGGTCCAAGAAGCTGGCAAGATTGAGTATGATCGGGTCTCATCCAAGGGTTCTGAGACATGGGATCTGACCGCGAAGACGGACAACGGTTCCGTTCAGAATCAAACAGTAGCCGTAGGAGTCTTTGAGCAGAAGGTAAAGGAGTTGCTCGGCGGAAATGAATATGCACAGTTTGCATGGACGCCTATATCAACTCTATAACAGCGTTTAAAACATTGCGAGTAGGGCCAAGACGGCCCTGCCGCAATATCTTGATAAGGTGTTGTGAATCAGCAGAGAAATGCGGGTGAGGGATATCGCACGCAGTTCTGCATGAGTCGAAAGTGCCACTGGCACTTTCGTGCGAACTCAGGACTGTTTGAGCACGAGACCTTCACCCGTATTTCCAATGGATGGTATGCAAGCGTGCAGGGTAAACACCGAATGCGAAAAGGGATGGCGAGAGCTGCGATATCATGATCGCTCAATATCCTCGTCCATCCCGACAGATGAAGGCTGTAAGCCTTCGTTATGGTCAATCTTATTCCCGTTCTTATTGGCCCCTTTGCTCTACAGCCGCATCAGCTTCTCGAGTGCAGCGATGCGCACGCAGCACACGAAGATGTTCAGCGCCAGGTCCAGGTCTTCAAGCGATGGCATGGTGGGCGCGATGCGGATATTGCTGTCGTGTGGATCATCGCCGTAGGGCCAGGTGGCACCTGCGCTCGTGAGCGTGACGCCCGCCTCATGCGCCAGCTGCACCGTACGCCGTGCGGTTCCCGGCAAGCCATCGAACGAGACGAAGTAGCCGCCGCGCGGGTCGGTCCACGTGGCGATGTCTGCATCGCCAAGCCCCTGCGCGAGCTTCTCCTGCACCAGCGCGAACTTCGGGCGCAAGATGGCGGCATGGCGATCCATGTGCGCCGCAAGCGCGTCATCGGTGGGCAAGAAGCGTGCATGGCGCAGCTGGTTCAGCTTGTCGTGCCCGATCATCTGGGCACCGCAGAGCTTCTTCGCTTCGGCCAGGTTGCGCGGGCTGCACGCCATGGCCGAAACGCCCGCACCGGGGAAGGTGATCTTCGAGGTGCTGGCGAACTTGAGGTAGCGGTCGGGCGTTCCTGCCTCGCGGCATGCGATCCCGATATCCAGTACCTGATCGCGGCGGTCCGGCTCTGCGTACAGATGGTGCACGCAATAGGCGTTGTCCCAGAAGATGCGGAAGTCATCGGCTGCGCATGGCATCTTCGCCAACCTGCGCACCACCTCATCGGAATAGGTGACGCCGCTCGGATTAGAGTATTTCGGCACACACCAGATGCCCTTCACACGCTCGTCGCTGGCGGCAAGGCGCTCCACCTCGTCCATATCAGGGCCGTTCTCGTCCATGGCCACTGGGTGCATGCGGATGCCGAACTGCTCAAGGATGGCGAAATGCCGATCGTAGCCGGGTACCGGGCAGATGAAGCTCACTTCATCATAGCTCGCCCACGGCTGGCTGCCCAGGCATCCGTAGTCCAGGCAGCGTGCGATGGTGTCATGCATGGCGGTGAGGCTGGCGTTGCCGAAGACGAACACGGTATCCGGCTCATCGTCCAGCAGACGCGCCATCAACCGCTTCGCTTCGGGGATACCATCGATCACGCCGTAGTTGCGGCAGTCGAGTCCTGTGTCATCGAAGCAGTCCTGGGCGCTCTGCAATAGGCTGAGCATGGGTACCGACAGGTCAAGCTGCTGGGCGCACGGCTTCCCGCGCGACATGTCAAGCGTCAATCCGGCGGCTTTGAACTCGTCGAAGACCTGCTGCTGATGTTCTCGTTCGGCTTCTTGTTGCGCTGCTGTCATATCCTCGTACCGCATGGGCGTCCCTTCTCGTGGATGCGTTGGCCGATAGGCGCATTGCGCTTTACTCGGATAAAGTATAATCGCGAAGGCCGCGCTTGGGCGGCATTCCAAGGATAAAGAGGGAAAGAAACAAGATGAACACAGGGGATTTCTGGGTACTATTCGCGATGCTGCTCTACTTCATCGTGGTGCTGACCATCGGTTTTGTGTATGCGAAGCGCTCGAACTCGTCCACGTCCGAGTACTTCCTTGGCGGTCGCAAGGTGGGACCGTGGCTGACGGCGCTGTCGGCGGAAGCCTCCGATATGTCAGGGTACCTTCTGATGGGACTGCCGGGCCTTGCGTACTTCACCGGCGCATCGGATGCGGGCTGGACCGCTGTGGGGCTTGCCATCGGTACGTATCTCAACTGGAAGCTGGTCGCGCGCCGTCTGCGCCGCTATTCGGTGGTGGCAGGCAACGCCATCACGCTGCCGGGCTTCTACTCGAACCGCTTCCACGACACGAAGAACATTGTGTCCACCGTGGCAGCGCTCATCATCTTGGTGTTCTTCTGTGTGTACGTGGGCAGCTGTTTTGTCACGTGTGGCAAGCTGTTCAACACGCTGTTCGGCTTGGATTACCTGCCCATGATGTGCTTGGGCGCCATCATCGTGTTCCTCTATACGCTCATCGGCGGGTACCTGTCCGTGGTGGCCACCGACTTCGTGCAGGGCTGTCTCATGTTCTTCGCGCTGATCGTGGTGCTGGTGGGCTCCATCGCCATGGGCGGCGGCGTGGAGAATGTGGCTGCGTTCCTGCAGAGCATCCCTGGCTTCCTCTCCGGCGTGGAGATCGCCGTACCGGTGCTCGGCGAGGATGGTCTTCAGATCATGAATGACAACGCGCCGGTCTTCGATATGCCGGCCGAATATGGGCTGCTCTCCATCATCTCCATGCTGGCATGGGGTCTGGGGTACTTCGGTATGCCGCAGGTGCTCGTGCGCTTTTTGGGGATCCGCAGCGCTGACGAGATCAAGCGCAGCCGCGTCATCGCGGTCACGTGGGTGGTGGTGTCGCTGTTCTGCGCCATCTGCATCGGCTTGGTGGGGCGCGCGGTCCTTCCCACCGCCTTCGCCAGCAACAGCGCAGCGGAGAACGTGTTCATCGTGCTGTCCCAGATCATGCTGCCCTCGTTCATGTGCGGCGTGGTGGTCTCGGGCATCTTGGCGGCCAGCATGTCGTCGTCGAGCAGCTACCTGCTGATTGCCGGTTCTAGCGTGGCGGAGAACATCTTCCGCGGCGTCATCAAGAAGGACGCCACCGATGCGCAGGTCATGATCGTGGCGCGCATCACGTTGATCGTGGTGTTCCTGCTGGGCATCTTGGTGGCTGCCGACGAGAACTCCGTCATCTTCTTCGTGGTGAGCTACGCGTGGGCGGGCCTGGGCGCCAGCTTCGGACCGCTGACGCTGTGCAGCCTGTATTGGCGACGCCTCACCAAGCAAGGCGCCATCGCGGGCATGATAGCGGGTACGGTGAGCGTGTTGGTGTGGCATAACTTCCTGACACCTTTGGGTGGTATCTTCGGCATCTACGAGCTGTTGCCCGCGTTCCTGATCAGCCTGCTGTGCATCGTGGTGGTGTCGCTTCTGACGCCCGAGCCGCCCGCTGAGGTGCTCTACGAGTTCGACCATTATATGGATGACGATCCGGCGCTCGAAGAGCAGGCCGTGCAGACGTCGGTGGCGGTGGAGAAGGCCGCAGCCGAGGCGTTAGGGGAGTAGCGCGACCGCCAATTCGTACGGCGCACTCTGCGTGGCGTGGTTGTCATTTTCTCGCAGCGTGCTATCATAGTTCGAATGTTTGCCGAACACACAACTTGCTCGATGGAGGAGGAACCTCAACTTATGAGCGAGCATACCATCGCACTCAGCAGACGCGCTTTCATAGGTACCGCCGCCGTGGCCGGTGCCGCCTGTCTTGTCTCTGCCGATCCGTTGCCAGCCTTCGCGGCTCGCTCCGATCAGAAGAAGGCCGAAGCACAAGCAGCGCTCGACAGTCTGAATTCCATGCAGGACAAGCTGGAAGTCGCTACCAATGAGTACTACAACGCATTGGATGCGCAGGAAGAAGCCGAAGGACGCGTCGACGAAGCACAGAATCGCATCGAAGAAGCGAACGGACAGATCTCCGACCTGCAAGAGCAACTGGGCGTGCGCGCTCGCAGTATGTACCGCTCCGGCTCATCCACGTTCATCGACCTGCTCTTGGGCGCCACTACGTTCCAGGCGTTCACCACAAACTGGAGCATGTTGAACACCATGAACGAGAACGACGCCGAGATGGTGCAGCAGACCAAGGACCTGAAGGCTGAAGTGGAAGAGCAGAAGGTCGTCTTGGAAGAGCAGCAGGCAGCTGCCGAAGACGCCGCACAGCAGGCTGCGACTAAAAAGAACGAAGCGGAATCGGTGGTCGCGCAGCAGCAAGCCGTCTACGATTCACTGTCTGCCGAAGTGGAGCAGTTGCTGGCTGAAGAAGAGGCAGCGCGCGAAGCGGCACAGGCAGCTGCGGCGCAGGCGGCCATCGCGGCAGGCACCACCGGTGGTACGGGTGGTGGCAGCAGCAGCGGTGGCGGCAGCAAGCCGAATTACAACAACAACAAGGTGCCCACTGCGGGCTATGATGCGGTCAGCCGCGCTCAGGGCTGCCTGGGTATTCCCTATGAATACGGCGCTGCCGGTCCTAGTTCCTTCGACTGTTCCGGTTTGGTCAGCTATTGTTTGACGGGCAGCTTTGGGCGCCAGTGGTCCACGGCCGACTACATCGGCTGGACGCGCGTGTCCGATCCGCAACCGGGTGATGTGTGCGTGGTGCACAACAACTCTCGTCAACATTGCGGCATCTACGTGGGCGGCGGCCAGATGATCCACGCGCCCCGTACGGGCGATGTGGTCCGCTATGGCGGTGTCACCTCAGATATGGTGTACGTGCGCTACTAGTGCAACAACATAGTGTAGAAGGAGGGCCCATCGCATCGCGGTGGGCCTTTTTCATGCGCCATACACGGCGCAAACGCGCCGATGCAGATGTTATGCGCAGGGGTTGGAGAAGTTGTGGAGCCAAGTTGTTGGCGTCATCACAATGATACTATCAGCGCTCATTTGTTTGCGAAATGACACGATTGCTCGACCAAGGAGGGTTACCAACTTATGAGCGAGCAGACTAATGCACTCAGCAGACGCGCTTTTGTGGGAACCGCTGCCGCAGCGGGTGCCGCATGCTTGATATCCACCGATCCGCTCGTGGCCTTCGCGGCTCCTTCCGATCAGAAGAAGGCCGAAGCGCAGGCAGCGCTCGATAGCCTGAATTCCATGCAGGAGAAGCTGGATGTGGCTTCTGACGATTACTACACTGCGCTGGAGGCCCAGCAGGAGGCCGAGGACCGTGTGGCGGAAGCCGAGAACCGCATCGAAGAGGTCAACCAGCAGATCTCTGAACTGCAAGAGCAGTTGAGCGTGCGCGCTCGCAGTATGTATCGCTCCGGCTCATCCACGTTCATCGATCTGCTCTTAGGCGCCACCAGCTTCCAGGCGTTCACTACCAACTGGGATGTGCTGAACACCATGAACGAGAACGATTCGGCCATGGTGCAGCAAACCAAGGATCTGAAGGCCGAAGTGGAGGCCGAGAAGGTCGTGCTGGTGGAGCAGGAGAAAGCTGCCAAGGAAGCTGCCGAGCAGGCGGCCGCCACCAAGGCTGAGGCCGAAGCGCTGGTCAACCAGTACCAGAACCTCTACGATTCGCTGAACGCCGAAGTGCAGGAGTTGATGCGTCAGGAGGAAGCAGCACGCGAGGCGGCAGCACAGGCGGCAGCACAGGCGGCTCTTCGTCAGCAACAGACCACCGGCCATTATGGTGGCAACTCCGGCGGTGGCAGCGTTAATAACAATGCCTCGCAGGGAGCGTCCGTGGGCGGTGCGGTCGGACGCGCGTATGCAGAGCTGGGTAAGCCTTATGTGTGGGGTGCAGGAGGTCCTGACGCGTATGACTGCTCGGGATTTGTCAGCTATTGCTTGACAGGTAGCTATGGGCGTGTGCTTGGAACAACGCACACCATGACCGGTTCGCGGTTCCCTCAGGTGTCCGATCCGCAGCCAGGCGACATTTGCTGGAAGAGCAGCCATGTGGGCCTATATGTGGGCAACGGCCAGATGATCGATGCCCGCGGTTCTCGTTATGGCGTGGTAGGGCCGCGTTCGGTCGACAGCGGTATGATCTTCCGCCGCTACACTGGTTAGCCTTTCTTTTCAGAGCATCTGCTCTCATATGCTATCGATGTGGGACCTGCCCTCGCGGTGGGTCCTTTCTTGTTTTGCGAATTCCTTCTTATTTTGGGAAAACCTGTGCTTTTACA
>CASTMW010000080.1 GCA_949450265.1 uncultured Eggerthellaceae bacterium | reverse complement strand
GATGCCACCACGGCACCTGTCACGGGCCTGACCGCGACCATCTATTACGTGGAGATCATAAGCTACGATGATCCCGATCACGGCCTTACCACTGGTACCGGGCGTCTACTGGGCACACGTGTCATCTCGGGCCTTACCGAGGGCCAGCAATTGCATGCATGGGATTACGTGCGGTATCTTCCCGGTTTCTTCTTCTTCGATGGCTACCCCCGCTACCTCACGGTGAGCACTGATGAATCGAAGAACGTGATCGAACTGGATTACGGCAATTCAATGAACACCGATTTCACTGTGAACTACTACCTGATGACCGGTGCCGATCTGACAGCCGACACCTGGGCCGGTGCGCTGGCACCCGAGGACGTGACCTTCACCAAAATGGGGTCTCAGACCTTCACCGGGCGTCCTGCCTTGCAAGCCATAAATGGCGATGCCTTCGAGTACAAGCTGAACGACCTCTACGTTATCGACACATACCCGTCCGAGATCGTGCTGGATCCCAATTCCGATGACAACACGATCAACGTCCTATACACCTCAGCGATCGATGTAGGACCTGAAGGCGTTCCCGTGCCGGATACCCCCCAAGCTCCCGATCTGAGTCCCACGCCACCCACAGACATCATCTCTCCGGCACCGCCCGATGATGCGATCGTGGGTGAGCCGGAAGAGCCTGCAGAACCCGAAGCGCCGCTTCCCGGCGATGCCACGCTGACCGAGGACGAGGTCATCTCGCTACTCCCTGAAGGCGCGAATGCCGATCCCGAGCTGATCAAGGACTTCGTAGACAACCCGCGCACGACCAGCGGCGTGGCCCTCACCCAAACTGGCGACCAGAATGTCCCGCTCTTCACCGCCCTGTCCATCGTGGCAGGAGCTGCTGTAGCCGTTATCGCCGTAGCGCTCTTCGTGCGGCGCAGAGACACCTCTAGAAACTCTTCTAATAGCTAATGGGTCGCCAACAGGCAAAACGGAGTCCGATGGCCCGCAAAGAAGAGCACGAAAAAGAGCCGAAGGGCGCAATGTCCTTCGGCTCTTTCCACGCCACTCCAAAGTGGGCGGTCGAGCATCCCCTCTTGGCATCAACCGTAGATCTGGCCCTCCATCCAGCCAGGCTGCTGCCAATCCGATTCGCAGCTGTATCGTGCACGGTCGGGCTGCAAATGCGCCAGCTGATCAGTCAGCTCGTCCACCGTGTGCGGGAAGCGGAACTCCGCATGGTCGAACCCGGGGATGAAGCCGGCCGCCTCCATCGAGCGCAACAGCTGGATCACCGGATCGTAGAACCCATCGATGCTCAGGAAGAAGCACGGGCCCGGCGTCAGGTTCAAGCGGATGCGCGTCATGATCTCGGATATCTCTTCCAGCGTACCCACGCCGCCTGGCAACGCCACGAACACATCCCCCAGCTCGATCATCTTCGCCTTGCGCTCGCCCATCGTATCCACCACATGCAGATGTGTCAGGTCGTGCTGCGCGACGCCAGCCTCTATGAAAAAGCGCGGCTCCACGCCTTCGACCGCGCCTCCGCTTGTCAGCACAGCACGCGAGAGCGTGCCCATCAAGCCGACGCTGCTACCACCATAGACCAGCACATGGCCACGACTGCCTATCCATTCGCCCAGCTGTTGCGCCGCCTGCGTGAAGCGTTCGTTCGTCCCATGGTTGGATCCGCAGTACACCGTGATGTTCACGAGGGCTCCTTGTGCCATCAGGCAGCGTTGCCGCACGCCTGTTCCGATCGGAGCTCATAAGTATAGCGAAGAGAAGGGGCTTCTATAATAGGGTCCATGGATAGGAGCAAGACATTCACGAGCGCCCTGCTGGTCTTCCTGGCAGGCGTCAGCTATGGCACCATGGCGCCCGTCATCAAGACGGCATACGCTGCGGGCTTCACGTGGCAGCAGACTACCGTAGGACAATCCACCTTCGGTGTGCTGCTCTTCTTGGCTGCTGTGGGCGTGCAGCGCCTTCGCGGCGTGCAGTGGCAGCACATAGGGACACGGCAAGCGTTGAAGCTGGTCGGCACAGGCGTGGTCACGTGCTGCACCTGCGTGCTCTACAGCATCTCGCTGTCATACCTGCCCGTGGCAGTATCACTGGTGCTGCTGTTCCAGTTCACCTGGATCGGCATCGTCATCCAAGTGATCGCCACACGACGCGCGCCCACCCCGTTCGAGGTGGGCGCTGCTGTGGTAGTCATCATAGGCACCGTGCTGGCAAGCGGGCTGTTCTCGAACACAGCCGCCTTCGACTACGATCCGATAGGCATGGCATGCGCGCTGGGATCAGCCTTCACCTGTGCATTGTTCATGTTCCTCTCAAGCCGCGTGGAGACCCAGCTTCCGCCCATGCAACGCGGACTCATCATCTGCTGCGGCTCGCTCTTGCTGGCCTCGGCGATGTGTCCCACATTCCTCTTTGATGGCACGATGCCAGCGGAAGCTCCCTATGGTTTCACGCAAGGCTTGTTCGCCCTGATGTTCCCGGTCTTGCTGTTCGGGATCGGTGGAAAGAACCTACCCACGGGCATCGTCTCCATCCTGGCATCCGCCGAACTGCCCACCTCCATCATCCTCTCCGCCCTGGTGCTCGGCGAAGGAGTGGATACGCTTCAGGTCATCGGCGTGGCGCTGATCCTGGGCGGGGTGGTCATCTCACAGATCGATTCGATCAGAACGTGAAGAGGCTCTGCATCCGCGCGGTGGATTCGTCGGTGAGCTCCCAGGTGTTACCGTTCAGGACGAAGTCGATCGTGACCGGATCTTGCGGCGCTGCCTCGACGCTGCTGATGTACTCGAAGATCTTGTCGCTTACCGCGGTCTTCCGCTCGTCCTGCGACATCTCCAGGAATGCCGGGTCAGCCGCAAGCTCTTCCATGATGGCTTCCGCTTCAGCCTCGTCAATGTCCTTCTGCGTCATGACCAGGGTGGCAGAAGCCTCGTTGCCGTTCACCGTCACATCTTCGATGGTGTAGTCGAACCCATCCAGCAGTGCGTTCGCGTACTCTTCCCCATCAATGCCGATCGTGGCAAGACCCACCGCATTCTGGGTCTGGATCTGGCTTATAACGCTGGAATCATGATTCTTGTAGGGATCCAGCTCTTCGGTGATCGACGTGCGGATGACCTCTTCGTTGGCCGCATTGGACGAACAGCCCGTGAACGCTCCAAGCGCAGCTACCATCAATGCGGCGGCACCCATCGCCGCCAGTCGCTTCGTCACTCTCATGATACTTCTATCCTTCCTCTCCACTGTGCAATACGTTATTCCCGATGCGTTCACGGTCTAGCATATCGCCTGATCAGGCATATGCCTTCCCAGGAAGGAGCTGCTGCTCTCGAACGCTTCGGCTTCGGCACTGTCTGCCCGGCGCTCACAGCCCCGCACGATACGCCCAGCCTGTACGCGTCAGCCGTCGTCCGGCTCTTCGTCGGTGGTCACGAACGCCACCATGACGCACATCAACACCATGCCCGCGATATCGTATCCCGTGAACGCCGTTCCCAACCACAGTGCCGCCAGCACCGTTGCGCTAACCGGCTCGATGGCGCCCAGCAGGCTGCCTTTCACCGAACCTACGATGGACACGCCATGCAGGTAGAGCCCATAACCGCCGATCGTGCCCACCACGACCAGACCGCCAAGGAAGATCACCCACTCGAAAGGGCCGAACGCGCCGAGCACCGCCCCCGCCGCAACGATGCTGCCGCCTTGCGCGAAGTAGACCGGCACCGCGAACACGGTCCCCAAGAACATGCCCGTGCCCACCACCGATAGGCTGCCGAAGCGCTCGAACAGCCCGAGGCGGCGCGGCACCAGGATGTAGAACGCCGTAGTCAGGCCGGTGGCGATGCCCCACAGCAGGCCGATGGGGTGGATGTTCAGCGTGCGCACATCGCCCTGGGTGGCGATGAGGACGCTGGCAACGAGCGCGACGATGAGTCCGACGAGCTCTTTCGCATGCGGCAACTTGTGCGCCGTGATGCACACGAACAGCATCACGAACACCGCCCCCAACATCTGCAGGACGGTAGCCGTTCCTGCATTGGTCAGCTGCACCGTTTGGGCATAGCAGAGCTGATTGCCGTACAGCGCCAGCGCAAACAGGAGCATGCCAACCACTGCGCGCGCGTCGGCGAACATGGAGCGTATCGTATCGCGACGCACCACCAACAGGAAGGCGAAGAAGAGGCCGCCGCCCAAAAGGACGCGCATCAGCGTGACCAGCGCAGGCGGCGCGCCTGCCATAGTGGTCAGGAATTGCACGCTGGTGCCCGAGATGCCCCATAGGGCGCCTCCTGCCAAAGTGAGGACGATCCCTTTGATCATCTGGGAGCGATCAGCATCCATGATGAGCAGCGCACCAGCGGATCGCGGCGGCTAGAGACCGGCCAGCTTGGCAGCGGCCCACAGCTCTTCGAGCTGCGCTTGGTCCATCTCGTTGAGGGGCGTGCCCATACCCGAAGCCGCACCTTCCATGAAGGCCCACCGGCGGCGGAACTTCTCGCACGTTGCGCGCAAGGCCGCTTCGGCATCGAGCCCCATCTTGCGGCCCACGTTCACCATGCTGAACAGCACATCCCCGAACTCCGCCTCCACCGCGCGCGCATGCACGCCAGCGTCGTCCTTGCTGACCTTCCCATCGCCCGAGCGCGGCGCCACAGCGTAGGCGGCCTTCAACTCGTCCACCTCCTCAGCAACCTTATCCCACACCTCATCGACGCTCGGCCAGTCGAATCCCGCCGAGGCTGCCTTGCGCGATATCTTCTGTGCCTGCATCAGCGCGGGGAAGCTCTTAGGCACCCCGTCCAGCAACGATGCCCCCTCAGATGCCGCGTCCTTCTCCGCCAGCTTCACCTGGTCCCACAGGTCCAGCACCTCGTTGGCATCGCTTGCGGCAGCATCGCCGAACACGTGCGGATGACGCCGGATCATCTTCGCGTTCACGTCGCGACAGACATCGTCGATGGTGAAAGCGCCCCCGTCGGCAGCTATTTGGCTTTGCAGGACCACCTGTAACAGCACATCTCCCAGCTCTTCGCGCAGATGCGCCATGTCGTCCGCTTCGATGGCATCCACGGCCTCATACGCCTCTTCCACCATGTTCGACGCGATGGAGCGGTGGGTCTGCTGACGATCCCACGGGCAACCGTCAGGCGCGCGCAGCGCTGCGATGGTGGCCACGAACGCATCGAAATCGGGGTGCGTTTCGGACATGCCGGGTCCTCTTCTCTATCAGCCCATCGTTATCTCGCGATGGAGCGCGTACTTCACCACACAATAATAGATGATGCCGATCACGATCCATATCACGCCCACGATATGTGCGACCGCATCCAGCGAGATGAGGATGCTAAAGCAGACGAGCGCCCCGATCAGCGGGAAGATCAGATGCCGCAAGGGCTGCTTGCGCTGCTTGCGTTGGAACCAGCAGAAGACGATCACACACAGGTTCAGCAGCGTGTAGGTGGCCAGCGCGCCGAAGTTCGCCACCTTCGCCACCGAATCTATCCCCAGCGGCTGCATGACGAAAATGAGCACCACCGACAGTCCGATAACGAAGATCATAGCATTCGTGGCCACATTGGTCTTCGGGTTCAGCTTGGCTATGATCTTGGGCAGCGACCCACCACGCGCCATGGAGAACAGGATGACCGAGACCGACGTCTGCGTGACCAGCGCCGTGAAGATGCCCTGCGAAAGCGCCACGGCCACGGCACACACCAACGCCAGGAGCGGCCCGCCCGCCATCTGCGCCACCACGTAGAAGCCGTTATTCGGATCGTTCGCGAAGCTGGTCCCGGAAGGGTCGATGCACGTGGCGATGAAGCATTGCCCCGCGAAGAGCACCACCAAGATGAGCGCCATGATCATCATGGCGCGCGGTGGGCCCTCCCGCTCGTCCTTCGCTTGCTGG
The DNA here is from genome assembly GCA_949450265.1 of uncultured Eggerthellaceae bacterium. GTDB lineage: Bacteria > Actinomycetota > Coriobacteriia > Coriobacteriales > Eggerthellaceae > Adlercreutzia_A. The sequence goes on along the minus strand of CASTMW010000080.1, from coordinate 839 downwards.
GTCAGCGTGGCGATGACCCCGAATCCCACATAGGAGAGCACCGACAGAGAGACCGCCGACATCATGTTCGCGAAATCGAAGGTCTGCGGGTTGAACAGCGCCGTGGCGGAGAAGCTGCTGGTGGAGGGATGCGAAGCAACATAGAAGATGCCCATCCCCACGAACACCGCCAGGATGACAAGCTCGGCCGCCAGGGCGATACGGTTGACCATCATGGTCGTCTGCATGCCTCGCAAGGACACGACCGACACCAGCGCAAGGAACATCAGACACCATGCCCATACCGGGATCTGCGGAACGAACCCGTTGAGCGCCGTACCCGCAATGATGTACATGAGCGTGGGCGAGACGAGGTACTGGAGCAGCATCAGCCACCCCGCGATGAAACCTACACCCGTGCCCATGATATGGGTGACGTAGGTATAGATGGACCCCGATGAGGGAAAGATGCGGATCATGATGGCGAAGGAGAGCACACTGAACAGCACGGCGATGAAGCCGATGGCATACGCCAACGCAGGCATGCCCCCGGACGCTTGGAACACCCCGCCGTAGATGCCCATGGGGGCTATGGGCACCATCATGATCAGCCCATACACCACCATGTCGAAGACGGTGAGCGTCTGCTTGAACGGATTGTCGCCCCCTTGTGCGGGGACCTTCGCCACATCGTTTGTGACTTGCGGACTCGTATCGACCATGATGGCTCCCAACCTTCAAATCCTGCCTTCAACATACACCCCGACACGCTCACCATCCTCGCCCACCTCCCACATTGTTGTCGCAGCGTTGATGTTCTGCCGCGCTTGGCGGCCTCATCCCTCCGAAGCCCAACGGTC